>NZ_JBHVGZ010000020.1:0-147015 GCF_042800355.1 Streptomyces sp. NPDC057623
GCGGGGAGATATCTGGCCGCCACTGGGGACGCCGAGTCGGCCATGAGTGCATGGAACATCTGGCCGCCACCGGGGCAAACAAATGGCCGTTGACAGGTGGCGAAGGCGACGCGGTGTCCAGCCTGGCAGGCGCGGACCGCGAGGCCGATCGCCAGGTGTGTCTTCCCCGTGCCCGGCGGGCCCAGAAAGACGGCGTTCTCCTTGCCGGCGATGAAGTCCAACGTGCCCAGATGCGCGAGCTGTTGTCGCGTCATGCCGCGCAGATGGGTGACGTCGAGTTCCTCGATCGTCTTGATCGCGGGGAAGCGGGCGGCACGTACTCTCGCCTCGCCGCCGTGTGATTCGCGGGCGGAGACCTCGCGTTGGAGGCAGGCGACGAGGTATTCGGCGTGGGTCCAGGACTCCTTGCGGGCGCGTTCGGCGAGCCGGTCGGCGGCGTCCAGCAGGGCCGGGGCCTTCATTGCGCGGGCGAGGAAAGCGAGGTCGGCGACGGTCTGGGAGCCGGTCCTGCGGCCCGCTGTGGTGTTTTCGGCCGGGGCGGTGGTGGTGCGGGGCATCAGCCGGCCTCCCTGTCGCCGCCGCCTTCGATGACGGTGAACAGCCGGTCGTAGGCGCCGAGTTCGCGTTGCTCGACCTCGACGAGCGGGCCGGCCTCGGCCTGGGCGGCCTGCTGATGGCGGGCCTGCCCGCGCATCGTCTGGCCCGCAGCGGCGTGATCGGGATCGGTGAGGGTCTGGTGGCGGGCCCAGCAGCGGGGGTGGCGGGCGACGATCACGCTGCCGGGCGACAGCGCGATGACTTCGTCGTTGTCGGTGAGCACGGTGACGGTGCGTCCGATCGCCTCGGGGTGCACGGAGTAGTCGTTGGTGTCGACGCGGACGTAGTGGTCACGCCCGATGCGGGCCTGCATCCGCCACCAGGCGGGCGGGTCGACGGGCGGCAGGGTGAGCATCCCGGCCCGGTCGGCCTCCCAGCGGTCGGCGGGACGGGCCTTAAGGGTGCGGTGCAGGCGCCGGTTGGCGACCGCCAGCCAGGTGGTCAGCTGGGTGTTGAAGTCGCCGGGGCCGCTGAACGTGCGGCCGGGCAGGAACGAGGTCTCGAGATAACCGTTGGCGCGTTCGACCAGTCCTTTCGCCTCGGGGTCACGGGGCCTGCAGAGGTAGATCTTGGTGGCGAGCAGGCCCGCGAACGCGGCGAACTCCGCGGTGAGCTTGCCGCGGCCGACCCCGGCCTCGTTGTCCCAGACCAGCGTTTTGGGCACGGCGCCCCACCCGTTCAGCAGCCGCCAGTGCCCGTCGATCAGGTCGCCGGTCGTGCGGGAGGGCAGCATCCGCGCGGCGATCACCCGCGAGTAGCCGGACACCATCACCAGCACCGGCGGTCGCCCCGTCTGCCCGTAGCCGAGCGGGACCTCCGCGTCGGGAAACCACAGGTCGCACTGGGCCAGCTCGCCCGGCTGATAGGTCGTGCGGGAGACCGGATCGACGGGAACGTAGGCGGGCCGCAGTTCCCGCACCCGCTCCTTGAGGACCGTCATCCCGCGCTCCCATCCGATCCGCTCGGCGATCACGGTGGCGGGCATCGTCGGGGTCTCCCGCAACAGCTCACGGATCTGCACCTCGACCGCGTCGACCACCGAGCCTTTGGCCGGCCGCTCGTACTTCGGCGGCCGGTCACTCGCCAGTGCACGCTTCACCGTGTTCTTCGAGATGCCCAGATGCCGGGCGATCGCCCGGATCGGCATCTGCTCGGCCCGGTGCAGCCTGCGGATCTCTGCCCAGTCCTCCACGCGGATCACCCTTCCCTCCTGACCTTCCGATCAAGATCAGGTTCAGGCGAAGACCACCGAGAGGGTCACTTTTGATCCGCCGTCAGAGGGTCAGAATTCAGGCGTCGCCGAGACAGCCACCTACGAGGACGCCACGCCCTGGCATTCGAGCTGCCGAGGGCGTGGCGTTTCGCATCATTGCGGCACGACGGCTGGGCGGAGTCAGAGGCTCCCGCCCGGCTATGACAGTTTCAGCTTCAGCGGGCCGCAGCCGAGGCGGGCGGCCTCGGCCTCGACGTAGCGGGGGAAGAGGGTGCGCACGTCCGCGCTCATCCCGGCGTCGTTGGCCTGTACGAGGAACACGGTCGCGCCCGCCTGGCAACGGGCCCGGAAAACACCGAGGTTGGGGCCGAGACCACCGTAGCCGACGGCGGAGCTCACCCGGTCGCCGTCGTCCAGCGTCATCCTCATGAAGATCGCGGCCAGCCGCGGGTCCTCGACGGTCATCAGGCGCTGCTTCCACTGCGAGCCGGTGATGTCCCGGTCGCAGGTGCGTACCGGGCCGTGCCCGTCGGTGATCATGGGGTACTTGTTCGGCTTGCGTTTCTTGCCCAGGGTCAGCCCCTTGATGCCGCAGAGCGCGTCCGGCTTCTCCGTACGGGTGTAGCGGGCGGCTTTCGGCAGGCGTTCGACCGGATCGGCGATCGTGCCGGTGCAGCCCAGGTGCGCGCTGACCTTGTTGACGAGCTTCACGACCATGCGGGCCATCGCGTTCCGCTCCTCGGTGCGCGGCTCCATGTCGCCGATCCACGTCCCCTGGGCGATATCCACGACGGCCGGCCCGTCGAGGTCGTCGGGGCGGCCCAGGCAGCCGTCCGGGATGGCGAGCCAGGCGCGGTTGTCCGAGGCCATGCCCAGCAGCCCGCCGCCGAGCGGGGTGAGACGGGCGGAGAGGAACTCATCGGCCCACTTGCCGTCGTCGCCGGCCCGGTCGTCCAGCCGGTGCACCCGGGCGGTGAGCGCCCATACGTCGCCGTCGCTGTTCGTCAGCTGGCAACTGCCGGCTGGGCCGTCCATGGAGTTCCCGCCGTGCAGCACGGGCGCCTCGACCGCCTTGACGTTCTCCGGCTCGCGGAAGATCGGGGCGAGGTCGTCGCGGGACAGCGCGCCCCAGCACACCTCGTCCGGCGCGAACGGCCCGGCCTGCGCCTGCCAGGGCGTGCCGCCGGCGCCGAGCAGCACCCCGGCGAGCCCTGCGGCCAGCAGCGGCCGGACCCGGCCGCGCAGCAGGTGGCGCCAGTGCAAACGCTGGCGGCGTCGGCGCCAGCGCTCCCGGCGCAGGCGCCGATGCCGCTCGCTGAGCGACTCCCGGTCGGCGGGCAGCGGCTGTTCGTATCGGTTCGACTCGTCCGCGGTGCTGCTCACCGGGCGGCTCCCTCGGGGGCGATGGGGGCGCAGCCCAGGCGGGCGGCGGCCGCGTTGACGAACGCGGCAAGGTGGTCGGGGTCGGTGGAGGCGCCCATCAGGAAGGTGGCGGGCCGGCCGGCGCAGTCGGCTCGTACGATCGCATGGTCCTCGCCGATGCTGCCCCTGCCGCGCCAGCCGCGGGCGACAGGGCGCTCGCCCGCGATGCCGTCGAACACCGCGGCCAGCCTGGGCTGCGCGACCATGGCCAGCTCCAGGTACGGCACGCCATCGCCACGGACGCTGCACGTCTGCAGGTCGTGGGTGACCGCGCCGGTCTGGTCCGTGATGTCCTCCATGCCGAGGCTCAGGCCACGGATCCCGCAGACGTCTTCAGAGGCACTGTAGATACTGTCCGGCTTGCCCGGCAGGTCGTAGAGGGGCGAGCTGACCTTCAGCGGCTTGTCCGGCGCGCAACCGGCCGCCTCCATCCCACGGTTGGCCGCCGCGACGAGCAGCACCGCCGCCTGTTGGGCGCCGCCCAGATCCGCCGGATCGTTCTGGCTGTACGAGGGGCCGCTGGCGTATGTGCCGGACGCGTCCATGGTGACGACGGTCGGCCGGCCATCAGACGTATCGCAGGACTTGGGGAGCACCAGCAGACCGCCACCCCCGTTCACCGTGCCCGGCAGGCCGTCCGGAAGCGGGACCATGTCACCGCCCAGAAAACCGTCCTGGACCATCGCCAGGCGGGCCTCCGCGGCCTTGGGTACCGGGCCGTACTCGACGGACACCTGCTGGCGGATGGAGACCTCGTCGCCGTCGTGACTGCTCTTGTAGTCGCCGGCGATGGTGACCTTGCACCTGCCGCTCGGGCGCTTGCGGGTGGGCGCCGTCTCCTCACCGGTGCGTGACCCGTCGTCATCGTCACCGAAGGCATCATCGCCGAGGAACTCCGGACCGCTGTCCTCTTCCCATGCACCCCAGCAATAGCGGTCCTTCGGCCACAGCCAGATGTCCGCCGCCCAGCTGCCGAGCCCACTGCCCGCAAGCGCGAGCACCAGCGCGGATATCAGCAACAACCGGCCGCGCCTGCTGCGTGGAAGCGCCCGGCGCAGCCGACCCGGCACCGCGGACGCCTCGTCTGTCTCACTCACCCCGTAATCCCCCTCCGGCGCAGGCAGGCGTCGCGAACCGGTCCCCCACGTGCGCCCTTGCCGTAACTACACACTCACCCGCGGGCACACCAAACAGCGCACGCCCTGCACGTCCGAGTGGATACCGGCGGATCTTGACCAGGAGTGTAATCATCTGTTGACAGCAGCAAAGGAAGCCATCGGAGAGTGCCCGGACTTTCCGATTCCTCTCCTGCGGCCTTCTTCTGTTCCGGAGGTGGGGTGGACACCTCCCGTGCGTGCCCACCCCCGTTCCGTCGACCGCTGTTAGTAGTTGGCGGCGGCCTTGCGGTCGGCCGCGCTGTACGCCGCGCTCGCCTCGCGGATCGCGCTCGCGATGGAGTTCAGGGCCTGGTGGATCTCCCGGGCCTTGATATCCCATTCGCGGTGGAGGCCGTCCGCCGCGGTCTTGGCCTCGCCCTCGAAGTAGGCGGAGAGGTCCTTCATCCGCTTCTGGAGCGCTTCGAGGTCCGTGTCGAGCTTCTTGGCCTGGGCGGTGATGTCCCCTGCGGCTCGTTCAAGTTCCGCGTAGGTGACGAGCATTGTGCCGTTGTCTACTGCCATTTCTTCTCCAACTGCCTTCCATGCCTGCTGTGCTGAGGGTTCGAACTGAAGGTTTGCTGCGGCCACAGATGGGCCGTCGCTCGATCGCGCACGAGCTACATGCCGGAGAAGGCAGAGGTCTTCCCGGACGGGGCACTGCCGCCGGTCGAGCCGGAGCTGCCGGTGTCGATGCCCGCCAGGGCCTGGTAGATCTCTTCGTCGGTGCTGCCGGCGATGCGGCGGTTGTCGTTGACCGCGTTCTGGAAGCGGACGAGCAGGTTGCCGATGTTGGCCATGCGCTCGTTGATCTCGGTCTGCTTGCGGTCGAAGGACACGGCGCCCTGGCCCTGCCACTTGCCTTCGACACTGTCGATCACGGCGTGCAACTGCTGCAGCTGCTGCTTCACCGAGCCGAAGCGCTCGTTGAGTTCCTGCTCGAACTGCCGCAGTACGTCGTCTGTGACCTTCTGGGTTCCTGCCATCTGTTCTTCCTTCCCGATTTCCGGTTCAGTGGTGGGCCCGGCGGCTTGGAGAGGCTGCATGGCGAACGCGCGTGGTGCGTCCCCGGTGTGATCCGCCGCGGTGGGCTGTGGTGAGGCGTTCGCGTTCCTTGTCAGGCCGAGGGGCCGGCCCTCTCATGAAGCGTTGCAGCCCCGTGGCTGCCCCTCACCGCTGCGAACATCGTCGGCGCGCGCCATGACGCTCACCCTCCCCGTTCTCCCCGTTAGCTACGACCGCGGGTCATTGCGATCGCGGTGACGTGAACATCACCGATTGCATGCGTGTCACTCTAGCCACTACCAGTGACAGGACCAACGGCCTTCTCGGCTAGCCGGAGGGCGTCTTCCTGCGGCCGTCGCGCATCGCCACCGCCCCGCCTGCGATGACCGCCACCAGCACCAGGCTGCCCACCACCACGTAGGTGCCGAGGCGGGCCGCCCGTTCCTGCGGGGTTTCGCCGAGCGGGAGTTGGGCCACAGTGGGGGCCTCGGCCTGCCCTGCGCCTTCGTTGCTCGGCACCGGGTGGTCGATCGGTTTGTCGTCCTCCGTCAGGGCGCGGACGGGGTCGACGACACCCCAGCCGACCAGGCGGTCGTGGCCGGGAATGGAGCGTTCCGCGGTCTGCATGATCTGCGCGGCGATCTGCTTCTGCGTCCAGTTGCGGTGCTTGGCTTTGATGAGGGCGGCGACGCCAGCGACGTACGGGGCGGAGAAGCTGGTGCCGTTGTCGGCGCAGTGTCCGCCGCCAGGGACGGTGGAGACCATGTCGACGCCGGGGGCGGCGACGTCGACGAAGTCGCCGGACTGGGAGAAGGCGGCGCGCTCGTTGTTGCGGTCCGCGGCGGCCACCGCCAGGACGCCGTCGTACGAAGCCGGGTACGTCTCCTTCACGTCGCCCCCGAGGCCGTCGTTGCCAGCTGAGGCGACGACGACGATCTCCTTGGACAGGGCGTTCTCCACCGCCTGCTCCAGCTTCGAGCTGCGCGCGATCGGGTTGACCGTGTCCTGGGAGATGTTGATGATGTCGGCCTTCGCGTTGTCGACCGCGTAGTTGACGGCAGCGGCCAAGGTGTCCGTGTCGCCGTGGCCCTCCGCGTCGTTCTGCTGGATCGGGATGATCGTCGCCTTGGGGGCCAGGCCGACGAAGCCCGTGCCCTTCGCCGGTCTGGCGGCGATGATTCCGGCGACCTTCGTGCCGTGGCCGACCACGTCGGTGGTGCCGTTCTCGCTGCCGCGCTCGATCTTGTTGCCGTTGTCGTCCTTGAGGTTCTTCGGCAGGAAGTTGCGGCCGCTTTTGACGTCCACTGCGGAGGTGAGTTGGCGGTTCTTGACGTCCACTCCGGTGTCGATGACCGCGACGCGCACGCCCTCGCCCGTGGACTGCTGCCACAGCTCGTCCAGCATGACCCGTTGCAGCGCCCAGGGGCGGCCCTCGTACATCGAGCCGTCGTAGGTGCATTGGTCGGCGGCGGCGGTAGGAGCCAGAGGCGCTGCCGCGAACGCGAGGGTGGCGGCTGCCGCAGCGGCGAGGCGACGTGAGTGGCGATGCGTACGCATTGCTCGTACCGCCCGCCCGCTCACGAGCCCTGCGGCTGTCGTGCCGCGCCCGTCGACAGCCGCGGTCCCGTAGGCAGGAACGCCGACCAGGCGGCCGGGATCGGGGCCGGTGTCACGTCCTTGTAGCCGAGGCGGTTCTGTGCCTGCTGGGCCTCCTGCAGTGCCGCCTCGCGCTGTTCCCGTCGCTCTGTGGCCGAGCCGGAGGAGCCGATGCCGGCGTCGTCGGTCTCGCTGTCGCCGTTGGACTGCATCGCGTAGCGCAGGCCGGTGTCGGTGACCAGGAAGAAGAAGCCGGAGTTGGTCGAGGACCCGGTGAACTGGCGGAAGAACTGGCCGGAGCCGGGCGTGACGTAGGCGCTGCTTGAACCGGTGGGGAGGGTGGCCGGGAAGTCTTTGCCCGCCCAGGTGCTGAGGGTCGTGGTGCCGTTGTCCTGGTCCACGTCGCGCAGGATGTTGCACACGGTGTTGCGGTTGCCCTCGTCGGTGCTCGCCGAGTTGACCGGCTCGGGCTTCTGCTGGGGCCAGGTCTTCTCGGCGCCGAAGGGTGCCCCGGGTGTGAAGCTGCCGGCGCTGACGGGCATCGCTCGGCTCGCCTGTCCGAGGCCCGTCAGAGCTTTGCTGCTGAGCAGGAGCTTCGCTGTGAAGTCGGAGACCGGGGCGACCCGTCCCTGCAGGACGACGTACTGCTGGATCCTGGTGCCGGAGGGGGCCTGGAGGACCATGCCCACCTTGTTGGCCGCCGCCGGCAGCTGACCCTGGATCCCGGCGTCGGCGCCGGGCCGGCCCGGGATCTCCGGGAAGGTGATGGGGTCACCCTTGTGCAAGGTTGCCAGCCAGCCGGCCGACACCCGCTGGGGCTCCCGGTCCTCGCCGACGACTGTGCGCAGCAGCAGTTCCTCGTTCTGGACGGGGTACGCCGTTCCGCTGGCGTCGACGACGTAGCGTGTGCGGTCGGGGCCCGGGCCTTCCACGTACATCAGCTCACCGCCGCGCAGCCGCTCCGCGCCCTCGGTCCGGTCCATGTCCCGCTGGGCGAGGATGAACGCAGCCTTCTGGATGGCTCGGCCGCCTTCACCGGGGCGCTCGCAGACCACCCAGCGCTTCTTCGAGCCGGCTTCGTCGGCGTCGGGCAGACGGTCGGGGGCGTAGGGGATGCCGAGGGTGGGGCCGTGCGGGATCTTGCCGTTGTCGAGGACCGATTCGTCTACGTTGATGACCTTGCCCTTGTCGGGCTGCAGGAGGAGCTTGGCCGAGGACATGTTCAGCACCGGGTGCAGTTGCGTCTTGCCGTCGGTCTTGAGGATCACGTACCGGGTGGTCGACTTGCTGGAGATGATGACGTTCTCCCCGGGCTTGTCCCAGCCCTGCGGTGCGGCGGGCTTGAACATGCCCCACGCCCCGAAGCCGGCCAGGACGACCGCGGTGACGATCGCACCCGGCACGACCGCACGCAGGGGCCGTGGCCAGCCCTCCTCCGTGCCGTTCGGGCTGGGCTGGAGAAACTGCCCGACCAGGCGCCGTCGCGCGAAGGTGTAGGCGTTCAGCTCATCCCGTCGTGATGCCATCGTTTTGCTGCCTCTTCCCCCGCTGATTGATCTGGTTGTTCTGGTCTCGTACGAGGAGCCGGTCCCGTACGTCGTTGTGGCCTGGCTCAGCTCGCCAAGGCCCCGTTGGCTCTCACGAAGAAAGCGAGCGCATCTGCTGGTAGGCGCCGAACACCGCCAGACACAGCGGCAGCAGCGTCAGCAGTACGAAGCTCTCGGCGATCTCCAGGAATCGGCCCCAGAACGGTGTGACTCCCTTGCTGGGCACGACCAGCGCGATCGCGGCGATCGCCCCGGCGACGACGGCCACCGCGACTGACAGCCAGACCAGCCTGATGTCGAGCGCCGAGCCGTCACCCCGCAGTGCCTCCAGGACCATCCGGCCGGGCGGGTTGAGGGAGAGGCCGAGCCCCAGAAGCACCAGTGAGGCAAGCCCTGTCGCGAGCGTGCAGGCCACCTGGGCGGTGTGCCGGAACAGATGGGCGCGCATCAGCATGGCCAGACCCGTTGCCAGAGCGAGGAGTTGGGCCCACAGGCCGTCAGAGAACCCGAGCACCGCGGCCCCCGCCGTCGCGACGAGTGCGCAGCCGCCGACCAGACCAAGCAGCAGCTCGTGGCCGCGCCGGGCCTGAGCAGTGATGCGTTCGGCGTCAATCGCGGCCGATGCCGCATTGCCGTCGCCCTCGTCATCGGTGTCGCCGTAGTCGCTGCCGACAGCGGTGCGCGGCGGGTCGAAGCCGATGGGCAGGCGGGCGAAACGCGTGGCGAGGCCCGGCAGGAAGGCGAGCGTGCCCAGGGCGAGCGGGGAGCAGACCGCTGCGGTCTCCGCCGGGCTCATCTCGGTAAGGATCGCGACGAACATCAGCAGCATGCCGACAGCCGAGGCGAATGCGAAGGCGACGAAGGGGCCGTCGCCGCTCGGTGTGAGGAACACCAGCACCACTGATCCCACGAGTACAGCGGCGCAGGCGAGCAGGAACTGCAGCCTGCCGATGCCCTCTCCGTCCGGCAGCGCAACCAGTCCGCTGCCCGCCACTCCCAGATTCGCCAGGGCGCCGATGCCGAAGGCCACCGACGATCCGCGGTCGCCGTACACACGGGCGCGCACCGCGGCGATCGCCAGGAACGCCACGCCCGAGACCGCGGCCACGATGCCCGCCGGCCCGTGCATGTCATGGCGAACGTCGGAACTCCAGGCGACGAAGGCGAGCAGCATCAGCAGCACACAGGTACCGAAGAGTCCTGCGGTGCGCAGGAGTTCGTCGTTCCACAGTGCGCGGTCGCGGGTTACGGCGCTGGCCGTGGCGTGCGAGACGTCGTCGAACACCGCGGGCGGGAGGGAGTCGGAGAAAGGGCGCAGGAGGAGGAAGTCGCCGTCGGCGATGCGCTGTGCGGCCAGTGAACGTGCCTCGTCGAGCACCGTGCCGTCGCGGCGCACGAGGTGGTATCCGACCGGGGCGCCGGGGGGCGGAGTCTGTCCGGACAGGCGCAGGATCTCCGGGAAGAGGTGCGCGAGTGGAATGTCGTCGGGCAGCGCCACATCGATTCGGCTGTCGGGTGCCGCCACGATGATCCGGCGGAAGCCGGTGCTGCGCGTGGTCGGCACCCCCGGTCCCCAATGGTGCCCCGGCCCCGGATGGCCCCCTGGTCCCGGGTAACCGCCGGTGCTTCCCGCCGCTCGAACTGTCGCAGGCACGTACTGCTCCCCCTCGCGGTGCTTCTCAACTCGCGGGCCGCGCCCCTGTCCTGTTCGCCCGTCCGCTCTCATTCCGGTTCCGAATGACCTGAATAACCCTGAATCCATTGATTATTCGCGGGTGCGCACACGCGTGGCGCCACCCTACCGTCCGCAAGGTCAGTGCCCGCCAGTAGGATCCGGTCCGGATGAAGTCAGCGCCACGGGGGTGCGGACAAGGCCTCTTCAGTCCGCGAGGGGGACGGGTCAGCTTTGAGCCAGATCGTCGTCAAACGGCCACCGAGGGCCTTGCCCAGCGATGTGCCCGCCGATCCAGTGCAGTTGCAATCCCCGCCCGAGTTGCCCAGAGGGCAGCAGGAAGGCGCGCTGATGCAGCTGCTGCCCATGCTGGGCATGGGCGGTTCGGTCGTCTTCTTCTTCATGACGCCGAACCCGGTCATGCGCATCATGGGCATGGTGATGATCGCGTCTACGGTCGGAATGGGCATCGCCATGCTCGTTCGGTATCGGCGGGGCACCCAGGGACAGCTCGCCGATATGCGGCGGGACTACCTGAAGTACTTGGCCAAAACCCGCCGTGCGGTGCTTCGTACGGCGCGGCTGCAACGGGACGCCCAGTTCTATCTACACCCGGCGCCCGAGCAGTTGTGGGCCCTGGTCGCCGAGGGCAGCCGCGTGTGGGAGCGGCGGATCAGCGACGACGACTTCGGGCAGGTGCGGATCGGACTGGGCAGCCAGCAGCTCGCTACCCCTCTGATCGCACCCGAGACCGCTCCGGTGGACGAGCTGGAGCCGCTCACCGCCGGCGCCATGAAGCAGTTCCTCACCGCGCACAGCACCATCGAGAGCCTGCCCATGGCGATCTCACTGCGCTCCTTCTACCACCTCACCATCAGCGGGGATCACGAGAACCACGTCCGCGCGACGGCACGCGCGATGGTGGCCTCCCTGGCCTCTCTGCATTCTCCCGACGACCTGATCGTGGCCGTCGCTGCCGGGCAGGACGCGGCCCCGCAGTGGGAGTGGGCCAAGTGGCTGCCCCACGTCCAGACCGATGGGAACGACGGGGCGGGCAGCCGCCGTCTGATCACCACGAGTGCGCAGGATCTGGAGCTGCTGCTCAAGGAGCAGCTCGAAGGCCGCCCCCGGTTCCAGGCCGGCGGGCAGCCCCTCCTGGAACAGCCGCACATCGTCGTCGTACTCGACCAGGAGGCGCTGTCGCCGTTGTCAGCGCTGGCGGCGGCCGAAGGGCTGCAAGGTGTCACGATCGTCGAGGTTGTGCCGGGCCGTCTCACCGGGGCACGTGGCGGTCTCTCGGTCGTGGTGCATCCCCAGTCGCTGCGTCTGGAGCCCAGCGACGGTCTGGTCTATGAAGGGTCGCCAGACCGCCTGAGTCATGAGGCTGCCGAGGCACTCGCCCTCCAGCTCGCACCCCTGTACATGGCGTCCGGCGGCGACTCCGACGAACCGCTGCTCGCCAACCTGGAGTTCACGGATCTCCTCGATCTGGACGACGCGGAATCTGTGGATGTCGGCCGCACGTGGCGCCCGCGCTCCCGTGCCGAGCGCCTGCGTGTGCCGATCGGGGTCGGCGAGGACGGCACCCCGGTGATGCTGGACCTGAAGGAGGCCGCGCAGGACGGCATGGGCCCGCACGGCCTGTGCGTCGGCGCCACCGGATCCGGCAAGTCCGAACTACTGCGCACCCTCGTGCTCGGCCTCGCGGTGACCCACTCCTCGGAGACCCTCAACTTCGTCCTCGCGGACTTCAAGGGCGGTGCCACCTTCGCCGGCATGGCGGACCTCCCGCATGTCGCCGCCGTGATCACCAACCTCGCGGACGACCTGACCCTCGTGGACCGCATGGGGGATTCGATTCGCGGTGAACTCAACCGCCGCCAGGAACTGCTCCGCAAGGCGGGTAATTACGCCAACATCCACGACTACGAGAAGGCCCGCTCGGCCGGCGCCGCCCTGGAGCCCGTCCCCTCCCTCGTCCTGGTCATCGACGAGTTCAGCGAACTCCTCGCCGCCAAGCCCGATTTCATCGACATGTTCGTCCAGATCGGCCGCATCGGCCGCTCCCTGGGCGTCCACCTGCTCCTGGCATCTCAGCGGCTCGAAGAGGGCCGGCTGCGCGGCCTGGAGACCTACCTGTCCTACCGCATCGGACTGCGGACCTTCTCCGAGGCCGAGTCACGTGCCGCCCTCGGTGTGACGGACGCGTACCACCTGCCGAACGTCCCCGGCTCGGGCTATCTGAAGCACGGCACCGACGAAATGGCCCGTTTCAAGGCGGCCTACGTCTCGGGCGCGCACCGACCCGTCTCCGCCCGAGCCACGACCGGGGACGGCCCGCTGCCGGTGGACCGCCGTCCCGTGCCCTTCACCGCGGCCCCCGTGCCGGTCCAGTACGCGCAGACCGACCCCCGGGCCCAGGTTCCCGACCCGCGGGCGGGCGGGGACGACGCCCTGGCCGACACGGTGCTCGACGTCATCGTCCGCCGGCTCACCGCGCAGGGCCCGGCCGCACACCAGGTATGGCTGCCCCCGCTGGACAACCCACCCTCGCTGGACGCCCTGCTCCCCGGACTTGCTGCCGAGCAGGGTAGGGGCCTGGCCCAGCCCGGCTACGAGGGCGCCGGCCGCCTCATCGTCCCGCTCGGTGTCGCCGACAAGCCCTTCGAGCAACGGCGCGACACTCTGTACCGGGACTTCTCCGGCGCCGCGGGCCACATGCAGATCGTCGGCGGCCCGCAGTCAGGTAAATCGACGCTCCTGCGGACGATCATCTCCGCGTTCGCGCTGACCCACACCCCGCACGAGGTCCAGTTCTACGGCCTGGACTTCGGCGGTGGCGGCATGTCCGCCGTCTCCACGCTGCCGCACGTCGGCGGTATCGCCTCACGCCTGGACCCGGAGCGGGTACGCCGCACGGTCGCCGAGGTGTACGGCATCATGACGCGCCGCGAGGAGTACTTCCGCAGCTCCGGCATCGACTCCATCGCCACCTTCCGCAAGCTGCGGGCCCGCGGCGACATCTCGGTCGCGGACCAGCCGTGGGGCGACGTCTTCCTGGCCATCGACGGCTGGGGGAACTTCCGCACCGAGTACGAAGCCCTCGAATCGGTTGTCCTCGACATCGCCGCGCGCGGCCTCGGCTACGGCATCCACCTCGTTCTCACCGCGTCCCGCGCCATGGAGGTCCGCGCCAACCTCAAGGACCTGCTGATGAACCGCCTCGAACTGCGGCTCGGCGACCCCATGGACTCCGAACTGGACCGCAAGGCGGCCGGAAACGTTCCCACCGGTGTGCCCGGCCGGGGAGTGACTCCAGAAGCACTGCACTTCATGGCGGCGGTTCCCCGCATCGACGGCATCCACTCCGCCGACAACCTGTCCGAGGCGACCGCCGCCATGAGCCGGGACGTGGACCGCCACTGGACAGTCCCCGGCGCGCCGGCAGTCCGGCTGCTGCCCCGGCACCTCCCCTTCGCCGACCTGCCCGCAGCCCTTGCGGAGCCAGGCCGTGGCGTCGCCTTCGCCCTCGACGAGAACAACCTCGAACCCGTCCACGTCAACTTCGAACAGGACCCCTTCTTCCTCGTCTTCGGCGAAAGCGAATCCGGTAAATCCAACCTGCTGCGCCTCCTCATCAAGCAGATCACCGATCTGCACGACGGGGCCTCCTGCAAGCTCTTCGTCATCGACAACCGCCGCTCGCTCCTGGACGCGGCCCCGGCCACCCACCTCGCCGAGTACGTGCCCATGTCCAACGCCATGGACCACCACGTCGAGGCCCTGGCCGACCTCATGCGACGCCGCACTCCCTCGCCCGACGTCACCGCCGACCAACTGCGGGCGCGCAACTGGTGGAGCGGCCCGACGATCTACGTCGTCGTGGACGACTACGACCTGGTGTCGACTTCCGGCGGCAACCCGCTCGCCCCGCTCACGGAACTCCTCCCGTTCGCGCGCGACGTCGGCATCCGCTTCATCGTCGCCCGCAACACCGCAGGCGCCGGCCGGTCCTCCTACGAACCCTTCATGCAACGGATCAAGGAGCTGGGCGCGCAGGGCGTCGTGCTCTCCGGCGACCCGAACGAGGGCGACATCCTCGGCAACGTACGCCCGCGCCCTATGCCGGCCGGGCGGGGGATCTTCGTCTCGCGGAAGCGGGGGAACCTGCTGGTGCAGACGGGCCTCATGGGAGAGGAAACTCTGCACTGATGGCTCGGCACTCCCTGCCACCGGCGACCTGGGACCGGCCCTGGAGCGCGCCGCTCGCACCATCCATGCACCTTGAGGTCGATCTTCGCCCTATACCCTTGTTCGATAAGTGAGTTACGGGACAGGGGCAGGCCATGAGCAAGCTGCACATCGAGTACGTCCGCAACGCCATCGACGAGCGGTACACCGGTCTGCTGGACCTGACGGACCTGCCGAAGTCGGCCGGGGAGCATGGGCGGCGGCAGGCGTTCCTCAGTCGCGGGATCGCGGCGCTCGCTGTGCAGAACGAGCACCAGGTCGGCCCACGGGCCGCCGCTGCTTGCATATTCGACGGTGCTGACGACCGCGGGATAGACGCGATATCGGTGGAGCTCAGTGCTCCGCAGCCGCGTATCTGTCTGGTGCAGGCGAAGTGGAGCGACGCCGGCAAAGGCGGGTTTGACGAGGAGGCGGTGCACAAGCTGTTTCGCGGCCTCGATCTGCTCTTCGACCGGGCCTACTCAAAGTTCAACAGTCGTTTCCAGCCGCTGGTGCCAGATCTTCAGCAGGCTTTCGACCTGGGTCTGCCGAAGGTCACCATCGTCCTGGCGCTGATGCGGACCGCTCCCCTCGACCCCAAGGTGCGTGAGCTCCTTGAGGAGAAGGTTGCCGCGCAGAATGAGGTCGACGAGATCGTCGACTACAAGGTTCTCGATCTGCGTGACTTCCACCGGGCGATCCTGGGTGACGCAGCGACGCCCAAGATCGACGCCACGGTCAGGCTCGACGGGTTCGTACAGGAGTCGACGCCGTACAAGGCGCTCTACGGCACCATGACCGTCCCCGACCTAGCGGACCTGTACAGCGAGCACCGGCGGGGACTCTTCGCCCGCAACATCCGTGATTCCCTCGACCTGACCGACGTCAACGTCAAGATCCAGAACACTCTGCTCGAACAGCCGGAGCACTTCTGGTACTTCAGTAACGGCATCACCATGCTGTGCGAGACGATCAAGCCGGTCGGGCGGGCCGTCCCCGGAAAGGTCGGCGACTTCAAGCTGAGCGGCATCAGCGTGGTCAACGGCGCACAGACCGTGAGCGCTCTGCACCGGGCCTTCGTCAAGGACCCCGACACAGCGCAGATCGGCAGAGTCACGGTGCGACTGATCTCGCTGGAGGACTGCCCGGAGGGGTTTGGCGACCAGGTCACCACCACGACAAACACGCAGAACCCGATCGAGGAGCGGGACTTCAAATCTCTGGATCAAGGACAGATCCAGCTGCGCGACGACTTCGCTCTGTTGCTCCACCGCAGCTACGTCATCAAGCGCGGGGAGCGTCTGCCGGACCCACAGCACGGCTGCTCCCTCACGGAGGCCGCCGAGGCCCTGGCTGCTGTCCACCCCAATGCCCAGCTCGCGGCGATCGCCAAGCGTGACCAGAATCTCGCGGGACTCTGGGAGGACAGCGTCTACGAGCAGATCTTCGGGGCGACTCCGAACGTGTACCGCGTCTGGCGCTCGGTCGAACTGCTCCGCGCGGTCCGTGCGGAGCTCCAGGCGCTCCGCGACGGCCTGCTCTGGCGTGCCGACGCCGCGGCCTCGCACGGCGATCTCCTTGTCACCCATATCGTCTTCCGGCGGCTGAGCACCACCGCCATCGAAAGCCCGGACTTCGACTGGGTGGGCGAGCTCGCCAAGGTGCCCCAGCTGGTGCGCGACACCTTCGCTTGGGTGCTGCGCGCGATCGACGACGAGTACGGCAAGAGCAGCCACATCATCGCCGCGGTCCGCAACGCGGAACGCATGCAGCGTGTGGTGCGGGCCGCGATGCGCGGCCTCGACTCCGACACGACGGCTCCCGCCCTGCAGGACGACTACCAGGTCGCCGGTGCCGAGCAGCGCGGACGACAGGTCAACGCCGTCATCACCCTAATCGCGGCCGACCGCATCGAAGAGGGCACGGACCTGGAGTTCCGCCCCTTCTCCCGGCCGGAGCGGCGGGAGATGACCGAGTGGCTGGCCGCGAATCCGGATCGTGCCCGCGCGACCTGGTCGAATGAGCGTGGCACCAGGAACCCGCTGCGATGGGCCGCGGACGGAGAGTGGTATTCGCCAAGCGGCCTAGCCCGGAAGATGCGCGCCGAGGCCTCTGGGGTGGACACCTCGGCGCAGGGCACGATCCGGTGGTTCGTACCCGACCAGGGCTCGCTCGAAGAGCTGGCGTACGAGGTGCGGCAGAGCGAGGGGACCGACACGGACACTGGGCCCACCGAGCAGTGACCGGCAGGGAACCGCAGACGCACGGCCGTCCGCCCCAGTCCGGTGATTGTCAGTGCTCGGCGGTACTGTCGACGCGCTTGCGGGACCAGTTGGGCTCCCTCCAGGAAGCCCCCGGAAGGCTCCGTGGAAGCTCCGACCGGTCGGCTCCGGGGCCGTAAGATCGCAGGTGCCAGCCGTTACCGGAGGGGCCTGTGGAGCGGACACGGCCCAGAGCGGCGGGCATCACACGCACCACCGAGCACAGGGAAGAAGTCGTACGTCGATGGAGGAACTGACCTTGGACCTGGGCATCCCACAGCAGCCGGAAGACGGTGCAGGCCGGGCAGCCACGGCGGAGGAGACCCAGCCCCAGGTCACGGCCCTGGAAGAGGGGCAGATCGTCGACTACATCACCGGTGAGGCGATCAAAGAGACCGAGAAGGAGAAGGTCCGCCAGCGCACCGCCCGCGCCCTCGTCCACGAGCACGGGATCGACCCCGCCGACATGGCGCGTGACTTCCGCGTCACCGTCAGTGAAGAGGGCGCCAAGCGCAAGCGGACCAAGACGGCCGACATCGCGATCTTCGAGTCCGGTGCTGTACACAACACCGCCAATCTGCGCCGAGTGGTGATCTGTAAGCCGGAGCCCAAGGGCAAGGGCAAGAACGTCGTCAAGCTGCGGGAGCCAGACCAGGCACGCAAGGACCTCGAAGCCCTCCAGGAGCTGATGGGCAACGAGGACCGTCCGCTGTGCGCGGACGGGATGTGGACGGACGGAGTCGACTACTTCTTCCTCAAGAAGGTGGTCAGCGACTTCGGCGCGGACTTTGAGGACCGCAGTGACTGGGCCGTCGCCGACGGTACTCTCGGCAGCCGCACTGTCGCCTCCCACCAGCGGCTGCGCCGAGCCGATCCGGAGCGCCTCAAGATTGCGTTCCGCCGTTGCCACAACTACATCCACGGCAACGAGGGCATGCCGAAGGACGCCGCGTTCTGGCAGTTCCTCTATCTGCTCTTCGCCAAGATGTACGACGAGCGGGTCAGCCGGGGCACCGGTCACGGCCGGTTTCGCACTGGCCTGAAGGAGATGTTCGAGCCAGATGGCCGGGCAGCGATCAGCACCCGCATCCGGGAGCTCTTCGAGGACGTCAAGCGCGAGTACAAGGACGTCTTCAAACCCACGGACGAGATCACCTTGTCCGATCGAGCGTTGGCCTTCATCGTCAGCGAGATCGCCTCGTACGACCTGAGCGCCACTGATGTCGACGCCAAGGGAATCGCCTACCAGGAGCTTGTCGGCACGAATCTGCGCGGCGATCGTGGCCAGTACTTCACCCCGCGCGGGGCGGTCAATCTAATGGTCGAGATCCTCGACCCGAAGGACCACGAGACCGTCCTCGACCCGACCTGCGGCACCGGCGGTTTCCTGCAGGCCACGCTCAAGCATCTGCGCGACACGTGGAAGAAGGAGGCTGGCACCTACGGCTTCCCGGACACCGACGAGGAGAGGGAGCGCTACCGGGACAAGCTCAAGGAGTACGCGGAGAAGCACCTGATGGGTGCGGACTTCGACCCCTTCCTTGTCCGCGCCACCACCATGGCGATCATGACGCTTGCGGAGACCACAGGGAACGTCTTCCACATGGACTCCCTCGGTTTCCCGCGCGGGCACCTCTCGGGCGTCGAAGAGGCGAAGAAGAAGATCCCGCTCGGCGAGACCGTGGACGTCCTGCTGACGAATCCTCCGTTCGGCGCGGACATCCCGGTCAGCGACGAGTCGGTCCTGGGTTCCTTCCGTGACGGCATCGCCAAGTCCTGGGGCCGCAACAAGGAGAGCGGCGAGATCGAGGAGAGCCTGACCAGCCGGCCGGGCAGCATGGCCCCCGAGCAGCTGTTCATCCAGCGTGCCATCGAGTGGGTCAAGCCCGGTGGCCGGATCGGCATCGTCCTGCCCAACGGCATCCTGTCGAACCCTGGCCCGACCGACGAGGCGATCCGCCGCTACATCCTGGAGCGCTGCTGGGTCCTCGCAAGCGTCGAACTCCCGGTGGAGACATTCGTCGTCGACGCCAACGTCAACATCCTCACCACGCTGCTCTTTCTCAAGCGCAAGACGGACCAGGAGGTCCGCAACCACCGGCTCCGCACAGAGAAGGACTACCCGGTTTTCATGGCCGTCGCCGAGAAGGTCGGCTTTGACCGGCGCGGGAACGACCTGTTCAAGCGCGAGCCCGACGGAAAGATCGTGGTGGAGACCTCGGTCGAGCAGGAGCGCCTGCGCATCCGCGGCAAGAAGGTCGTACGTCCGCTGCGTCGCAGCAAGCCGGTCATCGACAATGATCTGCCGATCATCGCGGAGAAATACCGGGAGTTCCGGGCGAAGTACCCGGAGCCGGGTGCCGACCCACGCCAGGGCACGGAGGCGGGCGCGTGAAGATCGCCGAGCTGTCGAACCCGGTGACGTCCGCCTGGTTCCGGGATCAGGGCCTCCGGCTTGATGCCTCGCCGTACGTCTCGGACGCGCTGAAGGTGAAGAAGCTGTTGGAAGGGCTTCCGGAGAAGGTGCCCTTGGCGAGCCTGACAGCGGGGCACAACGGGGGAATCTTCAACGGCCCCATGTTCCGGCGGGTCTACCTCACCGACCCCGAGCACAGCGTGCCGTTCCTCGGGACGAAGGACATGATGGTCGCCGACTTGACCGGGCTTCCCCGGCTCAGGAAAAAGGACGCCCACTCGGCGGCGCTATCGTACTTGGAACTCCAACCGGGCATGACGCTGATTTCTTGCTCAGGGTTCAATGCCGGCAGACGGGCGTACGTCCGTCCAGACATGGGCGGCATGTGGTCTTCGCAGGACACACTCAAGGTCCAGCCCGATCCCGAGAAAATCAAGTCGGGCTACCTCTACGCCTTCCTACTCAGCCGGTTCGGCGAAGCGCTCGTACGCGGGTCGGTGTACGGCTCGGCCGTTAAGCACATCGAGCCGCACCACCTTACGGGGCTGCCGGTGCCGCGCTTCGGTGAGCAGGTGGAGTCCGAGATCCACGAACTTGTGGAGGAAAGCGCGACGCTGCGGGCCCGGCACCAGGCCGAACTCGTCGCGGCAACCGAGGACTTCTTCGACAGCAATGGGCTGCCCGAACTGACGGAATTCGACTGGCACAAGCAGCCCCGCGACCTTGGCTTCGTCGTGGAACAGTTGTCACCAGTCACGCTTCGTGCCATCAACCACGGGGAAAGGTCACGCCAGCTCCAGGACCAACTCACTTCAGTCCCACATGGCCTTTTGGGGGAAATCTGCTCGCATGGGCAATTGCGCTACGGGCCGATCTTCAAGCGCGTCGATGCCAACTACGAACACGGCGGACGGCTGCTCGTGGGACAGCGTCAAGGCTGGTGGATCCGCCCGGAGGACGGTCGCGTCATCAGCCCGAATCATGCCCCTGCGGGAGTGTTCGTCCCAGACGAGACCGTCATGATCGGCGGTCATGGCATGCCAAGCGAGAGTGGATTGTTCGGCAGAGCCACTCTCGTGACCGGACGCTGGCTTCAGCACGCCTATAGCCAGGACTTCCTGCGAGTCACGTCGGGCACCAGCGAAATCACGGGAGCCTATCTGCTGGCCTTCTTCCGGTCGACGGTTGCACTGCGATTGATTCGCAGCATGCTGACCGGTGGGGGGCAGCAAAGCATCCACGTGGGCCTGGTCGCTTCGCTGCCGATCCCCATGGCCTCTCCCGCCGACCGCGACCGCATCGCCACCACAGTCCGCTCCGCCTACCAATGCCGCGACCGCGCCGACATCCTTGAGGACAGGGCGCTCGCGCTGCTCACCGCTGCCATCGAGGAGGCCGCTGGCTGATGGGTGCCAGGATCGTTGCTGTTGGGGAGGCCGTCAACGATGCCGAGCGGCGCGTGATCGCGCACCTGAGAGATCACGCGCCAGACGACTGGACGGTCCTGCACTCCGTCGAAATCCCGCATGGGAACCGCCTGTTCGAGGTCGACCTCGTCGTGGTCACCGGGCACGCGGTGTACGTCATAGACGTCAAGGGCACCCGCGGCCGTATCGAGGTAGACGGCAGCCGCTGGTATCCGGCGCGGCGGGCCCCGTTCCGCAGCCCGGTGCCCAAGTTGCAGAGCCACGCCAAGCAGCTCAAGACGATCCTGGAAACCGCGCATCTGCCGCTGTCCCGCCTCTGGACCGACGCCCTGGTCGTCCTCCCGGCCCCGGACGCGGTCCTGCTGGACAGCACACCCGCCCAGCGTGACGCGAAGGCGACCGTTACCTTGGCCGACCTGATCGGGCGGTTGGCGGACACCACCCAAATCCCCGTGTCGTCCGGGCGGTTCGACGCGGACATCTCCGCGCATCACGCAGCGATTGCGGAGACGGTACGAGGATCGTCTCGCGCCCCCTCCGGGCCACTCAGGTTCGGCAGCTGGGAGGTGATCGAGCGGCTCAGTGAGTCCCAGTACGCCGACGGCGCCGACGTACTGGACGAGTACCGGGCGAAGAACGCCCTGGCCGTGCAGGGTTCGGGCACGGTGCGGCTGCAGGTGCGCCAGGCCGACCCGTACGCACCAGAGGCGGAGCGGCTGCGGCAGCAGAAGCGGATCGGGATCGCCTACGAGGCGCTGGGCAAGCTGCCCGCGCATCCGAACATCGTCGGGGTGCGGGACTTCTTCGCCGTCGAGGACCGGGGTGCGTACGTCACCGTCTTCGACGATGTCCCCGGGCATGCGCTGAAGCTGCATCTGACCGGGGCCGCAGACCCGCTGACCGCCGACGCCAAACTGCGTACCATTCGGCATGTCCTGCAGGGACTCGCGCACGCCCACAGCCGGCGGATCGCGCACCGCGAGCTGAATCCGTCCACGGTCCTGATCGCGCAGAACGGTCGGGCGATGCTGACCGGCTTCGAGTACGCCAAGACCGCGCAACGGCGCGGGCACACCGTACTGGACGAAGCGTGGCAGGTCGCCGACCCGGCGTATCTCGCTCCGGAATGCCAGGCCGACGCGGCCGCCATGGGGATGGCCTCAGATGTGTACGCGGTCGGTGTCATCGGCTATCAACTGCTCACCGGGGAGCTGCCGTTCGGTTCGGTGACCGAGCAGGCCGAGGCAGCCGGCCGGCTGCCGGACGCCGGGCTTGAACTGGCCGGGGTCAGAGTGGAGCTGGCGCACTGGCTGCGCACGCTGTGCGCGAGCGATCCCACCGCCAGGCCGAGTGCCTTGGAGGCGCTGCGCCGCCTTGACCTGGCGATCGGCGCGGGCCAGGCCCCTGCCCGGCGGATCGGTTCCTCCGCCGCTCGACCCGCACTGCAACCCGCCGCCGACCGACCCGGCGGCCCAGATGGGCCACGTGGGGCGGACTTCTTCAAGAACCTGCCCGCCGACTTCCAGCTCGGCACCAAGTACCTGGTGCGCCACCGGCTGGGCCGACCCGGCGGATTCGGCGTGGCCTACCGGGTGTACGACACGATAAGGAGCATGGACCGGGCGGTGAAGCTGGTCCTCAGGGACCGCGACTCCGTCCTTGAGCGGCTCAAGCGCGAGGCCGACGTTCTGCAGCGGCTGCAGAGCGCACCGCACCCCAACGTGGTGTCCATGGTGGACGCGGACCGGCTGCCCGCCCCCGATCCGTATCCGTATCTCGTCTTCGAGTTCGTCGACGGCAAGGACGTCGCCGAAGTGATCCGCGGCGGGCGGATGGGTGCGGCGGACGTGCTGCGGCTGGCCGCGGACACCGCCCGCGGGCTGCGGCACATTCACGACCTCGGGGTGTGGCACTGCGACATCAAACCGAGCAACCTGCTGTGGACCGACGACGGCGTCAAGCTGATCGACTTCGGCATCGCCAAAACCGCCGACTCCTCCGAGGGCCACACCTACACCAGCGCCCGCTACAGCCCGCCCGACCTGGACCAGGTACCGGCCAACGCCTCCGGATACGTCGACCGTGATCTGTTCGGGCTGGGGGTCACCCTGTATGAGGCGCTCACCGGCGGGCAGTACCCCTGGGATGCGAGGTCTCCGCTGCCCGGTGTCCCGCCGATCGATCCGCGGATCGCATACAGCGGCTTCGGCGATCTCGCCCCCGAGTTCGCCGACATCCTGCTCCGGTCGATCTCTCCGTACCGTGGTGAGCGGTTCACCACCGCCGAGGAACTGCTGGACGCGCTGCGGGCGTTGGAGTCGGCGAGGGATGTGCCGGTGCCCCCTCCGCCGTTGCCCGAGCTCCCGGAGCTGCCTCCCGCGCCGCCGTCCGGCGGCGGCCCCGAGGAGCCGTCCTCGCCTGAGCCCAACACCAACCCGTTCGTCGCCCATCTGCAGACCCTGTACAGCCAGAGTCGGCGCAGCAACCGCGGCACGCGGGGCCTCGACCCGCATGCCATGTCGGTGTACGTCGAGACCGCCCTGGACAGTGATCTCGTGCCCGCGCTGCGGCGGGGGGAGCACGCGCTCGTCATCGTCACTGGGAACGCGGGCGACGGAAAGACCGCGTTCCTGGAGCGGTTCGAGCGCCACGCCCGAGAGCTGGGCGCCGACTTCGGGCCCCGGCGGTCCAACGGCAGCGACTTCACGCTGGGCGGCCGCCGGTTCCGTACCAACCACGACGGCAGCCAGGACGAGGGCGAAGTGAGCGGGGACGACGTCCTGGAGGAGTTCTTCGCGCCCTTCGCCGGGCCGGACGAGTCCGGATGGGTGGGCATCGGGAGCGAGACGCGGCTGATCGCCGTCAACGAAGGGCGGCTGATCGATTTTCTCAGCCACCACCACGACCGCTATCCGTACCTCGCCAGACTCGTCAACCTGGGCCTGGACGGGCGGGACACGGGGCAGACCGTCGCCGTCGTCAACCTGAACGCCCGTGATGTAACGGCCCGGCCGAAGGATACGGACGGCGTTCCGCAGGACGGTGAGTCGCTGCTCGAGCGGATGCTCACGCGGATGACACACGAGAGGTTCTGGGAGGACTGCGCGTCCTGCGACCTCGCCGCCACCTGCTACGCCCGGCACAACGCACAGACCTTCCAACACCCCTCCGCCGGCCCTCAGGCGATGCGCCGGCTGCGTCGGCTCTACGAACTCACCCAGCTGCGCGGCAAGTTGCACATCACGCTGCGTGACCTGCGCTCGGCGCTGGCGTACACCCTCACCTCGGGCCGCGACTGCGCCGAAATCCAGCGGCTGTACGCGGCCGGTGACGCCCAGAGCGTCCTGGACAGCTTCTACTTCTCCGCACATCTCGGCACTCCCCCGGCCGAGGACGGCAGTCCGAGGGAACGTGACCGGCTGCTGTCCCTGCTACGCGAGGCGGATGTCGCCGCCGTACCGCAGCCGCGCCTCGATCGCCGCCTCGACTATGCCGGGCTGCTGGAGGACGGCGCACTGGTTACCGTGGACGGGCGCGGAAACCGGGATCGGGTGCTGCTGGAGCAGCAATTCGCGGCGCTGGGCCGGGCGAGCCGGGGTGGACAAGGACAGCAGGGCCAGGGGGCCGACCACCGCAGCTACCTCAACGCGGCGCGCCGTTTGCTGTATTTCGAGCTCCACGACGAGGAGCGGGCCCAGCGAATGCTGCCGTACGCCTCGGTGCTGCGTTTCGTGGAACTGCTGAGCACTGATGCCTCCATCGACGCCGCGCGCGACATGGTGCTGCACGCATTCAACCGGGGTGAAGGGCTGACGGCTCCGGACCGCATCGGGGAGGGTCTCGCCCTGAAGGTCCGTGAGGTGACGGGCGGTCTCATCCGCAGCTACCGGCGCTTCCCCGCCGAAGGGTTCCAGCTGAGGCCCGCGGATCCGCCCGCCCCTTCGTATGTCGAATCCGGCCGCACGGCGCTGCGGCTGAGCTACCGGGACCCCGCGGGCAGACAGGGTGGCACTGCGGAGCTGGACATCCGGCTCGATCTCTTCGAGCTGCTGCAGCGCTTCGGCCAGGGGTACCGGCCCTCCGTGGCCGACATCCAGGGCCAGCAGCTCGCCTTGGCCGTGTTCAAGAACCGGCTGGCCGCAGTCCCGTATCAGGAGGTGCTCCTGACCACGCACGGGCATGACCTGCGCCGTGTCCACCGCACCGAGGACGGTGTCCTGCACATGGAAGACCTGGCGTCCGTCGCGCCGAACGGGGTGGACGCAGCGCGCGAGCCGGACGACGAGGTACACGCCGACGGGGCGGAGGAGACGGCATGGCGCTGACGGGATCGCTTGGTACTTTTCACCACCCGGGTGTCAGCCGGATCGACTACAAGCCGCTGGACATGGACAGGGTCCTGACCGCGCTGCTCGCCCGGCTGTGGCACCACGGCATGCCCAGCAAGATCAGCCGTACGTCGACGCTCGACGTCGATGTGTTCGTCAAGCTGTTCCTGGAGCATCCCGAGGTGTTCGACGGCTTCGACCGGGAGACCACCACCCGCTGGACCATCACCCATCTCATGGACATGGTCAACCGTGGCCGGGCCGATGAAGCGGTGGCCGCGCCAAGGCCGCTGCATGGCTTTACCTATCGGTTCCGCAACAGCCGCAAATCCCGTCCGTACGGGGCCGATGAGCAGCTGTACGAAATGCTCTGCGCGGACGAGGGCGCGCTGAAGGGACTGCGCGAGTTCTTCTTCTCCGACGTCGACCGTGCGACCGGCACCATCACCCCCGGGCCGGACACTGACGTGGAGACGCAGGCGCTGCTGCACCTGGTCGAGCTCGCGGGCGGCAAGGTCCGGGACCAGGCGGACACGAGCAAGCCCCGGACTCCCTATCCGCCGCTGTGTGCCGAGCCCGCACAGTTGCTCTGCCAAGACGTGATGCGGCTTCTCTACCACCAGGACCGTATGCCGCGCACCGTGCTGGTGGACTACCTCAAGACGCTGTTCGCCTTCCATCTGGCGCTGTACCACCTGCGGATGATGAAGCTGCTGCCCGCGGCCGTCGAAACGGCTGCGGTGCCGGCCGCCTGCCGGAATGGCCACAGCTCGCAGGCCGCGGCGGACCGCTGCCCGTACCGGGTGCGGCTCTTCCTCGACACAGACGGCACGCCCGGTACCGCATCCGCCGCCCTCGCCGAGCACAGCGCGGACATCTGGTACCGGCGCATCCCCCGCTTCATCCAGGCGACCTACCAGGTGAAGAAGCTCGACGACTTCGCTGAGTCCCTGGCCAAGGCCGGCACGTTGAGCCGACCCGCCGGCCGGAACCACTTCACCCCGGAGGAGGCGCTGCGGCTCCTGGACAACAAGCGCCGCAAGGACCGCGACGCCTTCTTCCTCCAGCGTGTCAACCGGGTGCGCGACGAGGAAGAGGAACTCCCGCCCGAGCTCAAGCAGATCATCCAGCTCGGACTTGATCCGTTCGACGAGTACACCGAGATGCTCATGCACTATCGCGGCCGTTACTACCGGGGTCAATTCGTGAAGTGCCTCGACTCGATGCTGCTCAAGCACCGTCCTGGCGCTCTGCTGGTCCAGCCGCGCGGGGGTGGCGCAGACGCAGCACGCCGGTTCGTCCTCGACGGACGGCTTCTCGAAGTGCTCCTGCAGGTGTCGCTCCTGCGCGAAAGCACCGACGGCAGCGGCAATCTGGCCACCGCCCCGATGCGGGTGGACGCGTTCCTCGCCCTGTTGCGCACCCGGTACGGGCTGTACATCGACCGGCTGCCCGACGGCGACGGCTTCACTGGCGCTCACCTGGACGACCAGGCGGCGCTGCGCGCCAACTCCGCCGCCTTCCTCAACAGGCTGCGCGAGATCGGCTACTACCAGGACATGTCCGACGCCTACCTGACGCAGACCATCACCCCCAGGTACGCCATCGGCGCCACCGCACGGACGGGAGTCAGCACCCGATGAGCAGCACCCCGACCGGCACGACGGGCCTGGTCGAGACCACCGCCAAGGATCTGCGTGAGGCCCTCGAAGGCGTCCTCGTGCCCCGGCTGGCCAAGCTCGTCGGCGAGCGCGGCGCCGGGCACTGCATGCGGGTCACCGAGGTCGAACCCGAGCTCGCCACCTCTCTCGTACGCCGACTGCGCGGTGCGCTCGGTCCCGACGCCACGGTCTGCCTGCTCTGCCCTGCTGACGACCTCACCCCTGACGGTCCCTTGCACGACGTGGGAGTCAGCAGCACCAAGCTGGTCGAGCTCCGCAACCGCAGCGAGGGCGAAGGTTCCCTGCCCGGCCCGCTCCTGGTCTTCGTGCCGCCCGGTACCCGGGTCAGTGCCGAGGACTCCTTCGGAATCGCCACGTTCGAAGAAGTCCCGCTCGGCGACGCGTACACCTCTCTCGCCGACTACCTCCTCGACCAGGTACCCGAGCGGCTGCGTCCCGCCGTCGACGAACTGCTCGCCTCGGTCCGCGACCGTGCGGAGGGATGGCGCGCAAGCGATCGCGCCGTCGCCCAGTACCTCCTTACCCTGCAGGCCAACACATACCGCGACCAGGTCGCCGGGGCTGCGGTCTACCACTTCGGCCTCGTACCGGACTTCGACCTGTTCGCCGACCCCGCCCTGGTACGGGAACGGGTCGACAGGAACCACGGCCTGGTGCGTAGGCTCACCGACTCGCCGCGTTCCGAACGGCAGCGCGTCCTGGACCTCGGCCTCAGCGACAGCGCCTTCGCCACCCGGCTCGCCGCCTTCGCCACCCGGTGCGGCCTGGAAGAACCCACCGCCTGGACGCGTCGCATCGTCGTCGACAGGGAGAACTGGGGCCTGTCCTTCGGTAACTGGCGCATCGATGAGCGACGCCGCGCCACCGTCTCCATCGACGTCCGCGAGCTCGGCCTGCCCTCGGCGGGCGACAACCCCCAGCATCTCAAGGACTATCCGGCGCTGGCCGCCATGGCAGGCCAGCCGTATCTGCTCACCGGGGAGAAGGGAGTCCGTAGCATCACCGCACGCTTCGCCGTGCATCCAGACCCTCGCAAGGTGGAAGGGCTGGAGAAGTTCCGTGTGGAGATCGTCTCCGAGAGCGGCGGCCCCATCGGCCGGGCCGCCCACGTCGGCAAGGGCAAGACCGCCAAGCCCGAGTACAAGAAGGCACTCGAACGCCTCAACAGAATCGACTGGGAGGAGGGATGGCACTACATCCGCGTCGTCCCTCTGGATGCGCAGGGTGAACCTCTCGGCGTCGCCCCCGGCGCCCACGACCTACCCGGCGGTGAGAGCGAGCGCTTCTACGTCGTCCCCGACGCCGAGGCAGAGGAACCCCCGGAGCGCAGCGCTGGACGCTTCCCCGGCCTCACCCAGGCCCTGCGCTCCCTTCAGCTGGACGCGCTCGCGGCGGGAGACGACCCGGCTCTGGTCGCCGCCACCGATATTCGTTGGAAGGCGTTCAGCGCCCGCAGCCCACACCGCACACTCAGCACAAAGGTTCACGCCGCGGGAACCGGTGAGATCCGGTTGTCCCCACTGCTCGTCCAGGCCCAGCAGCACCTCCTCGCCCACCCCGACGACACCGGTCTGCGCCGGATGCTGCTGCACCCGGACGGCCGCTCACAGCTGTGCGAAGGCGATGACGCGAATCTCGGACACACACTGAGCGGCCGAGCAAGCGAGGCCTACGAGGCTTTCGTCGCCGCACGGCGGGTGTACTTCAGCGCCATCACCGGCACGGCGACCAGCCCCACCGAAACCGCCGAGCTCCTGGTCAGCGAAGCGGTCGACTTCGAGCGGGTGCGCGATGAACTCGCCGCCTACGCCGAGGCGTACGCCGAACTCGTCGACGCGGCGGCCCTCCAGGTCGAAAGGGCAACGGATACCGCCAGAGGCAGCGCACTTGAGGCACTCGCCCGAATCCAGCAGATCGACTGCGTGGCGGCGACCCTCACCGACGGCACCGGCCGACGTGACACCGTTCTACTCGTCGCCCCCACCCACCCCCTGCGGGCACTGTGGCTGGCCACTTGGTCGGCCCTCGGCCTGGCCTGGACAAGCCGACTCGCCGCCGGGGACAAGAAGACCGTCCTGTCGGTACGGGAGTCCCTGCTCACCTCGCTGGCACCGCTCGGCTTCCCGTTCGCCGTCCCGCGACAGGACGGGCGGCTCATGGCCGCAGCCGACAATCTCACCCCGTACTGGGGCGCGTACCTACCCAGTGAAACCGCCGATCCCCGCGGGGTGCTCGGCCGGCTCACCACTGCCCTGAATCTGCCTCCCGAAAGCGCCCGCGCCGCCACCAGTGGCAGCGGCGCGCTGTCCGGCATCGCGCTGGCCGATCGCATAGAGCGCTACGTCCGTCTGCACCCGTACGTCACCGCCCTCGTCATGAACGTCGTCAACGCGGGCCGAGCCGAGATCGTCGCCGATGCCCTGCTCGAACTGCAGCGCCGCTCCACGACCAGGGACCTCACCTACGACATCCGCCTGTGCGTCACCGACCCCGAGGCACCCGAGGCCGGCGCCGCCCTGACGGAACTGCAAAACGCGCAGAGTCAGATCTCCTCCGCCGAGGCCGAAGCCTTCCTGCACACCACAGGCCCGGCACGCACCGCCAAACTCGTCCACTCCGTACGCTCGATGGGCGAGTTCACCCGACGGCCGACAGAGTTCGATGCCCACCTCACCGTCCTCATCGACGCCTTCGGCGGCGAGCAACACGCCTCCGCACCACGGCGGCCCATCACTCACGCGCCGGTCCACGGCCTGGTGCAGGCCACCGCTTCCACGTACGAGGACGACGACCAACAGATCGTCTGGCGCACCGCCCCACGCCACGGCACGGCCCTCGCCATAGAGGACGCCGAAGACCTCACCAACCTCATGGGCCGCCTGCCCGCCCTACTCGCCACCGCCGCGGCCTGCGTGGCCACCGCCGGCCAGGCCCTGCGCAACGTCCCCTGCACCGTCCTGTCCCTCGACACCGACGCCCGCGATCTCCTCTACCGGGCACACCAGTCCGGCGACTGGGTCGTCACCATCGACCGCACGCTGGGACTGGAGTACTTCGACAACGCCGGACGACACGGCAGGCCCGAGTACGTCATCGACTACGCACCCCCGCAAGGCAGCGCACTCGCCCACCAGATGATGGTGAGCTCCAATTCGGTCGACGAACTGCGCACCCTTCTCGGCCCGACGGCGCAGCAGCACGGGCTCGATATCGCGGAACGTCACCTCAACACGTTCTTCGACCAGCTTCGACTCCTGTCGGGCAACCTGGCTTTCAAGCTCGCATCTACCGCCCCCAACCAGCGCACCGAAGTCCTCGGCCTGTCCCTGGCCCGTCTCTACCTCGACTACCAGGGTGTGCTGCACAACCAGATCGTCGTACCCCTCGACGCCCATCCCGAGCTGTACGCGGAGGCCCGCCGCCACGCCCGTGAACTGGGCGACGCCCTTTCCTTCCAGCGCAGCGACCTCGCGCTGTTCCATCTCGACGCGCAGCAACAGACCCTCACCTGCCGCCTTGTGGAGGTGAAGTGCTACACCGCGCTCGACGACGTCGGCGCGTACGAGCGCCTCAAGACCAAGGTCACCCAACAACTGGCCCGCAGCCAGTCCGTGCTCGCCGAGTCCTTCGACCCGAACCTCACCACCCCTGACCGTGTCGACCGCCCCGTCAAGAACCTCACCCTGGCCTCCATGCTCCGCTTCTACCTGGAGCGCGCCGCCCGCCACGGCACCCTGAACCGGAGCAGCCGCACGGCAGCCCACCAGCTCCTCGACAGCCTCGACGACGGCTACCAGCTCCGCTTCACCCAGAGCGGCTTGATCTTCGACCTGGCCCGCCCCGGCACCGACCAGGAAACCGACGGCGAGGTGGAGTTCCATCGCATCGGCCACGACCTCATCACCGAACTCATCGACGCGATCCCGACGGTACGACCGGGCGGATCGCAACCGCAGGACGACGCCGAACCCGCCGAGCCCACGGGAAGCGACGCGGACACCCCGACACCGGACGACGCCGCCACCGCTCCGACGCTGGCCCTGCTCACACTCTCCGTCCCGCGAGTCGCCGACGCGGCCTTCCGCGCGGACGACGCGCAAGCCGCCGCACCAGAGCAGCCGACACCGGAGCAAGAACCCGAACCTCGCACGGGCAAAGCACCGGCGCCACCGCAGCCGAATCCCGATCCCCCTGCCGACGAGCAAAGCAACCCCGGACCGCCCGCCGCTCCCCCCACCCCGGAGGCGACGGTGCCCGACACACCATCCCCCGAGGCCACCGCACCCGACCCGCAGGACTTCCACGACGCCCCTGCCACGGACGCTCCGGCCCCCGCCCCGCCACCCTCCAGTCCAGGCGCCCCCGGCACCCACCAACCGGACATCTACCTGGGCGTCACCCGTCCCTCACCCCAGCACGGCGTGCTGGGGAAAGCCGCCGGCCGCACCGTCTCCCTCGACCTCGACGAAACCCACACCATCAGCCTTTTCGGCGTCCAGGGCGGCGGCAAGAGCTACACCCTGGGCAGCATCATCGAAGCGGCGTCGCTCCCGACCCCGCCCGTCAATGTTCTGCCCCACCCGCTGGCCACGGTGGTCTTCCACTACAGCAAGTCCCAGGACTACGCGCCCGAGTTCACCTCGATGGTGCACCCCAACGACGACAGCGCCCAACTCGCGGCCCTCAAAGAACGTTACGGCGCCGAGCCGCACGCCCTGACCGACGTCCTCCTCCTCACGCCGGAGGCTCAGGTCGACGATCGCCGAGAGCAATACCCAGGGATCGAAGTGCGCCCCCTGGCGTTCTCCTCCGCCGAACTCAAGGCTGAGCACTGGACATTCCTGCTCGGCGCCGTCGGAAACCGGTCCACGTACATCAAGCAGATCGCCAGGGCCATCCGCAAGCACCGCAACAACCTGACGCTCGACGCGATCCGCCAGGAACTCGCCAACTCCCGAATGCCGGACCACATCAAGGACCTCGCCGAGGACCGCCTGGGTCTGGCCGCGGAGTACATCGACGACAACGTCCGGCTCACCAGCCTCATCCGGCCCGGCCGCCTCGTCATCGTCGACCTGCGCGACAACCTGATCCAAAAGGACGACGCCCTCGGCCTGTTCGTCGTCCTGATGCAGCTCTTCGCCGACGCCCGCGACGGCGACCGCCGCTTCAACAAACTCGTCGTCTTCGACGAAGCCCACAAGTACATCGACAGCCCCGACCTCGTGGCCGGCCTGGTCGAGTCCGTCCGCGAAATGCGTCACAAAGGCATGAGCATCCTGGTTGCGAGCCAGGACCCGCCGTCCGTCCCCGTACAGCTGATCGAGCTCTCCAACCACATCATCCTGCACAAGTTCACCTCCCCGGCCTGGCTCAAGCACCTGCAGAAGGCGAACGCGGCCCTGTCCGGCCTCACCGCCGAGAAACTCGCTCAGCTCCGCCCAGGCGAGGCGTACATCTGGTCGAGCAAGGCCACCGACCAGGCGTTCACGTACGGTGCTGTTCGAATCCAGTGCCGTCCTCGGGTGACGAAACACGGCGGGGGAACGAGGACAGCATCCGAGGGGTAGTGGTTCAGAGCAGGTGGGCGGGGCGAAGAGAGTAGTCACGCCAGACAGAGCACCGTGCGCTGCTTCGGCTGCGCGCAGCCACGTCCGTCCGCTCGTTCGAGCGAATTGTCGCAAAACACCCGTCGCCGACAAGCGGACCTGACAACATGCCGCCGTTGTACGTCAACCTCGAGTCGAAGGCAGGCCATTGGAACGGCAGGTCAATGAGCGGCAGCTCTCGGTGCTGCAGTGGGTGGGAGCCGGGTGCCCTGCCGGCATATGGGAGACCAGCTCCTACAAGACCACCTGCCAGGCACTGCAGAACCGGGGCCTGGTCACGGTCTCCCGGAAAGGCGGACTGTGGAGCGTCGCCCTGACGAGCGCCGGCCAGCATTATCTGGCGCATGGCACGTATCCCCCTGCCAGGTCACGCCCGCGGAAGGCCCAGGCCGCGCCACAGCCGCCTTCCACCCGAGCGCAAGGAACCCCGACCGCCAGGCGAAAGACAAGCCCTCCGCCACAGAAGCGCATGACGTTCACGGAGCAGCTGCTGCAAGAGCTCTCGGATGCCGGTGGCCGGATCGTCAAGCGCGACGGCGGTCCGGACTCCGTGAACTGGCCGTCCCGCATCGCTGCGGCACGCAGGTCCGGAAGGATCCCGAAGACGAAGGATCTCTACGGAGGCTGGTGCCGAGACGGGTACGAAATCAAGCTCGTCGACATCCCCGCCTGGCGCCTCGCCGTCCTCGAACCCGTCCCTGTCCCTTCCCGGCTCACTCGCCCGCACACCGTGGTCAAGGCCATGCAGGACAGTCCCCAGCCACTCGGCCTGACCAAACCCGTCCAAGGGCGCGCCCTCCGGTTCATCCAGGCACTGATCACCGCCACCGAGGCACAAGGACTCTCATCCTCGGTTGGAACGACCGGCACCGCGCCCCCGCACCATCGCCGACGCAGGGCATCTCCCCACTTCACCATCACCGCGCAGGGACAGACCGTGGGGTTCCTTGTCCTCCAGGAACAGGACCGGAAAGAGCACATCGCCACCGACAAGGAACTCGCCGAAGCCAAGCAGTACTCCTGGGTCAGGATCCCCCGCTTCGACTACACCCCGTCCGAACGTCTCCGCATCGTGCTCAGTGGCGGCCAGCCGCACCGGGCCGACGAGTGGGCCGACACCGCCGCACGCTCCCTTGAGGACCAGCTCGCCGAGATCGTGCAAGAGGTTGGTCTCCGCGGAGAGGCGGCCGAACGCAAGCGTCAGGCCGACCTAGAAGAAGCACAGCAGCGGCGCCTGCGCTGGGAAGCCGCGAAGCAGCGGGCAACGACCGAATACGCAGAGGCATACCGTGTCAGGCACCTCGAAGCGCAAGAAGAAGCGTGGCGGCACGCAGCGGGCTTGACCGAGTACGTCAGCGCCCTCCGCCTCCACGCAGAGAGTCTGCCCACCGGACCGGCCAGGGACGAAGCCGAGGCATGGATCGCATGGGCCGAGAGCTACGTGCAACGCCTGAACCCCCTCAACGGTTCACCGCTGCTTCCGGAAATCCCTGACCCCCGCGCCGAGGATCTCAAACCGTTCATGCGCGGCTGGAGCCCTTACGGACCCACCTACTGAGCGCCCGCCGCGCCTCCCGCCCAGCACGACCTGCGCGATCAGCCAGGTGGCGCACCGTCAGAACGGGCGTATGTTTGAGTGCCGCGATCATCGTTTCAGCATCAAGATAGGTCGTACCCCCTCTCGTGATGTAGTCGACCATGGCCCGCCACCTCCAGCCCGGGACCGTCGTACTCGCCCCGCCGCGGGCGCATCGGCGATCGTCGCCGGTCAGGCCCCCATCAGCTCCAACGAGGCCACCGGCCAGGGTAACCAAGGCCGCAACTTGGGCGTTCCGCTTGCTTGATCGGCTACACAACTTCGCGGGACGCGATCCAGAGGCTGGTCACAGTCCCCCCGTCACCACTCCCTGCGGCTCACCGTTGACCGTCACCGCAGGGTCGGCCTCCACCACGCGAACAGCCATGTCGATCGGTGCGGGGTGGGCGTTGGCTGTTTCGGCTGCCGAGAGGTGTCGGACGTTGGAGGAGCCGTCGGCGAACGGGCGGACGGTGTGGGCCAAAAGGCGGGTCAGTTCATCGCCAATGCCGTGCTGCAGTGGGGTGCCGTCGGGGCCGAAGGAATCGATCTCGCGCTCGGCGAGTTGCTTGCCGGTGGCCACGTGGGTGGCGGTGAAGCGCAGGATGCCGCTCTCGTTGTAGCGAAACTTGATCTCGATCGTGTTCCGGCGGATGTCCTGTTCGCGGGTCGGGAGATCCACCTCGATGTTGGCCAAGGGAAAGGCACGGTCGCTGTCCGCCGGGTAGCCAACCTCGCCCTCGATCACCGGCACGCGCACGAAGGAAGCACCCGGCGTGTCCGGGTAGAAGTTGGCCGAACCCTCCGCAGGGAGCGTGGCATTGCGTCGGATGATGGCGCGGAAGCCCTTCTGTTCGCCCGCGCTCACGGCCGTACCCAGGTCGTAGCTGGTCACCAAGGAGAAGTCGCTGTCGTCGCCGAGTTCCCCGTCGAGGGAGGCCGCGTAGATGGCTGCACCTCGGGCAACGGCGGTCATGGGCCGGCACAGGCCGCTGTCAACGATACGGTCGTGGCCGAGGAGCTCGCCCAGGGCGTGACGCACCTGCGGGATCTGCGAGGTGCCGCCGATCATCAGAACGGAGTCGATGTCGTCCGCAGCGATGGCCAGGTCTTCCAAGGCCTGCTGGACCGGCTCCAACGCGCGGGTGATGAGTGGGGTGATCGCCGCGGTGTACTCGGCCGCGCTGATCCTCACCTCACGCCTCGAGATTGAGGGGGCGAGGCCGACCGGGAGGTCGAAGAAGAGCGTGCCATCCATCGGCACGGAGGACAGGGCGATCTTCGTCAGCTCAACCGACCGGCGCCACCGGCGTCGTTCGGCCTTGGTGAGCTGGTCCGCGGTCAGGCCGATCTTTTGCTGGATCAGCTTTGCCAGCGCGTTGTCGAACTCCAGGCCTCCGAGGGCGGTGATGCCGCGGGAGGTCTGCTCCTCGAAGAGACCGTCGTCGTATTCGAGGACGGTGACATCGATAGTGCCGCCGCCCCAGTCGAAGACGAGGAAACGGCCGGGGATCGGGACATCGTGGGCGTACGAGATCGCAGCCGCGGTGGGCTCGTTGAGCAGGGCCCGGACCTTCACCCCGCCGAGCGCTGCCGCGGCACGGGTGCGGTAGCGGGCGCCACCCGTGGCATTGGCGGGGACGGTGACGACCGCGTCGGAGAGGTCGAGCAGCTGGGCGGAGACGCCTTCCTTCATCCGGCTGAAGAGGGCGGCGGCCGCGACGGTGCTGTGGAACTTCTCCGAGCCGACCCAGACGTGGTGTTCCTCGAGCTGGGCTGCGACCTCGAGGCCGTCGATGTCGCTGTCCTTCTCGGCACCGGAGCGGGTGCCGAGCATGCGCTTCACGGCGTCGAGCGGCTCACTAGTGCCGGTCTTCGCCTCCCAGCCGAAGCAGAGGGTCCGCTGGAGGTCGCGGACGGACAGCACGGAGGGGAAGAGCTGCTCGAACTCCGACATCTGCCACTGGGCGGGCACGTTGTCACCGTCGACCGGCAGCAATTCGGTGGCGTGCCCGTTCCAGTGGGCCACCACGGAGTTGCTGGTGCCGAAGTCGATACCGAAAGTCATCGCGTTCCCTTCCGCATCGCCCGGCGGTCTCCGTTTACTGCAGGACGGGGACGCGATGCTCCGTTGCCTCTGTTCTGTTGCTTCTCAGGGTCCTGACCCCGGTGATACTTCTTTGTCCCAGGCTGTGCAGGAGCTTCCTTCTCCGGCTGCTTCTTCTCAAGATTGGCATGGGTCGCTCTCCGCCTCTGTCGGGGCGTCATATCCTCGGGCGGGACCTTGGCAACGGCCCGCAGCCAGCCGCGCTCGACGAGCTTCCCCGACTCCTTGTCGACGTAGGCGGGCGCGACGACTTCAAAGGTGACCGGGCCTCTCTTCATCACGCCGGGCTGGTCCTCCACGACGTTGAACAGCGACTGATCGCCGGTGTCGCCGACGATCTGCAGGCCGGCCTTCGCCGCCTCGTGGTCAAGGCGGGTCAGCACCACCTTCAGGGTCTTCGCGTCCAGCGCCTGCCGGTGCAGGACGGCCAGCTGGGCCAGGTGCATCTGGCGTGTGCGGATACTCTCCAGCACACCCTTGCGTACTGCTTCGGTGAACTGGGGAAGCACTCGGCGCATCAGCTCGGCCCGGAGGGCGGAGACCAGATCGGCCTCAGTCTCCTTGTCGGCCAGAGCTGCGCCCAGTTTCTCCGTCGCCTCCTCCAACTCCTTCTCCACCACGGGAAGGAGCGTCTCGTTGACCGATTTCAGGATCGCGGCGGCGTCCAGGGTCCCCGGGGTGAACTCGGGTAGGTGGCTCTCGGTGAACCGCCAGGGAGCAGCCTCGGCCGCCCTGCGCTCCCCACGATTCCGCACGCTTCCGCTGTTCGGCCCGCGTCCCCGGTTCTGCCGGGATCCGTCACGACGGCCAGAACCGCTGTCGCCTTTACCGGCTCTGTTGCTCACGATGTGCTGCCTCTGGATCTTCAAGGGCTGCGGTGTCTTCAGCAGCCGGGGAAAGGCGTTCCGTCGCCTTGGTGATTATTTCTCGGGCCGCCTCGGTGCGAGACCACGCGCGGTCGCTCTCCGTGGGCGGCGCGGTGAGCCTCTGCAAAGGTTCGGGCGGGAGTTCCAGCCGGTGGCTCGTGCCGGTGGGGTCCTTCCAGCGGTGCGGGGCGAGCGGGACGGCGAACCGGGGTACTTCCTGCCGCTCGCGCTCGGCCTTCTCGATCATGTCCTTGGCGCGGTTGATCCGGACGCGGCCGCTGTCGTCGAGTTCCTTCCTCAGGGCGCGCCAGGCCTTCTTCCAGTCGTCCGCCCCGTCGGGCACGCCGAGCACCAGATACGGGTTGAGCGGCTGGTCCCGTTCTCCGGGGGGCCGGTCCTCCAGGAAGCTCCGATTTTTCCAAAGCGTGGCCATGGCACCTCCGCCGAGCTGGTCCCGCACCGGGGGACGGCCTTCGGCGTCCTGCTCCAGGAGTTTGAGGGACTCTGTGATCTCCTGGCCGGCACGCAGGTAGGCGTGGACGTTCTGGGCCTCCCAGCGCACCGGCTGCGAGTGGTGCCGGAGCCTCGCGGCCATGGTGAGCGCCGCCTTCCTCCGCTGTTCCGCCGTCTCGTCGTCCTCGCGAAGGAGGGCACGGTGCATCTGCCGCACGGCCCTGATCAGAGTCCGCACACCGATCCAGCCGTTGAACCTCTTGTTGCTCGCGCTGCGCACGCTGGGGTAGATCCGCTCCAACAGGCTCCACAACCGCTCGTCGGCGACGAGTTCGTCCGAGGCCTCTCCGGTCCCCCGCACCTCGCGCAGCGCGTCGAGGAGCTTCTGTGTCGGCGGCAGGAGGTCGGTCCACTCCTCGGCGATGGCCTTGGCGTCGTTGGCCTGCAGTCTCACCAGCAGGCGCCAGTCCTGCGGCCAGTCACGGCCGGGTTCCGTTTCCGGGCCTGCCTCCCGGCGCTCCCGTTCCAGGGGCCAGGCCAGCAGGTCCATCTCCTCGTCGGTGAGGGACGCCGGGTCCAGGCGAGCGCGGAAGTAGGCGGCACGGGAGGTGCCGTCGCGCTCAGGGGCCGCGCCGATCCACTCCTCGTCGATGTAGTCGTCGAGAAGCGGCCAGGGAAGCTTCGTCAGGAGCGCCCTCTGGCGGGGGGCCGACAGGTTGGTCTCCATCAGGCGACGGTCGTCCTGGTAGATCTGCCACATGCTGTCCGGCTCCCCCAGGAGTGGCAGCGGCTTGTCTTCCAGCAGGGCGCGGGCGCGGTCGTTGAGCCGGCCGTTGAAGACGTCCAGCCCATGGTCCTGTGCCGTGACGAGCAGGGAGACGCCCTTGACCGCGTCGTCCTGCCGGGACGCTGCATCGGCCGCGGCCCGGGCCAGCTTCTGCGCGGAGAGCGTTCCGGTCTCCGCCTTCAGTGCGTCGGGCAGCACGATTTCGGCGAAGGAGCGTGCGCGCTTCCAGGCCTCCCGGTCGGCGAATCCTTCGGGGACCGGTTGGGGCATGGCCAGTTCCGGCTCCGGCTGTTTCTGCGGCGGAACGACCAGAGTAGGGCCGTCGGCGGCTTCCGCGGCCTGCGGAGCTTCCCCGATGGTCCGGCCTTGGGCGCGGGCCCGGCGGAGGGCGAGGCGGCGGGCGATCTCGCGCTGCCGCAGCTCCTCCAGTCGGGCCTGCTCGTTCTGGCCCGCTCCCGGCGGGATTCCTGCCGTCATAGGAGCTCCTCCGCGAAGATGTGCACCTGCTCGATCACAGCGGCAGGGGTCCGGTCCAGGCCGTAGGAGTCGGCGAAGGCGATCCTGGTGGCGAGGCCACCGTCACGGACCTCGTTACGAAGGGCCTGGAGCCGTTGGTTCCCGCACTCCTCGGTGGCGGACTCCAGCGGATGCTTGACGGCGACCGCGACGGGCTCGCCAGTGAAGTCCGAGGTGAAGAGCGCCACCGGTCCGGCGGCGGTCTCCTTCAGGCTGACGGTAGGCTCCTCGTCCGCCCAACCCCTCAGCAGGACGACGTGCTCGTCCGGATCGATCTGCAGTTTCCTGCCGCGCAGGGCGTCGGTCAGGTCGCGGGCGAGCCGCCAGTCGTACAGCGGGTGGAGGCGCATGTTGGAGTAGTCGCGCAGGCAGGCGTAGCAGGAGCTGCGGCAGTTCTGCGCATGATGGTCAGCCTCCAGGTCGTGCACGTAGCTGTCGACCGTTTGGAGGAACTCCTCGATGTGTTTCTCTGAACCGAGGTAGGTGCTGAAGCCTGCGCCGTTGTCGAGGCTGTCCGCCAGGTAGGCCATGACGGGAGCGGCCACCGGGGCGTCCGAGCCGTGGATGCCGCTGAGGAGTTCCTCCGGCTGAACGTCCAGGTGCGGGGCGGCGGCACGGCGCAACAGGGCCGCCAGCGAGTACCAGGCGGCGCGCCGGCCGTGGTAGGCCTCGGGGAAGCCGTCGATCTGCTGGGACTTCGAGATGTCGAAGCGGAGGCCCCGGTTCGTGTCGAGGGCGCTCTTGGCCCCGATGAAGAGCATGTCTGTGTGCTGGGTCGCGCCGAGGGCGATCTCCAGGTCGGCTTCCGCCTTGGGGTTGTCCAGACCGAGGTATCCGCGCCACGGGCCGGTGTTCTTGACGAACCGGAAAAGCTTTCCGGCGTTGGTGTTGACGATGTAGCGGTCGCCGCTGCCGGTGTGGACGACCATCCAGTCGTCGGCGGCACGGTGGATGCGGGGGGCGGTCTTCTCCAGGTCGGTAGCGGTTCGTGCGCTGGTGGCGTTAGAGCCGAGCTCCCGGTAGCCGTCGTAGTCCCGTGCTTCGTGGGCGGCCCGAAAGCCTGCGGGCTCCCGGAAGGGAACGGCCCTGTAATACTTGCTCTCCGCGCCGCAGGCGGGGCAGGTGCCGGCGCTCCCGGTTTCCGGGTCGACGACGGCCTGTGGGTCCACGTGGGAACAGATCCGGCACATGGCGACCAATTGTTCCGGTCCGAACGGGTCCTCGGCAGCCTGTACTCCGCGACCGCTCGGGACGAGGGAGACTACTCCCCTGGAGCGGAGCAGACGGCCGTCCTGCGGGGTTTCGCTGCCCGGTGCGAACTTGCTGAGGGCGACGGCCAGGTCGCGGTTGACGGAGTCGGCCGGCGGCCAGGGGAAGGTCTTCTGCGGGATGCTCCGGTAGAGGAGGCGGGAGCGGGTCGGGAAGCCGAACATGGGCAGGAGACCCGCCTCTGCCAGACGCTGGCTGAGGTCGGAGTGGCCAACCGTCCGGGCTGCCACCTCGTCGACCTGGCCGAGGAGTTCGTCGATAGCGACGACCGGACCGATGGCGGCGATACTCTCCGGTGTTCCGGCCTGGAGGGCGGAGGCAGCGGCTCTGATGCGTTCCGGGTGCTCGGCGATCCAGCGGTGGACGGCGCCCCGATGCGTCGGCCAGTCGGCGGCGAGGCCGAACTGCCCGTGGACGTTGGTCGTCATGTCCGGCCCCTTCCGGCGGTCCTCCGGCTGCAGGGGCTCGAAGGCCTGGCGGAGGACCTCTCCCAGCAGGACCCGCCGGAAGACGGAGACCATGCCGAGGACCAGGTAGGGCGGCGGGGTCGGGTCGTTGGTGATGGCTTCCGGGCGGGCGAAGTAGTGCTCGTCGTGACTGCGGCCGCGGCAGACGGTGAGGGCCACGGCGACCGGGCTGTTGCGTCGGCCTGCGCGCCCCACCCGCTGCTGGTAGTTGAAGCGGGTGGGCGGCATGTTGGCCATGATCACGGTGTTGAGGGGGCCGATGTCGACGCCGGCCTCCATGGTCGTGGTCACGGAGAGCAGTTCCAGGCCGTCCGCCTGCGGGACGTCGTTGTCGCCGAGGAAGACGTCCTGGAAGAGGCTCTGCCGACGCTGGGCCTCCAGCCGGTCCGTCTGGCCGGTCAGCTCCGCCGTGCGCAGGGGGAAGTCGCCGGTGCGGTGGGCGGCCTTCCACGCGTAGTAGTCGTCTTCAAGGACTCCGCTGTATTGCTGGGGCACGGCAGGCAGCGGGGTCAGGCACTTGGTGCACAACCCCGTGCCCGGGTGAAGGTGCGGCCGGTGGCAGGAAGGGCATGTCCAGGTCTTGTTCTCGCCGGGGCGGAGCGCCACCTTCTCCGGCTTGATGACGTAGTCGACCACGGCGTCCTTCCAGACGCCGAGCACCCGGTCCTCGATCGTCTGCACATCGGTGCCCTGACGTTCGGCGACCTGCTTCCAGAAACGCTTCAGAGGCGCAGGCGGCCTCTGCAGAGAGGCACGTATCCGGGTGAAGCGCCGCATCAAGCCGAGAATTCGCAGACTGGCACGCGCCACGGCCTGATCGCTGTCCGGACCGATCTCTACAGGCGAGCGGTCATCGCGCAGGCAGAGCCAGCCGAGTCCGAGCGATTCGAAGTCTCGGCCGCCGCCGGAGAAGAGGCTTCCGATGGTCTCGAGGCGGAGGCGGGAGCGGATGCGGTTGAGGAGTTCCTCCTGTGCCTGGGTCTCCGCCACCGCTTCCCGGTCTCGCTCCCAGTTGTAGAGCGCGGTCCAGGGCTGTCCGGCCGAGGTCTGCTGGAGCGAGGCCGCGGGACCGGCCGGGTTGGTGCCGTACTTCAGCAGCATGCCCTCGAGGTCGGAGGCGAGGTCGTCCAGGGAGGGCAGTTCGGAGAACTTCCGCTCCAGGTCGGGCAGGAGTTCCGGTTCCGCGTCGAGGTCGTCGGCAAGGATCGCCTTCAGGCGCCCCCAGTCCGCTGGGTTGCGGTCCCTCAGCCGTTCCATGGCGGCACGGGCGCCCGCACGATCGACCGGCTCCCCGACGTAGTGGGCCTTCACCAGCTGAAGGTCTCCGAACGGATCCCCCTGGTTCTCGACGGCCTGGGCGCTGAGCAGGCGGAGAAGGTCCTGGTGGTGGCGGAGAGCCAGACCGCTGGCGAGCTCGGAAGCATCGTCGCGGCTGTCGGAGAAGGCGATCGCCTTGCGCCGGCCGTCGGGAAGGTGGCCGAGGGCTTCGGTCACCAGCACTTGGTTGATCTTGTAGAAACCGGTGCGCATCCGCCGGACCGGCGCGTTGCGCAGCCGGTCAGGAGATTCCAGCGGGACGAAACGGCCGTCCCGGTCGTACTTGATCTCCCAGTCGTCGCCGCAGGCGGGGCAGCGGGTGGGGAAGGCCTGCAGCCGGGCCGGGTCGTAGGCCGCCTTCTTGCCCTCCTTGTCCAGGGGCACGGAGATGTGGAACGACCATCCGGTGTGCTGGACGTCCCGGTTCTCCAGGCGGCCGGTGGCGGGCTGGTAGGCGCTTCGGCGGAACTCGAACCCGACCTGCGGCCCGCCGTCGGACAGGCCCGCGTGCCAGCCGGGGTCGTCGAGGCCGAGGCCCTTGGTGCGCGGCCAGTACACGAGGTAGTTCGCCGCGGTGGGTGCGCCGCTGGCCTCGTCGGGGAGCAGGTCCATGTCCGGGAAGTCGGTGTGGAGGGCACCGGTGAACTTGCGCCGCTGGGTGTCCTGGGGGCTGGCGTACCCGCCGAGCATGAGGTCGCCGCAGGCTTGGCAAGAGAGAAGCTCCAGTACGCGGGAGCCGCAGGTGCAGCGGGACGTGGGCTCGGCGAAGAGCCGGCCTACCCGCCGTTCGGGGCCGTGCTCCACGGGGATGTCTTGGCACTGCGGGTCGGAGCAGGCCCAGATGCCCTCGATGTTCCGGAAGAAGAAGTGGGCGCGGAGCTGGGGAAGTTCGGGGTCCTGGGCGGAGCCGAGTATGCGCAGAACGCCGTGGAGTGCGTCCTGACGCTGTTCCTCGGGGACGTCCGGGAAGAGGTTCTTCGCCAATTCGGGAGCGGGCAGAGCACGAGGCTTGCCGCCGGGAGTGAGTGCGCGCTGGAGCGCCGGGCCGAGGCCGGTCTCCCGGGCCAAGGCGACGGCTCCGACCTGGGTGACGGGGGCCTTCGCAGCCTGCGCGAGGCGTGCGGTGTGTGCCGCCAGGTCGCCCTCGCCGTGGATCGCCTTCGCCTTTCCGGGGATGATCGCGCGCCGGGAGCCGGGCAGGGCGAAGAACCCGTCGAGGAAGTCGTCGTCCCTGCCGGCCTCCAGGGAGGCGGAGGCGGCGAGCACTCGCAGCTTCTCGGGGTTCTTGTCGAGGCCGAGGCGGTGGCGGAGGTTGCGCAGCAGGTAGGCCACCTCGGTGCCGGCCGTGCCGCGGTACATGTGGAGCTCGTCGAGGATCAGGGTGAGGCGGGCGTCCGGGGTTTCCTCCAGCCACTTCCTCGTGGCGCTGAAGATGTGCTCCTCCTGCTTGCGGAGCAGCATGATGTTGAGCATCGAGTAGTTGGTGACCATGATGTCCGGCGGTGCGGCCTGCATGTCCCAGCGGGCGTGCATCTCCGCTCCGCCGAGGCGCGGGATGAAGGGCCGTAGCTCCTCGTCGAGCTTCTCGTCGGCCTTGCGCTGCCGTTCCTGGACCTCCCGCAGGTACTGCCGGAGACGGAAGTTCGCCGGCTCGGAGTCGCGGCTGCCGGAGACGGGGGTGGCTCCGGTGTAGCGGCCGAAGTAGAAGCGGTGTCCGTTGCGCTTGCGGTCCAGCCATGCGTGGGCCTCGCGGCTGTCCAGCGACTTGCGGAGCCGGACCAGCTGGTCGTCGGCGAGGGCGTTGGTGGGGTAGAGGATCAGCACGCGCAGGGCGGCGGGGTGCCCGTGCTCGTTCTGTCGGCTGGGCACGTGGTCGCCGTCTAGCTGCCACCATTCCCGCTGCGCCACACGTGTGCCCTGCCAGTGGGCGGACTCGGCGACCAGGTCGGCGAGGACCGGCAGGAGAAAGGACTCCGTCTTGCCGGAACCGGTGCCTGCGGTGACCACGAAGTCCTTGCCCTCGCAGGCGGCGACCAGGGCGTCGTGCTGATGCTGGTAGAGGCTTGTCACGCCGTCGGGGAGCGTGAAGCGGGCGAACTCGGCCGCGTCGGGGTGCGCCCCTGCTTCGGCGAATGACTCCGCGATGCTGACGCCCCGGGAGGCGTACTGCGGGCGCAGCTCGATCAGCGGGTCGCGCCAGGCCCCGTTGTCCCGATCCAGGAGGTTGCGCCGTTCGTCCATGACGGAACGATCGTCGACGCTGAACGGGGTGTCGTAGTAGCGGAAGAGTGCGCTGCGCAGGTCGTCGAAAGTGCCCATGACGTCCTGGACATCGGTGTCCGTCGCCGCCGTTGTCTGCTGTTCCACGCTCACTTGGCCCTCCCGCCGGTGGCCGTCACCGGTCGCGGCATGGTCTCCAGGTTCTGCTGCAGCGAGGCCGCGACCGCCTCGGCGAGTGCCCTCGGCACGTTGTCGTACGCGCGGGTCTGCGTCTGCCTGCCCGCCGAGGGCGGAAAGCCGCTACACAGGACGGCCGCGCGCTCGTGAAGGGCGGGCAAAGGCGCGTACCGGTCGACGAAGAGCCGACCGATGCCGGCGCGGCCCTTGACGGATTCCGGCTGCCAGCGCATCGCGCCTGTGCGATGGCGGGCGAGCTCCAGGTAGATGCCCGTCTCGCGTTCCACCGCGTGGAAGACGCCGTTGCAGCGGACACGGGTCAGGCGTGCGTAGTCGGCTCCGCGCCACCGGTACAGGCCGTCCTCGTCGTCCCTTGCCACGGAAACGAACCGCTGGAGGCGCAGCTCGTACCTCTCCAGCGTGTTGGCGGTGCTCCCACCGGGCGGAGCGGACTCGGGGCCCAGCGCCGCCTGCGGAAGCAGCTCCATCAACTGCAGGGCCGCGCAAGGGACGTAGCGGGCCCCGAGGAACCCCGCGGCTTCCGACAGCGTCCGCAGGTCCTCGTACTGAAACAAGAGGGTGTCGGGCAGCGGGGCCTCACCGGCCTCCGGCCGGTGAGGGACGGTAATCAGCTCCATCCACTCCTGTGCCGCCTCCTCGACGCGCGTGCTGATCCGCGCGGTGCGCGCACCGGTCAGCAACGCAAGGCCGTCGGCGTGGGGCAGCCGGGTCAGCACCGGCGGGGCCAACGACCAGCGGTCGGCGCGCAGGTCCACGTCGATGAAGCCGAGAGCGGCGGCCTTACGCATCCAGTCCCAGTCGGCGTACTCCTTCAGCTCCAGGCCCCATGCCCGAGCCTGGCTACGGATCCCGTCGCGCAGTGCGGACGCCTTGCCGCTGCGGCTCTCGCTCAGCCAGCGCAGGAGGATCCCACCGAACTCGGTGCTGCTCATCGGCCCCGTCATCGGTCCAGCTCCTTCGCTGCCTGCACGTACGCGGCCCATGAGGGCTCGGAGGACGCCTGCTGGGCGTTGAGGACGGCGCGGGCCCAGGCCCGCGGGTTGCCGGCGCTCTTCGGCTTCGGCGTTCCGGGGTTCACCGGGCGGCCCTTCCAGCGTCCGCTCCGACGCTCCAGGAGCCAGCCGCCGATGCCGTGGAAGTCGGCCTCGAAGCGGAGCGGGGCGGGGGTATCGGGCAGACGTTCTGTCCACCAGTCCGGTCGCTCCGGGGCCTCCAACGTCCACAGCCGTCCGTCGGCCGCCGCGAACAGCGCCTCGTCCGCGTCTCGACGGCACAGCTCCATGACGGCTGCCGCATCCTGGGTGGTGGCGCCCGTGCAGTCGGCGCCGGTGATGCCGGTCGGCAGGGTCTGCTCGACGAGGAGGGAGGGCGACTCCGAGGCCTTGCCGTCCACGACGGTGAAGCCGCAGACCTTGGTCATCTTCGGCTCGACGACGGCCTGGTCCGCGGTGGCGAAGCCGATCTCCACGCCTGCGTAGCTCACCGTGTGGCGGCCAGGCTCCAACCGGAGAACGGCCAGGGGAACGGGACGGCCCGCGGCGACCGCCTTCCTGACCTCGGGCCGCTCTTTCCCGTCGACCAGGAGGGTGCCCATGCCCTCCATGGCGTCCGGGAGGACCACCTGGGGCTCGCCTCCCCGCAGATACAAATGGGGATCGAGCCATGGCGCGAGCTTCAGTCCGCCCTCGAGGCGGAGCTTGAACTGGGCCGGGGGCTGCAGGAGGCCGACCGCGCCCTGGACCTCCTTCAGCGCCCGGCGCAGGGTGACCGCGTCGTCGAAGGTGACGGGCTTGTGCATGGACCAGCCCTGCGGCACCCAGGCCAGCTTGCTGGTGTCGGCGCTCCGGCCCGTGGTCGCGGCCTTGTCCAGCAGCCGTTGCACGTCCCGCTGCGCGGTCGGGGCGGCGAGCACCACGTGTGCCTCTCCCGGGCGGAAGCCGTCGGTGCCGGCCCAGACGCCGAGCACGTCGTCCCGTGCGAGCACCAGGACGGAGCAGGCGGGGCGGCTGAGCACCAGGTTGTCCCCGTCGTGGCGGACGCCCCTGGCGAGGGTGTCCGCGCTCGCGGCGGCCATGCCTGTCACCTCGTAATAGGCGGTGTCGCCAAGCTGTTCGAGGAAGACGCCGCCGTTGAGCTCGATGCGCTTCTTCCGCTCCGCAGCCCGCAGGCGGGCCACCCAGCTGAGACGCCCCGCGTCCAGCCGCACCAGGAGTTCGGCCCGGGTGACACCGGTGGGCACCAGCTCGTCCGAACCATCCCAGGATGCCGCGTAGTTGCCGATCAGCCTGGCGAGGAAGGGGCGGAACTCCTCCTCCTGCAGAGCGTTGCGGAAGCCCTCGGAGAAGTGCTGCCCCATGCCCCGGATCTCGATCTGGGCCAGCAGCGTCTCCCCCGGCAGCGGCCAGGTCGTGCCGTACTCCCGCAACGACCGGAAGAACCTCGGCATGAAGGACCGGTCCGCGCCGCTGATGAGCGCCTGGGACTGAGCGAACCCGATCATGCTGCGGTTGGAGGGCAGGTCGGCGGGGGCGGGAATGGTGCAGAGACCCCGCGCGCCCCTCTGGCTGAACTGCCAGGAGGCCAGCACCTGCCACATGCGGGAGATGGGCTCGTAGTGCTGGCTGCCCAGCTGCTTCTCAGCGCCGGTCAACAGCTCGGAAAAGCGGGCATGGTAGGCCGTGGCGCGGTGGTTCTGGTCGTTCACCATCCGGGACGCGGCCATCACCGAGCAGGCCAGCAACGGAAGGAAAGCGGGCACGCCGTTCTTGTCCTGCTGTCGCTTGCGCCAGCGGTAGTCCTCAAGCGCGCTGTACGGTTCCGCGGTCCCCAACCGCAGGAACTTGCCCACACACTGGGCGAGAGGCTCCTCTATGCCGTATCCGTGCCTGAGCTCCTGCTCCACGTCGTCGTCAACGTAGAACAACGTCGGGTGGCCGGCGTGCTGCCGTCCGAAGAACTCCTCGGCCAGCACTTCCTGCCACGCCTCATACGAATGATCCACTCTGTCCCCAAAAGAGAGGTTCCAATGCCCTATTCATGAAATCCCCCGGCATGGAACGGCCTTCCGCGTCACCCTAAACCCGCCACTGTCAACGAGCCACTACTGAACGCCTTCTCGGGCGCAGCCCTCGACTGCCACTGCCCGATCACCACACGGCCGCCCCGCACCTCCATGCCCTCGCCCCGCATCTCCGCGAGATGCGGAAGCAGAAGCAAGAGGCCTTCACACGCGGCCAGCACCCAAGGAGAGGTGAAGGAGCGTCACCGGCGCACAGATGCACGATCAACTTCACGGAATCTGTGCCTGAACCCGTTTCACCCGTTGCCACCGACAGCAGCAGGGCGGCGGGCGGCCACCTGTACAGGTTTCCACTCCAGAGTCGACGCGGTGGCGATGTCCGCGGCCACGGAGGCGTGATCCCGAGCGGAAAAGCGGAGCACACGGCACCCCGCACACGGCGCGTGCATGACCCCGGGGACTCGAACTGTCGGCCAAGCGACATCGGCCTACCTCTTCAACTGGACGACCGTCTGGAGCACCAGCTGCCCACCCCCGACCGGCGGCTTCCCTCGTTCCCATGTTCTGGGTCCCCCGCCGAGGGCACCAACTTGCGCAGCGCGCAACAGCTCGGAGAAACAAGATCGCGCATAGGCCGACACGCGTCTTTGGGAGATGCGCCGACATGGCCACAACGAGCGAATCTTCACAGCTCACAGCGGGTGCACACGGTCAGCCCTTGATTGTGCCCCCGCCTCCCCGCGACCCTGCGCGCCCGTTCCTGCCGGCCACGGTCTGGCCCTTGCCCGGTGACGGACCCCACCCAAACACGTACACGCGCGGACATCCGCGCGGTAAAGTTCAGAGTTGTCCGGCCCAGCGATCGACCCCACTCCGGCGCAGAGGGAAATGCCCATGCTTCCTAGCGGATCCCCTCATTTACGTCGACAGTGCTTCTCACGTCCACCCGGATCGGCCGCCGCCCGGACCGCACTGCTGGTCTCGGCTCTGGCGATGGCGTTCACCGGCGGATGCGACAACACAAGGGGATCAAGCGGGTCATCCCGGGCTGAGTCCTCGCCCGCCTCTTTTCCACCGAGCCCGCCGGAGGCCTCATTTCCACCGAGCCCGCCAGAGGCCGCGCAGTGTGCCGGCAAGGTGCTCGATCACCGAGACATCCAGCACCCGGATCTGGGGGAGGTCCGCGTGTACCTGGTCCGGCGGTCCGCCTCCAACGAGCCCACCGGGTGCGTCGCGGCCGTTACCGGCCGCGGGCGCGCGCTGGCCTCCGTTGACGTGGATGTCTACGAAGACTCCCTGCACTTCGCCGAGCCTGCAACCGACGCCACCAAGAACACCTTCGTGATCTACAATCCCGGGCGCTACGACGGGGTACTGGTGCTCGTACCCAACACGGACGGATTCGAGGACATCGGCTGGAATGACCCGGCGGAACACTACTCCGGCGGAAGGTTCGCCTATTACGGTGCAAGGCTCGCCGGTCCTGCCAACGACGGTAGATACACGATCATCCATTCTAGTAACTCGTGCAATCCCACTTGCGCTCAAGGCGCCACCGCGCAGGTGACGTTACGTTGGAACGGTCACGATTACCTGCCGACAGAATGATGCCGAGGTACTTGTTGGCGCGGATTTGGGGGCACGGTACGGCGTTTGCACGGCTGCGTTCCTCCTTGGCCCGCCGCGCGCGGGTCAGGACGGAGCTCGGGTACGGCGTTTTCCTCTCCTACAGCGGTGAGCGCGACCGGCGATGGCTGCCGCATCTGCAGCGTGTGATCGAAAAGCAGTCCCGGCCCTGGTACAAGCCACCGCGCATCAGGGTCTTTCTCGACGACAGCAGTGTGTCGATCGGGCCGCAACTCTGGGGCAAGATCGAAGCCGGTCTTGACCGCTCTGACTGGCTCGTGGTCCTGGCCTCGCCGGAGTCGAAGGCCTCGGTGTGGGTTGACCGGGAGATCGAGTGGTGGCTGGAGCACAAAGCGGTGGACAACATCCTGCTCGTTGTCACCGCCGGACAGTTGGTGTGGGACGAGCAGCGGGGCGACTGGAATCCGGAACTGTCAACGGCTCTGCCCACCCGGTTGTCGGGAAAATTCGAGCAGCAACCGGTCTGGAAATCCGTGGATCTCCGCCCCGGCAGGGAAGCGGGCTTCCCACCCGATGTCGATGGTGTCGCATTCGGTATTGCGTCCGTCGTGCGCGGCCTTCCAGAGGACGAGCTCAGATCGGAAGGGCTCCGCGAAACAAGACGCAACCTGCGAACAGCCAGGATCGTCGCGGCTATCTTGGGCTTTCTGCTCCTGGTCGCGAGCACGGTGTCGGTGATCGCGGTGGTCTCACGTGCAGAGGCCACCCGCCAGCGTGACCATGCTGTCGCGCAACAACTGATCACCCAGAGTTCTTTGCTCGCACATAAGGACCCGTTCGGCGCCCGGCTCAAAGCATTGGCAGCGTTGCGTATCGACCCCTCTCCGGAAACCCGTCTCGCCGTTCTCAACGCCTCCATCAATCCACAATCCGGCCTGTTCCCTCACTCCTGGTACGTGATGTCAGTAGCTTTCAGCCCTGACGGCAGGACCGTTGTGACCGGCGGTGGCGACGGCGTGGTACGGCTCTGGAACACAGCAACACAGCAGAAAGCAGGTAACTCACTCATCGGGCACCACGGAGGCATCACGTCAGTGGCCTTCGGCCCGGGCGGTAAGACGCTGGCCAGCTCAAGCCACGACGGCACCGTCCGGCTTTGGGACGTCGCCCGTCGCACACCCATCGGTCCCCCGTTCAACGCCCACGTCGGCAGCATCACTTCGACTGCGTTCAGCCCCGACGGCAGGACACTCTTCACCGCCAGCACGAGCGACTCCTGGTCCGTACAGGTATGGGACGTGGCGACCCACCGCCAGATCGGCAAGCCGCTCAGCGGTTCCACCTACGCCGCCCCAGTGGTCTTCAGCCCCGACGGCAAAACTTTCGCTTCTTCGTCCGGCGATGGCTTACAACTCTGGGACACGACGTCGCGTGCGCCGATCGGCGGGGTTCTGAGGGAAGCTGACAGGATCATCACCTCGGTTTCCTTCAGCCCCGACGGCAGGACTCTCGCCTCCGCCGACCTCGACGGCAGCATCCGGCTCTGGGACACCACCACCCGGACCCCGATCGGGAAACCGTTTGCCTCCACCTCCACGGGGATTGAGTCGGTGGCCTTCAGCTCCGACAGCGCGGTGCTCGCCGCCGGCCACGAGGACGGCAGCGTGCGTCTTTGGGATGTCGTGCGGCACAGCCAGGTGGGGGAGCCGTTTATCGGCCACACCAGTACGGTCACGGCCGTTGCTTTCAGCCCGGACGGATCGGTCTTGGCCAGTTCGAGTGACGACACCACAGTCCGTCTCTGGGACATCCGCACGCAACGACAGGTCGGAGCAGCGATCGGCATCGGTGACCAAACGGCAGCACTCAGCCCAAATGGCCAGACCCTGGCTGTGAGCTCTGATGCCACCGTGCGCTTCTGGAACATCGCCGCACGTCGCTGGGCTGGCGATCCTCTGGTAAATGGTGACGAAAGCCTGCCCTTAGTCGTTTCCGTCAGCCCCGATAGTGCTGTGCTGGCGATCGCCTCCCGAGAAATACGACTCTGGGACGTCGCAGCCCGCCGCCTCATCGGCAAGCCACTCCTCGGCACAAGCAACGTCAATGCGCTGGCTTTCAGTCCGGACGGTAGGACCCTCGTCAGTGCCGACCTGGACTCCGTACACGTATGGGACCTGGCGGCACATCGCCAGACCGGCACAGCACTCGATGTCCGGGCAACGAGCGTCGCATTCAGCCCTGACGGCCGCACCCTTGCCACCAATACGGAGAACAACACTGTGGCGCTCTGGGACGTTGCCACGCACCGTCGTATCGGCGAAACCTCGGCCAGCCACACCGCGCAGATCACGGCGGTGGTGTTCAGCCCCGACGGCACGACGCTGGCGACTGCGGGCCGCGACAACACCGTCCGGCTCTGGAGCGCGGCCACACGTGAGCAGATCGGGGAGCCGCTGACCGGTCACCGCAGCGGCGTCATCTCCGTAGCGTTCAGCCCCAACGGGAGAACCCTCGCCACCGGCAGCATGGATCATGCGGTCAGGCTCTGGGACGTCGCTACCGGGCGCCAGATCGGCAATCCGCTTGAAGGACACAGTGCCGATGTCTCCGGTGTGGCCTTCGACCCCGACGGCAGAACGATGGTCAGCTGGGGCGGAGACGGCACAGCACGGGTGTGGAACGTCGAAGCGACGGTGGACCCAGTGCGTTCACTGTGCAGATGGGCGAAAGGTGCCTTTACCTCTGACCGGTGGCGCGACTACGTGCCGCCGGGCCCCGCTTCTCGCTCACTCTGCCCGAAGTCTTGATTAGGGCACGATCGCGCTGTGCCGGTCGCGGCCGGGCGGGGCGAACGGGGTCTGTCGCCCGAGCTGACTCGTGGCTGGGACGCCGCTACGGCATCCGCCGATGCGTGAGCAACTCCGCCGATCGACTACACCGGAGACCTGGACCCGCTCGTGACGGCACCCTCCGAGGCCCGCTGAGGCAGGGCCGCAGCCACCTGCCGTCAGTGGCACGGGTTCAGCTCTGCCCCGACTTGACGCCTGTCAACGGGGGTCTTCAAAGTTGAGCGGTGCGGAGGCGGCCGCGGGCTCGGCGGGTGGTGACGCAGCGTGTGCGTAGGCGTTGGCTGTCGGCGTTGCGGAAGCCGAAGGCGGCGCGGGCGACGAGCTTGATCACGCGGTTGATCCCTTCGCTCTTGGCGTTGGTGTGGCCGGTGTCGATGAACGGAGATCTCGGTCCACCAGCGGTCGACGGTGGTGGCGAGCTGGCGGACTTCGGGGATGTCGGCGTCCGCGCACCAGGTCAGGAACTTCCACCGTGCGTGGCCGATGCGGTGGCGGTCGGCGCCGGTGCGGGCCAGGGCGAGGAGGTTACGCAGGGACTCCTTGGCGATCCACGCGGTCAGCAGGGTGCGGCCGATCTTCCCTTCGGCCAGCAGCGGGTTCCACATGGTGGCGAACTGCTCGTCGGTAAGGTCCTCGCGGTTGCGCAGCAGGCGTCGCCTCGCCTTCCACTCTGGGTCGCTGGCGCGTCCGCGCCGTCCGCGGATCTCGGCGGTGGTGCGGCGGCGGATCATGGAGAGCATCTTGTTGGCGAGTTGGACGACGTGGAAGTGGTCGACCACGACGGTGGTGTCGGGCAGGCCGGTGCGGATCGCGGCGCGGTAGGTGGCCGACATGTCGATGGCGACGTGGCGGATGTTCTTGCGCCAGGTCAGCGGTGTGGTGGACAGCCAGGCCAGGACGTCGGCGACGGTGCGGCCCTCGCCCTGGCCGAGCAGCCCGCCGTGGCCGGCCGCGTCGACGAACCCGGTGTGCCACCGATCCCGGGTCAGACGCCACTTGCCGGACTCGGGGTCCTGCTCCCACTTCGTCTTGCCCCGGCGGGTCTAGTCGATGCCCAGCACCCGTCACCTCGGGCAGCGGGGCGTCGACCACCTCGCGCGCCGTTGTACGGAAGGCGCCCATCACCGTCGGCCAGGACAGACGCAGGTCACGGGCGGCCTGGATGACCGTGGAGCCCGCATCCCCTACCCGGTGTCCGGCCGCCTGGCGCAGCCGGGCGGTGATCCGCGCACCGGCCGGTATCTGGGCAATGCTCTCGGTGAACGACTTCCTCGGGCATGCCGGCTCGCGGCACCACCAGCGGCGCCTGTGCCAGAAGAGCTCCAACCCCCGTTCGCCGTAGGGCAGATCACGCGGCCGGGTCACCGCCAGCCCCTTCACCCGGGAGGCGAAGACCCCGCAGGACGGGCAGGCCCGCGCCGCATCATCCGCCGTGATCAGGTGCACCCGACGCGTCCCGTCGGCCAGCGACTCGACCCGCACGACGGACACCCCGTCGAGGCCGAGCAGCAACGTCGTATCGTTGACCAAGCCCGTGGCTCCCCAATGATCATTCTGCGTAGAGAACAGAACTGATCACTCAGGACCACGGGCGTCCTGCGTCCAGGGGCCACTCCCGCCATGCACATCACACATCGTGACGAACAGTCAGCGCGCCCGACGAGACGCACCGCTCAAGTTCGAAGACCCGTCAACGGCGCTGTGCAGTGCCTGTGGGCGTCAACATGGGTGCTCGCAGAACTTCTTGGGAGATTCAAACGGTGCGCGCACGCACCCGATTGGCCTGCGCGCTGATCCCATCGGTTCAATGATGAATCCGTATGAGTTAGACAGACCAGGAAGTGTGCGAGAGCCGTCGCTCATGGACGACTGCCGGGAGCACCAGCTGGCGATCGGCGACAGGCTGCTGTCCGTCACGGCCGCGCGCCCGGACAATGCTTTCGACCGGTACTGGGACGAGATCCTTTGAATCCGCGGAACACCCGCAACTGCGTCGGCCGGTACCACGGGCGCCCGAAGTTCTCCGTGCTCCGCTGGAAGACGGTCGCGACTTCGCCGTCCAGATTCTGGCTGTACGAGATGAAGAGGTCGTAGTGGCCCTCTGCCCTCTCGCGCCCTGAAATCATGAGGTGATGCGGGGGTCGCCCGGGGTCAGCCGGTTGTCCTCACGAGTCCAGACGGTGGTGGCGTCACCGGTGGGGCAGCAGTGTGGGTCGTTGGTGCGGTACCACTTCTCGTGCACGACAATCCGGCCCGGTGCGAACTCCGCACCCACTAGTGCCGTGCTGTACTGTCCGGACTGCCGCGGGGTGATCGAACCGATGACGACGAGGTTTTTCCCCGCGCGCCCGTACACCACATACCCGGCGGCGATCTGTGCGTTCTGCGTCTTACCGTTGTCGTCGCAGCCGACATAGACGACGGCCTCGTCGCGGTTGTCGCCGTCCGTGTCGCCGTAAAGGACTTCCGTCCCACGGCGGACACGAACCGGTCCCCACACTGTGGACTTGGCCCTGGCCTCGCTCTGGGCGTCGAATCGCACGAGCCCCTTCACGCCACAGAACTCGCCCGGGGCGGGTGTATTCGTCCAGTCCACGTCGTGCAGATCCACCGGCGCCGGCCCGACGACCTCGGGACCGGCCGACGACGTGGTGGCAGACGCGTCCGAGGACTCGGCGTCGGATGCGGCGGTTCCCTGGGTCGATGGTTTGACAGGGGGCGCGGGGCTCGGTGTGTCGCACGCGCTGGTGGTCAGCAAAATCGCCAGGAACGCGGTGAGCGGGTTGATGCGCTGCAAGCCGGTTGCCACTGTGTCCTCCGTCTTATGCGTCAGGCGCAGGGTGGGTCGTAGGGCCGGTCCGGGAGGTATTGCATCCACTGGTTGCGGGTGATGCGGGGGGACTCCGCGCACAGACGCCGGAGGATGCCGGCCCGGTCCACGATCCACAGCCGCAGGCCGCTGTCACCGCTGACCGCCAGCAGGCGGCTATCCGGGCTGAAGCCCACGGTCGCGAGGGGGTAGAGGCCGCCACCGCTCAGCGAGTTCACCTCGACGGGGCGGGCCGGGTCGCCGAGGTTCCACAGGCGGATGCGGCCGTCCACACCGGCGGTGGCCGCAAGCTCTCCGCCCGGGTGGAAGGCTAGTCCAGTGATGGATCCGGTGTGCCGGGTGGAAGTGCCCTTTCGCACCGGCCGGTCGGGATGCGAAACGTCCCACGTGGTGATCGTCCCGGTCTCGTCGCCGACGAGCAGCGTACGGTCGTCCGGGCCGAAGGCCAGTGCGGTGGCCTTCCCTCCTGCATTCGGGAGGTCTCCGGCAGGCGTGGGCCGGGCGTTCTGCGCGACCCGCCAGAGCCGTACGCCGCCCTTTTGGGTCGGTGCCGCAAGCAGCGCGCCGTCCGGGCTGAAGGCGAGGGCCTGGATTACGGTGTCGGATTCGCCGAGGGTGCCCAGCAGGGTGGGCCGCGTCCTGCTGCTGATGTCCCACAGCTGCACCGCCTCGCCGGGTCCCGCGCCTGCGGCTGCCAGGGGAAGGACCGGGTTCACGCTGAAGTTATTGGCTCCGCCCGTGCCGGTCGCCCCCGGGGCCAGCTCGCGCGGGTTCGCCGGATCGGTCATCTCCCATGCCCGCACCGGCAGGCCGGAGAACAGCGTGTGCCCGCTGGTGCCGAAGGCCGCGACCTGGCCGTCGTTGTTGAACGGCTCCAAGGTGGCCAGGAGACGCGGCGGCCGTGTGCCGTCCACCCGCCACACCGTGGTGGGTTGGCCGCCGGCGGCCAACAGGCGGCTGTCGGGACTGAAGGAGGGCGGGAAGGTTCCCTCGGCCGGCAGCTTGGCGGCCGCGGAGGTCCGCTCGCTTCCCGAGACGGCCCACAGCCGCACGGTGCCCTTGTCGTCGCCGAGGTCGGTGAAGTCGGCGATGCCGACAGAGGCCACGGTGTTCCCGTCCGGGCTGAAACCCAGGCCGCCCACCGACGTCGTGTGGCCGCTCAACCGGGCGCCGGAACGGGGGCGAAGGGGGTCGGAGACGTCCCACAGCGTGACCGTGCCGTCGCTGTCCCCGGCGGCCAGGGTGGTCGCGTCCGGGGAGAACGCCACGGCATGGAGACCGAAGCGGCTCTGCGTGTACAGATCCGGTCGGGCGACTGGCTTGGCGGGGTCCGCGATGTCCCACAGAAGCACCCGGCCGTCTCCGCCAGCGACAGCGAGGGCCTGGCCGTTCGGGCTGAACGCCACGTGCTGCGGCGCACTGGAGACGTCGCCGGGCGCTGAGGCGACCGTGGCAACCAGGCGCAGCCGAGCCGAGTCGGACACGGCCCACAGCCGCAGACGTGCTCCTTGTTCTCCTGGTTCCCCTTGCTCTCCTTGCCCTAGCGACTCCTCCGTGGCGATCAGATCGCCCTTCGGGCTCGCCGCGACCGTGCCGGCGGGCAGGGAGTTGAGGGACCTCGGGCGCGCAGGGTCCTGGATGTCGAGGAACGCACCGCCCTTCCACGTCAGGGCGACCAGCCACCCGCCGGAGGTGAAGACGAGAACGCCGACCTCCGTGCGGTCGGCCACCACCGTGGCCGACTCCCCCAGGGTCCTGGGGCGGCTGCCGTCCGTCACGTCCAGCAGCCGCACCTTGCCATCGGCGCCGCCGAGAGCCAGCAGCCTGCCGTTCCTGCTGAAAGCGACTGCGGTCACCGGGCGCTTCGTGGAGTCCACGGAGACCGGATGTGTTCCGCGGGCGGGGTCGAACAGGCGGACGCCGTCGTCGTCGGCCACGGCCAGCAGTCCTCGGCTGCTGTACGCGGCGGCCTGTAAGTCGCCGCGCCCGTGGATGACGCGGGGCATCGAGTAGCTCTCGACGAGCGCCCCGATCGCTTCGGCCGTGGGCGCGAGTCGGTAGGCCTGCACCATCAGTTGGCGTGCCAGTTCGGGCTGGCTGTCCCTGATTGACGATGCCTCGGCGACGAGTTGCCGGGACTGCGCGACCAGGGTTTGGGCGCGGGCGGTGTTGCGCTGGTTGTAGGCGGTGATTCCGCCGGCCGCGGCGAGGAGGAGCAGCGTCGTGAGAACGGCGACCGTGGCCTGCACCCAGTGGCGGGTCCGACGGCGCTGGCGCACATGGTCGCCGATCAGCTCGTCCTTCGACTTGCCCGTTAGGGGCGCGACGAACTCTGCCACGCACTCGATCAGCCGCGGGTCCGAATTGGCCTGTTCCGGGCTGCGTAACCAGCGCAGGTCGACCCAGCGCGGCTCCTCATCGAAGGCCTGGGCCATCTCCTCCTGCGGCAGGGCGTCGGTCAGCAACCAGTCGAACGACACCCGCTCGGCGTCCCAGACCAGCGTGCCGTCGGTCCACCCGATGAGCAGGGTGTCCGCCGACCGGTGGGTGAGCCACCAGCGGATCTCCTGCCTCACCCACGGAGACAGGGCGGCCGAGGGGCACGCCATCACCACGAGCCACCGGGACCGGGTGAGCCCCTGTTCGATCTCCCGCCACAAATGCGGACTTGCCGCGAGGTTGGTCTCGTCTCGGAACAGCTTCAGGCTTCTCGGCCTGTACCAGGGGCGGTCGAAGCCCTGCAACGCGCTCTGGAAGGCCTTCGCGACGTCCTTGTCCCACGCATGGCTGTAGGAGATGAAGGCGTCGTATGTGACTCCCTGGCTTTCGATTGCCTCGCTGCGCCTGCGGCTCACTGGTCACCCAAGACAGGGCGACCCCACTGTCCGCTCATCCGCTCGTCCGCTCCCCCGCCGCGTCCGTACCAAGTGACCGTCGGTCACATGTTGTACGTCCTGTTCCCTCGTCCGGATGAAGGAAACCTGGCGGTCATGACGATCGAGCGAAGCCGGACCGGGGCATTTTGTTGGCCAACTCGCCCCGCACCAGGCATTGTTGCCGTGCGGCCTGACAGAAAGGGGACACAGGTGCTCGCGCCCGTCGTCGAGATCTACGTCGTGTGGCATCCGGGCGACCGGTCGGGCCCCAAGATCGCGGAACGGGTGAGCGCACACTTCCGCGGCGGAGTGGGCACCGGCTTGATCAGCAACCCCGTGGAGACCTACATCCGGTCGGCGGGGTTCCGCGGGCCGGGTGACATCCCCCGGCCCATACCGTTCCCAGGGCCGGGCTCCCGAAGACCCGAGCAGGGACACTTCACCGTGGTCGTCCCGGTGCTGGACGACGAGTGGATGGTCGCCGCGGAGGACACCTCGGGTCCGTGGTGCGCATACGCCCGAGCCATTGCGGACGCGTGGGCGGACAGCCCACGTCATGTGGGCGTGTTCCCTGTGTCCACGGCCAAACAGGGCGGCAGACCCACGGCGCTCGAGAGCCTCTTCCCTCAGCAGCGGATCGGCGTGCCCCGCACGCCGGAGGGAGCTGCGCCCGAACCGTGGTTGCAGGCGCTCTGCCGCGAGCTGGCGCAGGGCATCGCACAGCTCGTCGCCGCGGATCAGGACGGCCGCCTCCAGGTGTTCGTCAGCCACACCCGACAGACACGAACCCCCGACGACCCGGTCGGCCCCGGCGCCCTCGCCGACCTCGTCATGTCCGTCATCGCACGAACACGTGTGCACGCCTTCCTGGACGCCGTCTCCCTCCAGCCGGGCGAGGACTTCGCCCAGCGGCTCTACGAGAACGCCGGGCGCGGCGCCTTCCTGGCCGTCGTCACCGACCTGTACTCCACACGCCACTGGTGTCTGGAGGAGCTGTGGACCGCGAAACGGGAGGGCATCCCCATCGTCATGCTGGACGCCCTCACCCACGGCGAGGAGCGAGCCTCGTCGCTCGCCGGGAACGCGCGCCGGGTACGCGTACGCATGCTGGAGGACGGCTGGTCGGAGCCGGACGTCTTCCGGGGGGTGAACCTCCTAGTGGACGACTACCTGTCGTACGCTCTGTGGCGGCACCAGAGCACGTCCTTGCGCCGGTACATCGACGAGTCGACGACCCGGATGAGTTTCCACCCGCCGGAAGCGGAAACGCTCACGGCGGAACTGAAGAGACACACTCAGACCGCCAAAGCCCCGTCTACGACCCACCGGTTCAGCGTCCTGCACGCCGGCGCCCCGGTCCGGCCGACCGAGGCCGCGCAGCTGCGGGATGTCGCGTCATTGAGGGGGCTGGTCTTCGAGTCCATGACCCCTCAGCAGTTCGTCGCCCTGGACCGGGACCGTATGCGCGAGAACGGAGGGACGTACATGTCCGACGTACTGCCGACCGATGCCCTGAAGGGAATGCGGATCGGTATCTCGGTCGCGACCAGTGCAGACCTGGACCGGCTGGGCCTGGCCGAAACCCAGTTCCGCACGGTCCTCGGTGAACTCGCGCAGCTCGTCGTGACGGCGGGCGGCAAGCTGGCCTACGGAGGAAACCTGCGGCCAGACGGCTACACCCTCTTCTTGATCGAGCAGATGCGGCAGTACGCGCCCTCGTCTCGCCCGCTGCTCAACTGCCTGGCCTGGACCGAGCACCGCAAACTGCCGCTGTCGGAACTCGATCTCCATCGAGAACAGTTCGGACGCTATGGCGAGATCGTCTGCCTGAGCATCGACGGCGAGCCGGTCGACCCCGCCGCCGACCGGGGTGAGGCACCTGTGCCCGAGACCGACCCCGAGATCAGGCACCGCGCGCTCACTGGCATGCGTCGCCACCTCATGCGCCACGTGGACGCGCACCTGCTCCTCGGTGGCAAGCGAGGAGGGTTCCTCGGGACCCTGCCGGGGCTCGTGGAAGAAGCTCTGCTGGCCTTGGAAGTCGGGCTGCCCGTCTATCTCGCGGCCGGCTACGGCGGAGTCACTTCCGAGATCGCCAAGACGCTCGGCCTCACCGGTGCACCGGAGGTACCCCATCCCTCGGACGCCATTCCGCCCGATCCTCGCTTCCTCGACGGCCTGGAGCGGCTTCGGGCACTCAGTGACGCTCCCACGTGGGCGGGCCTGCACAACGGCCTGACCGACGAGGAGAACCAGCAGCTGGCCGGTTCCCACTACCCCCAGGAGATCGCCGCCCTGGCAAGCCGCGGACTGGGGCGACTGCGCCAGAGCACCTGACCCGGTAAGTTCCCCACCAGCACGGATGGGTCTCCGTGCGATGCAATGACCGGGGAAAGGACATCAAGAGGTGACGGTGCGTCGGGGGTGGACCATCGCTGCTGCGGTAGGCACAGCGGGGCGGGCGGTGCTGGCCGCTGTGGTCGGCGGTGTGGTCGGCGTCGCCGCGTACTCCATCAGCCAGACGGGGGGCCAGTTGCTCTCCGTCGTGGTCGGCGGTGTGGTCGGCATCGCCCTTGTGCTCGGCGCCGATGTCTACCGCAGATCGGTCCAGTTGACCGAGGTGCGGCTCGTCCTGCCCGGCAGCGAGATGACGTTCAAGGCAAACACGGACATGCGGCAGGCGGCGCTGCGCATGTTCTTCCAAGCATCGACGCGCGTGGCAACCCGCCCGTTGGACGACGGAAGCGGCAATCTGCGCGAAGCCCTCACGTCCCTCAAGACGCTGTTCGACATGTACCGCGAGCCCCTGGAGTCCGGCAGCGCTCCGCCTCCCCCCGCGGACGGCGACTCCGTCCACGAACTGGTCCTGGACATCCTCAACTTCGAACTCGCACCCTTCCTGGCCACCTGGCATCCCCGGCTGCGCGCCTTCGAGGAGGCCCACCCCGACCAGGACGAGTCGGCCTGGCCCGACAACGCGGAGTTCCGGCAGGCCCTGCGCGAACTCCAGCGCAGTCTGCGGCCGTATGTCGTCGGCCTGGGTGAGATCGCGGGCATCCGTGACCCCGAACGCCATTTACGCAGATCCGCCTGGCACGCGGCTCGTCACACGGGCGGCGTGCCAGGGCAGGATGCGGCGCAGCGCTCCGCAACCGCCTGACCGCGTCCCAAGTACCCGTCCCTCGCTTTCATCCGTAGTCACCTGCGCTCGAAGCGTCCGCGGCGATCTTCGTGTGGCGGGCGACAAGGTGGGGAAGAACCGGATTCCGAGTGTCGGGAGGGGGCCGCGTGAATTGGCGTATGAGGCTCAGAGAGTCCGAACGGTCCGAGGACTACGAGCATTACGACGCCTTCATCTCCTACGCAACTGCAGCCGACCGAGCGCTCGCGCCCGCCCTGCGGTACAAGCTGCGGAGTGTCGGTTCGGGGCTACCCGGGACCAATCGACGGCGGAGACGGCCACAGCTCCGCATCTACCTTGACCAGCGGTCCACTCCGGCCAGCGGCGAGCTCTCCGACGAGCTGAAGCGGGCCCTTGACGCGTCCCGCACGCTGATCCTGCTCGCCTCGCCCCAGGCCGCCGAATCCGCATGGATCAACCACGAGATCGAGTGGTGGCGTGAGAGGAACGCCAGCCGTCCCGTCCTGATCGCCCACACAGGCGGGAAATTGAGGTGGGACAAGGAGGCAAGCGACTTCAAGAGGGTGGAGTCCGACACCGTACCTCCTGCCCTGTACGGGTTCTTCGAACAGGAGCCGAAATGGGTGGATCTGCGACCCTACAAGCGTCGCTGGCTGGTCCACCCCAGAATCGCGCTTCTACTGTCGCCCGCCCACAACGCCGTCTGCCAGCTAGCGGCGCCTGTGTACGGCGAGAAGGTCGAGGTTCTCATCAAGGAGGAGCGACGCCGGCGCCGCTGGAACTCCTCGCTGTTCGCCCTCTTTATGGCGATGGTGGTGTTTGTCGGGTGGGCGGTGTGGAAGGGCGCCAGGAACGAGGCGGATGCGCAGGAACAGCTGGCGATCTCCCGGGCCCTGGCGCACCGCTCGGCCGAAGAGGCCGACCAGGACCCGGTGCTGGCGGCCCGGCTCGCCGTCGCCGCCTACGCCATGGAGCCGACACCAGAGTCCACGACCGCCATGATCCAGCGTATGGACCAGATGCGGCACGTTCAGTTGATCCAGGACCACCAGGTGGACGGGACGGTCTCCTTCGTTGCCGCGGCCGTCGGCCCGGACAACCTCTTCGCATTCAGCGGGCGTGACGGCTCGACCATCGAGGTGCGGGACGCGGACCCGTCGCGTCGAGAGCACCTGCTGACCGCACCGGTTTCCGAGGACGCCCCACCGGGTGCCGGCGGGGAAGGATGGGGCGACATCGACCAGCTGGCCTTCAGCGCCGACGGGCGATGGCTGTTTGCCTCGCAGAGCGGCCACGGAATGCGGAGCTGGAACCTCGCCGATGGCGGCCGGGAAGGCCCGCACACCGACAGGATCGGGTCCACCTTCGCTGTCGCGGCGGACACATCCCTCATTGCGGCGCCCGGCGGCATCGATATCGCAGACGAAGGCCCCGTGCTGGCGGAGCCCGTCGGCGGCAACGGCCTGGAATTGTGGGATCCCGAGCGAGGGTCGGTCACCACGGCGCCGTCTCTCGGCCCCCGGCTGAGGATCGACGACGTCGCCTTCTCCACCGATGGCCGACGTGTGCTTGCACTGGCGACGGACATCGACCGTGACCGCGCGGCCCTGCGCGCGTGGGACCTTCGTCGTCGGCAATGGTTACCGCCGGACGAGGCGATCGCTCTCCCCGGCACGCCGACCGCTTTCTCCCCAGACGGCAGCCGTATCGCCACCGTCCGAGACACCCGTGTGGAATTCGTCGACACCAGGAACGGGTCGCGCCACGGCAGAGTGTCTCTGCCGGCCGAATGCGACGTCTACGGCCTGAAGGCCGCGGCGGACGGCCGTACTGCGGTTGTCGGCTGCAGCGACGGCCGGGTGTTCGCCCTGGATCTGAGGTCCGGTTCGCACACCGCGCTGTTCCGACACGCCGAGCGCATCGGTAACCTGGCCATCAGCAGCGACGGCAGGCGGGTGCTGTCCACAGACGAACAGCAGCTGGCTCTGACGACTCCCGGGCACGACAACCGGTTTCGCCGACTCCCGTGGGGCGCATCTGCCTCCCAGGCCGAGTGGGACGACGGGGGCCGACTCGGCGTCCTAGAACAGGACCGCATCGCCGTCTACGATTCGAAGAATCTGAAACCTGTCGACCGTTCTTCACCCGGCGATGGGCGGGGCACTAACTGGCTGGACCTGGCCTTCTCTCCGGACGGGCACCGCCTGACGACCATCGGTGTGTCAGGAGATGCATACCGCCTCGTCCACTGGCGCCGCGATCCTCTGACTCCCGTGTGGCAGATAACGGCCGATCGACTCGGGGCCCGGGAGCTGCACAGCGTCGCCGAGTTGTCTTCCGGAACGCTGGCAGTAGCCACGGACAAGGGAGTTCGGCTGGTCAGCCGGGGCGGCCGACCGGGATCCTTCCTCAAGGGCGAAGGGACGCTCGCCGCAGATCCGCACGGCCGTCGCCTGGCAACCCTGACCGTCAGCGGCTACGAGGCCCCCAGGACCCCCGAGGCCGTGGTCGAGGTCAGGGAGCCCAGCGAGAAGGGGCAACTCTCCGCACCAGTCCCCCTGCGCCTTCCCGACGCCCACGTCGCAGATCTTGCGATGAGCCCTGACGGTTCGACACTGATTCTCTACGTGGTCCACTGGAAGTTCACGGCCGATGGCGCCGAGAGAGACGGTGAGAGATCCAGGGGAATGGAGCTGTGGGATCCCCAGACCGGGCAGCAGAAGTCGGTCATTGGAGGCAACTGGCCGACTGGCTCCCAGGGTTGGGTGGCGGATGGCGCGGCCTCCCGGCTGGTGTCGTTCGCCCCCGAGGGCGTCACCTTCCATTATGTCGACCGCGGCGGGCCCGCACCCAGGTGGACGTCTCCCTGGGACAGCGGGACCCCTCTGGCGGTTGCCGGCAGCCGATCCGGACATCAAGCGGCCGTCGTCACAGCCGAGGGAACGACACTGTGGGATCTGAATCCCGAGCGCTGGCGCACCGCCCTGTGCCGGATCGCGGACGGTGGTTTGACGACCCGCGAATGGCAGGAGTTCGCCCCGCGGCGTAGCGAACTACCGCAGACTTGCAAATAGATGCGCTGCTGAGCCGGCGTCGCGGGCCAGAGTCGCCGTGGTGCCGGGTGCAGGCACGAAGTCTTGCATTCGGCATGAGGTGACAACGAGCTCTCTTGAGCTTGATTACTGCTGCCAGATTGACACGCACCCGACAACAATGGCCGATGGCGTCCGACGATCCGTGCGGAAGGGCGGGAGAGGCTCCCAATGGGCTACGCGGCATTCATCTCGTACAGCAGCAGAGCGGACAGTCACCGGGCCCGGCAACTGCGCCACGCCCTGCACCGCTTCGCAAATCCATGGAGGATGGTGCGCGCACTCCGAATCTTTCTCGACAATGCCGCCCTGTCGGCTGATCCGGGTCTCTGGAGCAGGTTGGAGCAGGCGCTCGGCGAATCCGAATACCTCATCCTGCTGGCATCACCCGAGTCTGCGCAGTCTCACTGGGTAAACAAGGAGATCTCCTGGTGGCGGCAGGGTCCCCGGGCGAGCAATCTGTTGCTCGTCGTCACGGGAGGCGAGCTCCACTGGGACCGCGCGGCGGGAGACTTCGACTGGGACCGGACCACCTGTCTCCCCCGCGCTCTTCGGGCTCACTTCCCCGAGGAGCCGCGTTGGCTGGACCTGCGCTGGATGGGCGAAGACCACCCGGACGACCCACGCGACCCGCGATTCCAGGACTGCGTGGCCGACCTTGCCGCAACCCTGCACGCTCGTCCCAAGGACGAGCTGATCGGGGAGGACGTGTCCCAGCGCCGTAAGTTACGGAACTTCCGCTGGATCATGCAGGGGCTGGCGATCATGCTGGGTCTAGGACTCATCGCTGCGACGGTGATCGCCTTCGCGCAGCGGAACACCGCCCAGGACCAGGCCCGCCTCGCGACCGCCCGCGAACTGGCAGCCACCGCGCTGAACCTGAGAGATGACGACCTGGAGGTGGCCTCTCTCCTGGCTCTCCAGGCGTACCAGGTGCAGGAGACCCCGGAGACCCTGTCGGCGCTGTATCAGCTGACGACCCATAGCCCCCGCCTGGTCCGCTTCGTGCGAGGCGGGGGAACAGTGACCGCCCTGGCTCTCACCACCTCGCCCCGCTACGTCGCCGCCGGCACCGACAAGGGCTCGGTCACCGTCTGGACATCCGACGGCACACGCAAGGTAGGGCACGTCTCCGTCAAGGGCGAGGTCAGCGCACTGGAGTTCAGCGACGACGACCAGCTACTGGCCGTCGGCACCGACTCGGGTGAGACCGTCCTGCACGACCTGCGCTCCGGCGATACGCGCCAGCTGTCTGCCGGAAAGGGTCCGGTGGACGCGGTTGGGTTCCGCACGTCGAGCCACGACTTGGCAGCCAACGGTGGCGGAACGCTCAGGCTGTACCGGGCCGGGACCGACGAGCCGTACGCGCAGGTCGTCACCGCCCTGCGTGCTGGCGTACTGAACCTTGCCTTTCGAAACAAGGGGCGCGAACTGGCCGTGGTCACAGCCGAGGGCTGGCGCCTTTACGACGACAGGCTCCGCACGATCAAGTCGTCCGACGACAGCCTCTATCCCCACAACGGCTACGTCTCCGCCGCGTCGCCGAACGGGAACTGCTTCGGATTTTCCAGATTCGGGGCGGTCGAGCTGGAGTCGATCGCGCAACTGCTCCAGGGACAGTTCCCCGGGGACACCTCCGGAGAGAACGGCTGCGGAGCCCAGCCGATCCTTTCCGGCAAGCAGTCGTCGAGTCTGGCCATCTCCGACGGCGACCGTGCGGCGGTGGGCACAAGCCAGGGCCTCCTCCTAGCCACAGCACAGGGAGATCCGGAGAGGACGGTCATCGAGACGCTCCCCGGAGTCGAGACACCGTCGGTGCTCGCCTTTTCGCCGGGTGCGGGCGATCGCCTGGCCTCAGCCGACGGCAGCACCGTTGCCCTGTGGTCCCTGGGGAACACGGCGCCCACCATGCACCGACTCGGCGTCTCCGTGCCCGACGGCGCGACGATCCCGTCCCAGCTTCCACTCGCCATGACACCAGACGGGCACATCGCGTGGAGCCACGAGTGGGACCCCGATGTCCCCTCCACGCTGGACCTGCGGCCCCCGAAGGGCACGGACATGAGCGCAGGAGGGCAGACGTTCTACGAGGGACTCGCTTTCGCGCAGAATGGCAACACCCTGTACGCCGCCTCACAGAACGCGGTGGAGGCGTGGACGTGGAGAGAGGAAATACTCGGCGGGAAGCGGGTCTTCGCCTTGCCCGCCAGCACGGACACCATCTCCGTGCCACCCCGCATCGCCACCAGACCGGACGACAGTGTCGTGGTCGTGCTCTCCGACGGCTCCGTCCTCCTCTACAACCCCAAGACGGAGGAGCTCTCCACACCGGTCGAGCGGACAGCCCCCCACCTGACGGACAGGGACCGCAAGACGTCCGGCCTGACCGAGTACCGGACGGCGGTCAGCGAAAAGGGCGGCCTTGCCGCCGTGGCGACGTCTGGCGGCCGTGTCGACGTCTACGAACTCCCATCCGGCCGCCGGGTGCACCGCCTCAAGCTCGACGGCCGCACGCTCGACGTTCTGGCACTGTCGGAGAAGAGCCACTCCCTGTTCGCCGTCACCGACCGTGGCGTGCTGCAACGCTGGGACGTGCGGACGGGAAAACTGCGGTGGCGGTCGGACGGCGCAGGACCTATGGCCGTCACGGCAGACTCCAGCGGCCAGTGGGCGGCAACACTGGCCGGAGACGGCACCGTATGGCTGTGGGACGCCGAGAGCGGTGATCGGCTCGCCAGCACCGTCCTCCCAGTGTCCCGATCATATGGTGGGGCCGAGGGGCTCGGTGCACAAAGCAACCTCGTCTTCTCTCCCGACGGGAAGCGCCTGTGGTCCATCACCGAAGGAGGTGAAGTCCTGTCCTGGGACACCTCGGTCAACACCTGGATCAAAGAGGTGTGCGAACGCGTGGGCCGCCGCCTCACGGAGGCGGAACGCGCTCGCTACCTGACAGCGATCTCTCGCGGACACACTGCGTGCAGCGAATACCCGGCCCGGACTCCCAACACGGCCTGACGAAACAGCATGCGGAGCCGGGTGACGGGCTCCGCATGCTGCCGGTCCAGAACTGGCACCAACTGCGGCAGATGCCCTTCAGGCACAACCGGAGCAAGATGCCGTTCCTCGACTTTGAAGCCGATAACCGAATCTACGCAGGTCACCGGGCTACATCAAGAACTGCTCTTGATTGCGGCTCCCGCCCAGGACCCCGACCCGCGGCCAAGCATCATCGGCCTACCGCTTCAGCTGGACGACCGTCTGGATCACCAGATGCCCACCCCCGACCGGCGGCTTCCCCCGTTCCCATGTTCTGGGTCCCCCGCCGAGGGTTCGAACCTGCGCAACGCCCGTCTTCTGGCACCCGGGCACGCTTCGAGCTCAGAGCGAAACGGTCGCCGTCACCACCAACGACCCACCCCCGACCGGCGCCGATCCGGCTTCCCATGTTTTGCGGCTCCCGCCAAGGACTCGAAGCTGCTGCTAGGCATTGCCAGCTACCGGCTCAAGCAGACAACCGCCTGATTCACGACCTTCCCCCTCCCGGCGCCCCCACGCGCCCAGACCTCCGTCGGGGACTCGAATGCGCACAGCACTCCCTCGGCACCCCGGCTGACGAGCCAAGTCGCGCCCCGCCAGCCGCTCCCCCATTTTCACAACCGTTGCACGATCACGCGGGAGCCCTCTGCGACAGCGCGGCGGGCACTCCCGCCTGCTCCGGGATCACCTCCCCGCCATCACACCTATTCGGTCGACTGCATGCCGCCGGGCTCACCGACGCTCTCAACCCACGGCACCGCTTCACGGCCAACCACCTTAGGGAACGCTTGTGTTCACTACGGCCGACTCGCTATCGTCGCGAGTAGTGAACGCACACGTTCACTACTTCGTTTCTGGGGGGACATTCTGTGACGCACGATCAGATACAGACACAGCCACCCGTGCCCGTCCCACCGGGTCCGGCTTCACGCCCGTCACACCCGGGCATCGCACTCACGGTCATCGCTGCGTGCCAGCTGATGGTGGTGCTCGATGCCACGATCGTCAACATTGCCCTGCCCGACATCCAGACCGCGCTGAACTTCTCCACGACCAACCTGACGTGGGTGGTCAGCGCCTACACCCTCACCTTCGGCGGCCTGCTGCTGCTCGGCGGGCGAGCCGGGGACATCCTCGGGCGCCGCAGGGTCTTCATCGCCGGCATCCTGCTGTTCACCTTCGCCTCGCTGCTCGGCGGACTCGCCCAAGAACCCTGGCAGTTGCTGGCCGCGCGCGTGCTCCAGGGCATGGGTGGCGCCATCGCATCACCCACCTCACTCGCGCTCATCACCACCACGTTTCCCGAAGGCCCCGAGCGCAACCGGGCATTCGGCATCTTCGCAGCCGTCTCCGCGGGTGGCGGCGCCATCGGACTCCTGGCCGGCGGACTGCTCACCGACTGGCTCGACTGGCGCTGGGTGCTCTTCGTCAACGTGCCCATCGGCATCCTCATCGCCGCACTCGCACCGCGCTACATCAACGAGTCCGAGCGTCACCCCGGCCGCTTCGACCTCACCGGAGCACTCACCTCGACGCTCGGCATGGTCGCGCTGGTCTATGGGTTCATCAGGGCGGCATCCGACGGCTGGCGGGACTCGCTGACGCTCGGCGCGTTCGGTGCAGCCGTGGTGCTGCTCGCCGCGTTCATGTTCATCGAGAGCCGTGCCAAGGAACCGATCACCCCCCTGCGGATGTTCGCCGACCGCAATCGCTCGGGTACCTACGTGATCATGATCAGTCTCGCGGCGGCGATGTTCGGCATGTTCTTCTACATCGTGCTGTTCGTGCAGAACGTGCTGGGCTACTCCCCCATCAGCGCCGGCCTGGCCTTCCTGCCCGTCACCGTGGTTATTGCGGTGGGCGCGGGGATATCACAGCGGCTGCTGCCGGTGCTCGGCCCCAAGCCGTTCCTAATAGCCGGAACCACCCTCGTCGCCATCGGCTTGGCCTGGCAGTCCTTGGTCGACTCGGGCAGCTCCTACGTCGGCGGGGTGCTCGGACCGATGCTGGTCTTCGGCTTCGGCATGGGACTCAACTTCGTCACCCTCACCGTGACCGCCGTATCCGGCGTCGCCTCGCACGAGGCGGGGGCGGCCTCCGCCCTTCTCAACACGACACAGCAGGTGGGCGGTGCACTCGGTCTGTCCATCCTCACCACGGTCTTCGGCTCGGCCAGCCGCGACGAGGCAACCAAGCAAGTCGCGTCGTTCATGGCCCAGGCCACGCCGGAGCAGAAGGCCGCGTTCGCCGAGACCCACCAGCTGCCCGCCCCGTGGAGCCACGAAGTCCTCGCCCAGGGGATCTCCACGGCCTTCATGCCGGCCGCCGCCATGGCCATCCTCGCATTCGTAGTCGCCACGGTCGTCGTACGGGTCCGCAAGAGCGACTTGGAAGCCCTCAGCGGCGCGGGCGGCGGCGCCCCGGCCGCGTAAGCTCCGCGCGTCCCCCGGATCACGGCGTCCGTAACCGATCGCCCCGTCCGCCACGGGTACGTCGGCCCTACGGACGCCGTGCGGTGCCCCGTGACCAGGCAACTCCCGCCGTCACGCCGCGGCCCGAATTCGGAACCTGATAACGCCCGTTGGAACGCCACCGGACGCGACGATTGTGAACATCGCGCTCCCGCACATTCAAGACGCCCTCAACTTCAGTACCACCGACCTCACCTGGGTCGTCAGCGCCTACACGCTCACCTTCGGCGGTCTGCTGCTTCTCGGCGGCCGGGCCGGTGACATCCTGGGCCGCCGCCGGGTCTTCATGTCCGGCATCCTGCTGTTCACGGTCGCCTCGCTGCTCGGCGGACTGGCGCAGGAGCCCTGGCAGTTGCTGGCCGCGCGCGTGCTCCAGGGCGTGGGAGGCGCGATCGCGTCGCCCACCTCGCTGGCACTCATCACCACGACGTTCCCCGAAGGCCCGGAGCGCAACCGGGCGTTCGGCGTCTTCGCTGCCGTCTCCGCCGGCGGTGGCGCCATCGGACTGCTCGCGGGCGGCATGCTCACCGAATGGCTCGACTGGCGATGGGTGCTCTTCGTCAACGTGCCGATAGGCATCGTGATCGCTGTGCTCACGCCGCTGTACATCAGCGAGTCCGAACGGCACACCGGCCGCTTCGACATCGCGGGCGCGCTGACCTCGACGACGGGCATGGCTTCTCTGGTATACGGGTTCATCCGCGCCGCGGACGAAGGATGGCGGGACAGTCTGACCATCGGGTCCTTCGGCGCCGCGGTGGTCCTGTTGCTGGCCTTCGCGTTCATAGAGTCGCGGGCCAAGGAGCCCATCACGCCGCTCAGGATGTTCGCCGACCGCAACCGCTCGGGCACGTACGTCATCATGCTCAGCCTGGCCGCGGCGATGTTCGGCATGTTCTTCTACATCGTGCTGTTCGTGCAGAACGTGCTCCAGTACAGCCCGATCGAGGCCGGCCTCGCCTTCCTTCCGGTGACGTTCGTCATCGCGCTCGGCGCCGGGCTGTCGCAGCGCTTCCTGCCGGTGCTCGGCCCCAAGCCGTTCATGCTCGTGGGCTCGGCGCTCACGGCGATCGGGTTGGCCTGGCAGACGCTCATCAGCGCCGACAGCTCGTATGTCGGCGGAGTCCTCGGCCCGATGCTGGCCTTCGGCTTCGGCATGGGTCTGAACTTCGTGACCCTGACGATCACCGCGGTCTCGGGCGTCGCCCAGCACGAGGCCGGTGCGGCGTCGGGGCTGCTCAACGCCACGCAGCAGGTGGGCGGTTCGCTGGGCCTCTCCATCCTGACGACGGTGTTCGGCTCGGCCAGCAGGGACGAGGCGGAGAAGCAGCTTCCGAAGTTCATGGCGGAGGGATCGGCCGAACAGAAGGCGGAGTTCGCCAAGACGCAGCAGCTGCCCGGCCCGTGGGGGCACGAAGTGCTCACCCAGGGCATATCGACTGGGTTCGTGGCGGCCGCAGCGATGGCGGTAATCGCCCTGGCCACCGCATGGTTCGTGATCCGGGTCCGCAAGAGCGATCTGGACGCCCTCTCCGGGACGGCGGGCCCGATGGCCGGCTGATCCGGCCGGGCCCGCGAAGGGCTGCGGATGGCCGGGGCGCGTCCGGGGGACCGACCGCGAGGATGACGAGCCGGCCATCCGCACCACCCTCGTGCCGACCGACGACAGGCAAGCCCCGTCGCGACACGGAAACCGAAGGCCGCCCCACGCGGCAGCCGCCGCGGCGCCCAGCACGCCCAGCACGCCCAGCACGCCCAGCACCGACATGAACTCCACGACTCCACCCCCTGGGCCCGCCCGTATGCCGTCTGCGCATGCGACCCCAGCGGGGCGCACACCATCTGCCACGACAACGGACGACTGGTTACGCAGAGTTCCTGGCATACACAGATAGTCATTGAGCAGTTCGGCCGGGCAGCGGTACTGCGCTACGCCGATGTGGGCATCCACGCGGGGAACGCCTCGGTCCGCTCCGCCCATGCGGCCGGCGCCGATCCTGCCTTCCCGGAAGCGATCACACCGCCCACGATGGCGCATGTGGTGTCCACATCGCCGCCGACCTGCGCGGTCGTCCAGAAAGCCCGCTCATAGTCGCCGAGGGCCCGCGCCGCGGACCAGAGCGCGAAGGGCACGGTGTCGTGAGCCGTCGTACGTCGTCCACAGCCCAGGACCGCCGCGACGGTGCCGGCGTCGGCGTAGTCGAGCATGTCCCGGGCGCGCCGCAGACCTGCTCCGACCGCGCTCTTCGGGACGAGAGCGACAACGTCGTCGAGGAGCGACTCAGGGCTTGGCGGGCCCCCGGGTGCGGCGGCCAGCGCGGCGGCAGCGGCGACGGCCATGGCACCGACGACGGCCTCGCGGTGCTGATGCGTGGGGTAGGCCGAGATCTCGGCCTGGTGGGTCGCCTGCTCCGGGTCGTCCGCGTACCAAGCGCCGAGGGGGGCGATCCGCATCGCGGCGCCGTTGCCCCAGGAGCCCTGTCCGTTGAAGAGCGCGGCCGACAGCTCACGCCAGTCCCCGCCCTCCCGAACCAGGCGCAGCAGCCGGTTGACCGCAGGCCCGTAGCCCCGGTCGAAGTCATGGTGTTCGGCGAAGGAGCGGGCCAGGACGTCCTGGTCGATGCGGTGGTGGGCGGCCAGGACGGCGACGACGGAGCAGGCCATCTCCGTGTCGTCCGTCCACTGCCAGGGCCCGGACGGCAGCTCTCGGCGCTTCAGCAGCGGATAGTTCACCGGGACGAAGAACTGCGAGCCCAGCGCGTCCCCCACCGCGAGTCCGCGCAGGCTTGCCAGGGCGCGGTCCAGGCGCCCTTGGGGAGAGGAGTCAGCGGTCATCGCCCTGCCACTCTATCCGGTGATCCCGTACGGTTTCCGGATCTCGCCAGCGTTCGAAAGGACGGTCGAGCGTGTACTTACCGTCGTCCCCGAGAACGAGCATCCGCATCTCCGCGTTCCCCGGGTTCGAAAGAGACTCGAATTCCGCGACCGTCCAGTGGAACCAGCGCATGCAGAACAGTCGCATCGCCAGACCGTGGGTCACCAGCAGCACGTTCGGCGGGTGGTCGGGCGCCTCGAAGCTGCGGAACAGGCTCTCCAGGAAGTTACCGACCCGGTCGTACACGTCAGCGCCGGACTCGCCCTGGGCGAACCGGTAGAAGAAGTGGCCGTACGCGTCCCGATAGGACTTCTGGAGGCGTACCTCATCGCGGTCCTGCCAGTTCCCCCAGTCCTGCTCGCGCAGCCGGGGCTCCTCGCGCACCCGTATGAGCTCGGGATCCATGTGAAAGGCGCGCAGTGTTTCGTGCGTCCGGCGATAGGGCGAGACGTACACGCTGACAGGCTCACGGCCGAACACGTCCCGCAACCGCTTGCCCGTCCCCTCGGCCTGAAGCCGGCCCCTCTCGGTGAGGGCGAGCGCATGGTCGGGCTCACGCTCGTAGACGGTGTCATCAACATTGCCCGTTGACTCGCCGTGCCGGACAAGGACGATGCGCCGTGGTCGTGCCATGCCAAAACCCTAGATCGGATCACGGCACATGGAGCACTCGTAAGGGCTCTATACGGCGCAGGTCACACATCTCCTGCACCATCAGCCACATCAAGACGCACCACCAGCGGGTCCGGAAATCAAACTATCCACGTCGGTTCGAGTTCCACGATGTCACCCGTAAGGGCCGCGACGTCCGCCTCGATCTGGGCGCGCAGCGCCAGTCGCTCCACGCGCTCCGTCCGGTACTTGCCGTGTTCAGCGGCCGACCGCCACATCGACAACACCAGGAACTCATGGCCGGGCGCCTCGCCGAACAGTCCGCGGATCATGCCCGGGGAACCGGCCATGGCGGGGTTCCAGACCTTCTCCTGCATGAGCGTGAAGTGTTCGGCCCGTTCTTCATGGACACGACAGTGAGCCACCCGGACCAGATCCGCGTCAGTGAAGCGCGGCTCGAAGCCGGTCTTCACGTCGAAGCGGTAGTCGAAGAGTCTGACCTGCATGTCTTTGTAGGTGCCCGACTGCGCCGTCGCCAGTCGGTCGTGGGAGCGCGCCATGAAGGAGTCGTAGAAGGAACGGCTCTCCCAGAAGGAGAAGATGTGTGCCACCCCCTGCCGCCCCCGACTCCAGCCACCACCCTGCCCCCGAAACCCCGGCTCCCCCAGAAGCCCCGCCCACTTTCGCTGCCCCCGCTCGAAGCCGCGGCGGTCCACCACGGTGCAGCGAATCCACTTGACCAGCACCGCGCCATCGTAAGGCCATGGAACGTGGCGCCGGTCACGCTCGGCCGGAGTGCTCCCCCGCGTACGCGCCCGCACGCGTGGCAGGATGGACAACCGGCCTTCTCTGCTGGGCAGTTCAGGCCGGGACATAAGCGGAACGGGGAAGGGGACGCCTGGTGAACGCCATCAACAAGGGGATCCGGAAGGTAGAGATCTCACTCAAGTGGGATCCCAGTACTGTGGGGCAGCCGCCCACCGATCTGGACCTCGTCGCCGCGACCTACCTGGCGAGCGATCCGTACGGCGATCCCGCATACGTCGTGCACTTCGACAGTCGCTCTCCCGACGGCACCATCTATCTCAACCGGGACAGCCAGGACGGCAAGGGCTTCGGCTGGGACGAGGTCCTGACCGTGGAGCTCGACCGCCTCGACAGCCGGTACGCGCGCGTGATGGTCGGAGTCGTGATCCAGCAGAACCCCGCGACCCGCACCTTCGTCAGCGTCGTCAATCCGGCCCTGCGCATCCGCGAGGGCTACACCGTCATGGCCGAGGACGACTTCGGCGGTGTCCTCGGGTCGACGGCTGCGACGGTCGCGGAGTTCGTGCGCGAGGGATCGGGCACGTGGGACTTCCACCCGGGCATCCACGGTTTCGAGGACGACCCGACGACGTTCACAGCGACCATGGGCGCGACTGGCCGGCCTTGAGCTGACTCATACGTGCGCCGGGCATACGGCAATGAGGGGCGCCGACACTTGGTCGGCGCCCCTCATCAAGGGCCTCGTCAGGGCAGCTCAACGACTACCCGACGTCGGGGCCACGCCCCTGCCCGGCGTCAGCTGCAGCCGCTCGTCGAGCCGCAGCCCTCGCAGATGTAGCAGGAGCCGGCCCGCTGCATCTTGGTACCGCAGGAGAAGCACAGCGGGGCGTCGGCCTGGATGCCCAGCTGCATCTCCACCAGCTCGGCGCTGGTGTGGGCCTGCTGCGGGACAGGCTTGGCCGCCACGGTGTCCGCCTTCGGAGTGGCGACGACGGCCTTCAGTTCCTGGGCGCGCGGCGCCGACTGGGCCAGTCCCTCGACGTCGACCTCGTCCTCGGACGGCTCGTACGAACCGGTCTCCAGGTGGCGCTGACGCTCCTCGGCCGAGTGAATGCCGAGCGCCGAGCGCGTCTCGAAGGGCAGGAAGTCCAGCGCCAGGCGGCGGAAGATGTAGTCGACGATCGACTGGGCCATCCGCACGTCCGGGTCGTCCGTCATGCCGGCCGGCTCGAAGCGCATGTTGGTGAACTTCGAGACGTACGTCTCGAGCGGCACGCCGTACTGCAGACCCACCGAGACGGCGATCGAGAAGGCGTCCATCATGCCCGCGAGAGTCGAGCCCTGCTTGGACATCTTCAGGAAGACCTCGCCGAGACCGTCGTCCGGGTAGGAGTTGGCGGTCATGTAACCCTCGGCCCCGCCGACCGTGAAGGACGTCGTGATGCCGGGACGACCCTTGGGGAGGCGCTTGCGGACCGGGCGGTACTCGACGACCTTCTCGACCGTCTCACGGATGGCGGCCTCGGCCTTCTCCGTGATCTCGGTCTTCTCCTTCTCCTTGGTCTTGGCGGAGAGGGGCTGACCGACCTTGCAGTTGTCGCGGTAGATCGCGAGCGCCTTGACGCCCATCTTCCAGGCCTCGAAGTAGACCTCTTCGACGTCCTCGACGGTCGCCGTCTCCGGCAGGTTGACCGTCTTGGAGAGCGCGCCGGAGATCCACGGCTGGATCGCGGCCATCATGCGGACGTGGCCCATCGCGGAGATGGAGCGCTCGCCCATGGCGCAGTCGAACACCTCGTAGTGCTCGTGCTTGAGGCCCGGGGCGTCGACGACATTGCCGTGGTCGGCGATGTGGGCGACGATCGCCTCGATCTGCTCCTCCTGGTAGCCCAGGCGGCGCAGGGCCTGCGGGACGGTGCCGTTGACGATCTGCATCGAGCCGCCGCCGACCAGCTTCTTGAACTTGACCAGCGCGAGGTCGGGCTCAAGACCGGTGGTGTCGCAGGACATCGCGAGACCGATGGTGCCGGTCGGGGCGATGACCGACGCCTGGGCGTTACGGAAACCGTTCTTCTCGCCGAGGCGCAGCACGTCCTGCCAGGCCTCCGTGGCGGCGGCCCAGATCGGCGTGTCCAGGTCGTCCATGCGGACGGCCACGGCATTGGCGTCGGAGTGCTGCTTCATGACGCGCTGGTGCGGCTGGGCGTTGCGGGCGTAGCCGTCGTACGCGCCGACGACCGCGGCGAGTTCGGCGGAACGCTTGTACGAGGTGCCGGTCATCAGGGAGGTGATGGCACCGGCGAGGGCACGGCCGCCGTCGGAGTCGTACGCGTGCCCCGTCGCCATCAGCAGGGCGCCGAGGTTGGCGTAGCCGATGCCGAGCTGGCGGAACGCGCGCGTGTTCTCACCGATCTTCTGCGTCGGGAAGTCCGCGAAGCAGATGGAGATGTCCATCGCGGTGATGACCAGCTCGACGACCTTCGCGAAGCGCTCGACGTCGAAGGACTGGTTGCCCTTGCCGTCGTCCTTCAGGAACTTCATCAGGTTCAGCGAGGCGAGGTTGCAGGACGTGTTGTCCAGGTGCATGTACTCGCTGCACGGGTTCGAGCCGTTGATACGGCCGGACTCCGGGCAGGTGTGCCAGTGGTTGATGGTGTCGTCGTACTGGATGCCGGGGTCGGCGCAGGCCCAGGCGGCCTCGGCCATCTTGCGGAACAGCGCCTTGGCGTCGACCTCTTCGATGACCTCGCCGGTCATGCGGGACGTCAGGCCGAACTTGCCGCCCGACTCGACGGCCTTCATGAACGTGTCGTTCACACGGACCGAGTTGTTGGCGTTCTGGTACTGGACGGACGTGATGTCGTCGCCGCCCAGGTCCATGTCGAAGCCCGCGTCGCGCAGGGCGCGGATCTTCTCCTCTTCCTTCACCTTGGTCTCGATGAAGTCCTCGATGTCGGGGTGGTCGACATCGAGGATGACCATCTTGGCGGCGCGGCGCGTGGCGCCACCCGACTTGATCGTTCCTGCGGAGGCGTCGGCACCACGCATGAAGGAAACGGGACCGGAGGCGTTGCCGCCGGAGGACAGCAGCTCCTTGGAGGAGCGGATGCGGGAGAGGTTCAGGCCGGCGCCGGAGCCGCCCTTGAAGATCATGCCCTCTTCCTTGTACCAGTCGAGGATCGACTCCATGGAGTCGTCGACCGCCAGGATGAAGCAGGCGGAGACCTGCTGCGGCTGGGGCGTACCGACGTTGAACCACACAGGGCTGTTGAAGCTGAAGATCTGGTGCAGGAGGGCGTAGGCCAGCTCGTGCTCGAAGATCTCGGCGTCGGCGGGCGAGGCGAAGTACTTGTAGTCCTCGCCGGCCTTCCGATACGTCTTCACGATGCGGTCGATGAGCTGCTTGAGGCTCACCTCGCGCTGCGGGGTGCCGACGGCACCGCGGAAGTACTTGCTGGTGACGATGTTGACCGCGTTCACCGACCAGAAGTCGGGGAACTCGACGCCGCGCTGCTCGAAGTTGACCGAGCCGTCGCGCCAGTTGGTCATGACGACGTCACGGCGCTCCCAGGCCACCTCGTCGTACGGGTGCACGCCGGGGGTGGTGTGGATGCGCTCGATACGCAGTCCCTTGGTCGCCTTGGTGCCCTTGGCGCGGGAACTCCGTGCCGGACCGCTCGCCGTCTCTGTCATGCCGCCTCCCTCTACGGGCTAAAACGCCCTGAAGTGCCCCGATGTTCCCCGTGGCACGTGTTCTGTCTGGTGCTGCGGGCACCGTTCGATTGCCGCCCGCAGCAGGTCTTCTGTCGCCGCTCCTCGGCCGGATCCGGAGGTCCGAAGACCGGATCCGGCCCGCCCTAGTCGGCGGCGTTGGCGGGCACGGGGACCTGTGCAGTCCCTCCGGACCCGCGCTCGTCTTCCTGGCCCCCCGTGACTGCGTCTGGGTCGTCCTCGCGGTCGTCGTCGTCCGCGGCGGGGCGTCCCGTCGCCTCCCTCAGTTCCGCGATCGCGGCCTCGAAGTCCTCGAGCGAGTCGAACGCCCGGTAGACGGAGGCGAATCGCAGAAAGGCGACGAGGTCGAGCTCCTGCAACGGGCCGAGTATGGCCAGCCCCACGTCGTGGGTGGTCAGCTCGGCACTTCCGGTGGCTCGCACCGCCTCCTCGACCCGTTGGCCGAGCTGGGCGAGCGCGTCCTCGGTGACCGGTCGTCCCTGGCATGCCTTGCGGACGCCGTTGATGACCTTGGTACGACTGAATGGCTCGGTGACTCCGGACCGCTTGATCACCATCAGTGAGCATGTCTCCACCGTCGTGAAACGACGGGAGCAGTCAGGACACTGGCGGCGCCTGCGGATCGACGTGCCGTCGTCGGTCGTACGACTGTCGACGACGCGGCTGTCGGGGTGCCTGCAGAAGGGGCAGTGCATAACTCCAACCCTCCTCACAGCAGACTCAATAGCCTCGCTGGGCCTCATGGGCCCCTCGAAGCAGCCCCAAGCATAGGCGATCTCTGAGCGGTCGAAGACCCGGGGGACCACAACTTCTGGGCTGCTGCCGCAATCCAACCACTAGATGTGGGGATTGGCTCATACATCGACACCGCCCCCGCGTGTCGCACAGACCCTGGCGCGCGCGACGCGTCCGCACCGGCGCGCCGCACACTTTGGTGCACGGCCGTACCGCCACGGCACATACGGAGATACCGTGAGCGCCGCACGGAGGGGACGTGGGACTCCCGCACAGATGGGGGGTCGCTTCCCGGCTGATCCGATCTCGGATGGCAGACTGGGGCGGCAACCTACGAGGTCGTCACCCCGGCGGTGAAGGGTACAACAATGAGCCCTTTTGCCCGTCGGGCATCGCGTCAGCCATACACCTGGACACACGATCACGTCAGGTGATTCGCGATTTTTCACTCGAACGTGTGTTTGGCGCAACCTTTCGAAAGCAACTACCGTTGTGCAGCAGGGAGACCATCGAGAGGGGCCGACGTGACCACCACCGCAGACAGTGCCACCATCACTGCCCAGGACCGCTCCCAGGGCCGACTCGAGCCGGTGCATGCGATGAACGAAGCCATGAATCCCGAGGCGCACAAGCGCTCCCTGCCGGGGCGACCTCCCGGCATCCGGGCAGACAGCTCAGGGCTTACGGATCGGCAGCGCCGTGTGATCGAGGTCATCAGGGATTCGGTGCAGCGGCGTGGCTATCCGCCGTCGATGCGGGAGATCGGCCAGGCGGTCGGCCTGTCCAGCACCTCATCCGTGGCACACCAGCTGATGGCACTGGAGCGCAAGGGCTTCCTCCGCCGTGACCCGCACCGCCCGCGCGCGTACGAGGTGCGCGGCTCCGACCAGGCCGCCTCCGTGCAGCCCACGGACACCACCGGCAAGCCCGCCGCGTCGTACGTTCCGCTGATCGGCCGTATCGCCGCCGGTGGCCCCATCCTCGCGGAGGAGTCGGTCGAGGACGTCTTCCCCCTCCCCCGCCAGTTGGTCGGCGACGGCGAGCTGTTCGTCCTGAAGGTCGTCGGTGACTCGATGATCGAGGCCGCGATCTGCGACGGCGACTGGGTCACGGTCCGGCGTCAGCCGGTCGCCGAGAACGGCGACATCGTGGCCGCGATGCTCGACGGCGAGGCCACCGTCAAGCGTTTCAAGCGCGAGGACGGCCACGTCTGGCTCCTCCCGCACAACTCCGCGTACGAGCCGATTCCCGGTGACGACGCGACCATCCTGGGCAAGGTGGTGGCGGTGCTGCGGCGCGTGTGACGGCCGCTGCGGGCGAAGCCGAAGGCGGCGCCCTCTGACCGGGCCCCGGGACCCCTGCGCCGGTTCCGGGGCCCTGTGCTGTTCGGGTTCTGTGCGGTGCACAGAACCCGAAATCAGCGGATGCAAGATTGGGGGAGCCTGTCGCGGCGCCGCGACAGGCTCCCCCAATCACTGTTCAGCCTCGGCCTCTGCCTTCGTCGCCACTGCGTCGATCGCGGACAGCGACTTTCGAACCTGGTTACGGTCCGTGGTGTACCAGAAGTCGGGCAGTGACGCCTTCAGATAGCTCCCGTACCGGGCCGTGGCCAGTCGCTGGTCCAGTACGGCGACCACGCCGCGGTCCCCCGACGCCCGTACGAGACGGCCGGCGCCCTGGGCCATGAGCAGCGCGGCATGAGTGGCGGCGACCGCCATGAAGCCGTTGCCGCCTGCGTCCTCCACCGCCTTCTGGCGGGCGCTCATCAGCGGGTCGTCCGGGCGCGGGAACGGGATCTTGTCCATGACGACCAGCTGACAGCTGGGGCCGGGGACATCGACGCCCTGCCACAAGGAGAGCGTGCCGAACAGGCACGTCTTCGGGTCGCCGGCGAAGTTCTTGATCAGTTCCCCGAGCGTCTCCTCGCCCTGAAGGAGGATCGGGAACTCAGGGATGCGCGAACGAAGCTCCTCGGCGGCCAGCTGCGCGCCTCGCATCGAGGAGAAGAGACCGAGCGTGCGGCCGCCTGCCGCCTGGATCAGTTCGGTCAGCTCGTCGAGCATGTCCACGCGGTCGCCGTCCCGCGCGGGGCGCGACAGATGCTTGGCGACATACAGAATGCCCTGCTTGCGGTACTCGAAGGGGGAGCCGACGTCCACCCCCTTCCACTGCGGAAGGTCATCGCCCTCCGTGCCCTCGGGAGCGAGCCCCAGGGACGCACCGACGCCGTTGAAGTCGCCGCCGAGCTTCAAGGTCGCGGAGGTCAGAACGACGGAACGGTCCGTGAAGAGCTTCTCCCGCAACAGACCCGACACGGACATGGGAGCCACCCGCAAGGACGCTCCGAAACGGTCGTGACGCTCGTACCAGACGACGTCCCACTCGGAACCGTTCGTGATCCGCTCCGCCACGTCGTGCACAGTCTCGACCGACGCCAGCGCCTGCTTACGGACCGCGTCCTCGTCCTGCACGGACTTGTCGCGCGTCGCACCGATCCCGGAGATGACGGTGCGGCAGGCGTCGCGCAGCGCCATGAGCGCGTAGCCGAGATCCTCCGGGATCTCCTCCAGCCGTCCCGGCAGGGCCAGCTCCATCAGCCGTTCGAAGCCCTCGGCGGCGGTCTGGAGCTGGTCGGCGGCCTTCTCGTTGACGAGCTTCGCGGCGCGGCGCACCGCACGGTTGACCTGGCCGGGCGTGAGTTCGCCGGTGGCGACTCCGGTGACCCGGGAGACCAGTTCGTGCGCCTCGTCGACGATCAGGACCTCGTGCTGCGGCAGGACGGGGGCGCCCTCGATGGCATCGATCGCCAGCAGCGCGTGATTCGTGACGACGACCTCCGCGAGCTTGGCGCGCTCACGGGCCATCTCGGCAAAGCACTCGGCGCCGTACGCGCACTTCGAAGCACCCAGGCACTCGCGCGACGACACCGACACCTGGGCCCAGGCCCGGTCGGACACACCGGGCGTCAGGTCGTCGCGATCGCCCGTCTCCGTCTCGTCCGACCAGTCACGCAGCCGCAGCAGGTCCTGCCCCAGCTTGCTGGTGGGTGCGGCCGCCTCGAACTGGTCGAAGAGTCCCTCCTCCTCGTCCTGCGGGACACCCTCGTGCAGGCGGTGCAGACACAGGTAGTTCGACCTGCCCTTGAGCATCGCGAACTCGGGGCGACGGCGCAGCAGAGGGTGCAGTGCGTCAACGGTGCGCGGCAGGTCCCGCTCCACGAGTTGCCGCTGGAGGGCCAGGGTGGCTGTCGCCACGACGACGCGTTCCCCCTGCGCGAGCGCGGGCACGAGGTAGCCCAGCGACTTTCCGGTGCCGGTGCCGGCCTGGACCAGCAGATGGGAATCACCGTCGATCGCCTCCGCGACGGATTCGGCCATGGTCACCTGGCCGGGGCGCTCCGTACCGCCGACGGCAGTGACAGCAGCATGCAGGAGTTCGGGGAGTGAGGGCTTCGTCATAGCGCGACCACCCTACGGCCCGGCACTGACAATCGGGCCCTCACGGTGGGGACGAGCGGCGGGATCAAGACCCGGCATTCCTCGGTTGGGGATCGGATCGGCTCGGGTGGGTGTGGGATCGGATCGATTGAGGTCACGAGGTGTACGCCTGTGATCCAGGTCGGTTCGGACGGGGCCGGCGGATGGGATGTGGCGGGGCTGTTTCGGCTGTGGCAGGGGTCGGCAGGTACGGATTCCGCGGGCCCGGTTCTGAGCGCCTCGTCTCGGACCATCAGCCCTGGCCGCGGGCGGGATCGACTCGGCCTGAATCAGGTTTGCCGCCCGGACCTGAGTCCAGTCTCTCTCGTCGGGACCTGAATCCAGTCTTTTGTCGCCGGGACCTGAATCCGGCTTCTCGTCGGCAGCGGAACCCCGATCGGCCCGAGCGGTGTACCAGAAGTGATGACGCTGCGACATGGCGTCACAGCAGGTGGCGCAGAGTCCGGTCCCTGACCATGAGGGCAGCCCGCTTGGCGGGCAGGTCGATCTCGGCGGAGAACCGGAAACCGGCGTCCAGGAAAGCAGCGACAGAAGGGGTGTTGCGAATATCGGGTTCGGCGATGATGCGAGCGCAGGCGGGACGCTTGTCGAGCGCGAGGTCGGCGACGGCTCGCAGGAGACTTCCGCCGAGTCCTCTCCCCCGGTCGCCGACGGCGCCGATGAGGAGATGGACACCGGTGTCATGGGGCCGAGCCGGGTAGTGCCGGGCCAGCGGGTCGAGATCGGCTCGGTAGATCTCCCAGTAGCTCATCGGCGTGCCTTCCAACAGACCCAGGCACGGGACGCTGCGTCCGTCACTGGTGAGATGCGACCGGAGGTGCTCCTCAGTCGCGTTCTGGGGTCCGGCGAGCCCCCAGAACGCCGCTACGGCGGGGTCGTTCATCCACCGGTCGATGATCGGAAGGTCTCGTTCGATCCGCACGGGGACGAGGTGAAGCACTCCTGCGGGGGTGCTGATCGGCCCCCAGTCGGCAATGTGGTCAAGCAGATCGTCGGCGAGCGGCAGGTCGGAGACGGCCGGGGTTGCGACTACGACTCGGGGCGCTGAGGTTGGGGCCGCGCCTGCGCCCGGGTTCCCCTCCCTGCCGGCAGCGGCGTCCTCCGCGAGGAGCGCGACGAGCTCATCAGGCAGGGGCATGTCCAGCGTGTCCTCGCTGTCTGCGCTGGGGTCGTGGTCGGTGACTGGGGCGGTACCGGCGTCGGCACTCGCGTCGGTGGGAGGCACAGTGACGCTCCTCTCGGGAGGCGGGGTGGGTCATGTTCCTCAGGGATGCAGGGGGTCGCTGAAGGGAGTCGGCGGATGCCGAAGGCGGCGAGGAAGCGGGGGGACGGAGGCGAGCGACCGCGGTGACCGGGCCCGAAAGCGCGGGGTGACGAGAGGCAAGGCGACAGCGACGTTCAGCTGTGCAGGGGGTTGGCGATGGTGACGTAGACGGACTGGGTGTCGACCGGACCGACGAGTTCGTCGAGGCCATGTACGCGGGTCAGCAGATTCGCCTTGCACCGCAGCACAGGTGAATCGAGCAGTCGCGCGGGCAGTGATGTGCTCAGCCGGGTGGGACCAGAGGCCAGGTCGCCGAGGAAGCGGCGGAAGGCGGCCAGCAGCAGCTGTTCGTCGGCAAGGCCCTGGGAACCGAACGCGCCGATGAGGCCCAGCACGTTGTTGATCGCGAGGTAGTACGCGAAACGCTCGTCGGTGACCTCGTCCGAGACGAAGGTGTCACTGTGCTCACCGATGCCGGGAAGCCGGGCGTCGAGCTCCGCGCGGCGGGACTCACGGAAGTAGTAGCCCTGGTTGTCGCGGTACCGGCCGCCCGAGGGCCAGCCGTCACCGTCCAGCAGGAGCAGCGTGTTCTGCTGGTGCGCTTCCAGGGCGATTCCTGCTTCGGCGTCCAGCCACAGCACTGGGCGGACGACCTGTTGGAGGTAGCGCAGAAACCACTCGGCGGCAACGGCTCCGCGAGAGCGGCCCGTTCGGCCGGCGAGACGCGTGACGGCTTCGGCAAGGCGGGACCTGAGGAACTCCTTGCCGGACCGAGGCTGATCGGAGGCCGTGCCGGGTTCTGCGCGAGGAAGGGGCGATACGAGCCCGGCTACGCAGGAAACGTTGTCGGAAGGCTTGAACGGGTTGTGCCTGATCACCACGTCAAGGCCGGGCAGAGGAACGCCATCGGGTCCGTCGACGGCGAGCCACGCCGGGTCGCGAATGATGTCGAACCCCGGGTGCGCGGCCTGCCACCGGGTCGAAAGGCCGCTGCGCAGGAGTCGGTGCACCTCGACGCCGCGGTGGAGCTCCTTGCGGAGGTTCTCACGGCGGGAGTTGGTGATCCGCAGGCCCAGCGAGAGCTTGAGCATGGCGGTGGCACCGGATGCGTGGACGGTTCGTACGGAGGAGGTGGGATGCCACGCGGCGCCGTGAGCTCCGAGGTCCCGGAGCAGTCCGGCCTCGGCCAGGGCGGCGATGTCGGGGTGGTGCAGGACCTCGCGCTGTTGCCAGGGGTGCAGGGGCAGGGCCGCGTACCCGTCGGGCAACGGCAGCTGCGGGCCTGCGAGTCGGGCCGTGAGCCGGGCGGCGGGGACGACACGGCCACGTTCTGTCCAAGCCGAGTCAGTGGCGAGCAAGGAGGGAGCGACAGCCAGCCAGTGCAAGGGGAAGGAGCCGCGCAACTCGGGTGAGAAGCGCCGTGCCTCGGCCTCGGAGAGACCCTCGCGGCTCTTCGGCGTCGGGTGAAGCGGGTGCCCCAGCAAGAGTGCCTGCTCGGCCGCGAGGAAGCGGTCGGCGCAGTCGACGGGGTTCTCACGGCGCTCGCTGATGAACGTGACGGTACGTCGGACAGAGTCGGCGACGCGGGCGACGAGGTCGTTGGACGCGGCGGAGATCCCGGTGGCGGCCAGGTTTGCGGACGTCGGAGAAGCGGGCGATTCGGATACGGGACGTGGCGGAGGTACGACGGATTTCGGGGGTCCGGCGGCTGCCGACGAGACGGACAGGCCAGGGACGCGGGTGGCGGCAGAGGAGTCGCAGACGGAGGAGAAAGGGTTGCCGTTCCCGGGCGTCTCCCTGAGGAGCAGTGCGGCGAGGGTGACCGCGTCGGTCGGCGGGGACTGAGCCGGGGCGTCGGCCAGGTACGGGAGGCCGAAGCGGTGCCAACCCGTCGGGGACCAGTAGTGGACCGGGACCAGCAGGGTGGTGCCGGTGGCGGGCAGGGCGATGCGGAGGAGCCCGTTGTCGGGTGCCTGGACGTGGGTCTCGCGTACCCAACAGCGGAGCAGGTTCTCCACCGCGGCGGCCTGGGCTGCGATGTGCGCGTCGGGATGCTCCAGGAAGTCGGGGGCGGCGCCGGGCAGGCATTCGGTGTCCGTGGCACCGCTCTTCATCGGCGCGAGTACCGGCATCCGAGCAGCGGCGGTCTTCGGTACCGGCGCGGGCGGCTCCTGTTGGGAGATCTGTGGGGCGGAGGAGATCCGTGTGCGGGTGTCGGTACGGCCGTCGGCTGTGGGGGTGGTCGTCAAGGCTGGTCCTCTTGAAGTGGTCCCGGCTGTACGGCGACAGCCGCCGTGCTGCGGTGTGTGGGGGCGTGGCCTTGATCGGCCCGCGTTCCAAGGTGCGCTCGGAGGGGGTGTGTCAGGTGGCGGTGAGGATTCGATGGGAAGTGAGGGGGCGTTCGGGAGTGAGTCGGTCGACGGACACCCACGCGACGGCAAGGGGCGGGGTGGGTGGTGGCGCGCCCCCACCGGCTGCCGCGCTATCCGGCCCTGCCGGCCCGATCGCCGTGTCCTCGGTGGCCCGGGTGCCGCTGGTGAACCTGGACGTGGCCGGTGTGACCGGTGCGGCCACGGGACACCGCGTCCACCGCGTCGGCGAGCCGGTCCAGCACCGCGTCGGCCTGCTCGTCGCTGATGGTCAGCGGCGGGAGCAGCCGTACGACGCTGGAGTGGCGGCCGCCGAGTTCGACGATCAGGCCCCGTCGAAGGCACTCGCGCTGGATTGCGGCCGCGAGTTCGGGCGCAGCTGGGCGTGGGTGACTGTCGGGTTCCCGCACTGCCGCCGCCCTTGCTCCTCCGCCGCCGGGCACGACGCCCGAGAAGGCGCCGGCGATGCGCGCAGGGTCGCGACTCACGAGATCGCCGGCCCCACCGTCTCCAGGCCGAGCGCGATCGGCCTGGGCACCCGGTTCGTGCCGGCCGGGAACACCCCCGGGTCCCGCCGGAGCCAGGGCACCCAGCTCGCTCCCTGCCCTCTCAGGCGCCGCCGGCCCCGCCGAGCTTCCCTGGTCGCGCGCGGATGGGGCCTGAGGCTCCACCACCTCGACCCCGATCATCAGCCCCCGTCCCCGTACATCACCGATGCACGGGTACTCCCCTGCGAGTCCCTGAAGTCGGCGAAGCATCCGCGAGCCCAGTTCGGCCGCCCGCTCGGCGAGCTGGTTCTCGCGGACGTACGCGAGGGTCGCTGCTCCGGCGGCCATGGCGAGCTGGTTGCCACGGAACGTTCCGGCGTGAGCCCCGGGTTGCCAGGCGTCGAGTTCGTCGCGGTAGACGATCACCGCCAGGGGCAGGCTGCCGCCGATGGCCTTGGAGAGGACCATGACGTCGGGGGTGACGCCGCTGTGCTCCACGGCCCAGAAGGCGCCGGTACGCCCGACCCCTGTCTGGACCTCGTCGGCGATGAGTGGGATGGCACGGTCGGCCGTGATCTGCCGCATGCGCCGCAGCCAGGCGTCCGGCGCGGGAATCACGCCGCCCTCGCCTTGGACGGGTTCGAGGATCATCCCCGAGGGATGCGGCACTCCTGACTTGGGGTCTTCAAGGACGGACTCGGTCCAGCGGGCGGCGAGTTCGGCACCGTGTTCGCCGCCGACGCCGAAGGGGCAGCGGTAGTCCTGCGGGTAGGGAAGGCGCGCGACCCGTACGTCGAAGGCGCCCCCGGACGCTTCGAGCGCTCCGGCGGTCATCCCGTGGTAGGCGCCGCTGAAAGCGAGGATTCCGGTCCGCCCCGTCGCGGCCCGGACGAGCTTGAAGGCGGCCTCCACCGCGTCGGTACCGGCCGGTCCGCAGAACTGCACGCGCGCGTGGTCGGCGAGGCCGGGCGGCAGTGTGCGGAACAGCTCGGTGATGAAGGCGTCCTTGACGGGGGTCGCCAGGTCGAGGACGTGCAGCGGGGCGCCCGAGTCCAGGACCTTGCGGATGGCCTCCAGGACCACGGGGTGGTTGTGCCCGAGCGCCAAGGTCCCGGCGCCGGAGAGGCAGTCCAGGTAGCGGCGGCCGTCGGCTCCCTCGATGGTCAATCCCCGCGCCCGCACCGGCACGATCGGCAGAGCACGCGCGTAGGTGCGCGCCGCCGACTCACGCGCCGACTGCCGCCGCAGGATCCCCTCGTGCACAGCGCGCGCACCCGCCGACTCGGACGTATCCCCACGCACAGATTCGGTCACGGCCATGGCTCCCTGTCCTCCCGCTGTCCAGGGGCGAGCAGGTCTCTCGCAGCCTCGCCCGACCCGACATACGAAGCCCCGCGAGCGTCCACTCGAAACTCCGGGGAACTGGGCTCGGAGGACCGCACACAGACAGCAGGCCCCCCACCGCTACCAACCCCGGACCGTTCACCGGGTTACGGGTTGCTTCAAGATCCTTACCGGCCACGCGGTCGACGGCTCCACCACGGACCCGGGCTCGCCCACGCGGGTGATTCCCCGGTCGGCCACACCCGCTGTCCGGGGCCAGACCGAGCTCCCGCCCCCGCAGCCCCTCCCAGGGGGGGTACCTCTTGGAGGCGGGCGGCCCCGCCGCTGCCTGCTGCCCGCATCCCATCCCCATGCTCCCTACCCCGGACCCGAGGAGGCTCGGACAGACATGACGGACCCGGCGCGGATCGATGTACACCAGCACCTGGTCCCACCGGACCGCAGCCGTGCGATGGCCGACCGAGCCACGGCCCTGGGCTGGCCCGCTCCCGTATGGGATGTTCAGAGCGCGATCGCGATGATGGACCGCCGGTCGATTGCCACTGGCCTCCTGTCGTTTCCCGCTCCGGTCGCAGCCCCGGACGACCCCGCCGCGGCCCGCGCCGGCGCCCGGAGTGTGAACGAATACACCGCCGAAGTCGTCAAGGACCGGCCCGATCGCTTCGGTCACTTCGCCGCTCTCCCCCTGCCCGACGTGGACGCCGCGCTCGCCGAGGCCGCCTACGCGCTGGACGAGTTGAACGCGGACGGGCTGATGGTTCTGTCCAACGTCCAGGGCAGCTACCTCGGCGACCCGGCGTTCGAACCGCTCTGGGCCGAGCTGGACACCCGTGCGGCTGTCGTCCTCGTCCACCCCACCGCGCCGCCGGTCGCTCCGATCCCCGGCCTTCCCAGCCCTCTGGTGGACTTCCCCTACGACACCGCCCGCACTGCCCTTCACCTGGCCCTGAACGGTGTGCCAGGGCGGTACCCCCGGATCAAGATGATCCTTCCGCACGCCGGCGGCTTCCTGCCGTACGCCGCCCACCGCTTCGCGGTCGCCGCCAGGCTCCACCCCGACTCCACACCCGAGAGGCTGCTGAGCGGCCTTCGGCGCTTCTACTTCGACACCGCCATCTCCGCCGGCCCGGCCGCCCTCCCGTCACTGCTCGCCTTCGCCGCGCCCGGACACGTCCTGTACGGCAGCGACTTCCCCATGCTTCCCGAGGAGTGGGCCACCGACTTCGACAGCGGACTGGACGACTACCCGCACTGGGAGCCCGAACAGCTCCACGCCGTCAACCGTGGCAACGCCGAACTCCTCATGCCTCGCCTGGCCCGGTCCTGACTCCGGGACGGTCACACGGCGGCGGCACGGCTGTCAGGCTGGGTGAGGTCGAGGGCGTTCGACGAGCCGACCGCGTCCAGGAACACGAAACGACACTTCACGATGAGACGGAGCCCTGCGATGCGCAGCGACGTTTTCGAGGCCGACGGAGCGCGGCTGTACCACGAAGTGCGCGGTAGCGGGCCTGCCTTGCTGATGATCAGCGGGGCCGGAGGGGACGCCGGATACTACTCGGGGGTCGCCGAGGAACTGGCCGATGCCTTCACCGTGATCACATACGACCGGCGAGGCAACTCCCGCAGCACCGGCCGCTCCGTCGGACCGATGGAGCTCGCCCAGCAGGCGGCCGACGCCCGCCGGCTGATCGAGTCGGTGGCGGGCGGACGTGCGCTTGTGTTCGGCAACAGTGGCGGCGCGATCATCGGTCTCACACTGGCCGCACTGCACCCTCAGGTACTGACCGGGCTCGTCGCGCACGAGCCGCCGGCCGTGAACGTCTTGCCGGACGACGACCCCGACCGCGGTTTCTTCGCCGACATGGCCGCGCTGTACGCCGAGGGCGGCGCTCCGGCGGCGGGGCGCCGTTTCGCGGAGACGACACGCGGCGAGGGGACGTACCGCTGGCCCGACGACCTCTGGAAGCGGTTCCTGGGGAACCAGGACCACCTGTTCGGCACGGAGTGGCCCGGATTCGCGGGCTTCCGTCCCGACAGCGAGGTGCTGAAGGCGGTGCCCTTCCCGATCGTGCTCGCCGCCGGCGCCGCCGACCGCGGTGCGTACTACGCACGGCCCTCGGTCGAGATCGCCCGCCGGATCGGTGTGCCTTGGGTGGAGTTCCCCGGCATCCACATGGAGTTCCTGCGGCATCCGGCGATCTTCGCTGGAGCGCTGCGGGTGGTGGCGACCCAGATGCTGAGCCGTACGGGCAAAGTGCCCGCGGAGTGGGTGAGCGGTGGTCCCCGTCAATGATCTCCTGTCGGCCACGGATCGCAACAGGACGTCAAATCGGCATCTCCCTGGATGAATTGCCAGGTCAGACAGCCCGTAGCGAAACCGTTGCCGTTCCGTCGGAACTCCCCCACAGCGAGCGCATAGTGTGTGGTGCCGTTCCAACGTGTCGTGGCATCCCGCCGAATCAGCGAATGATCCGGGGAAGTTCACGGCCGCAGCGCCAAGTACCGCCACCTCAGGGGGAGTCAGATCATGCGATCGATACGGCCGTCGTTCACCGCTCGTCGGGGGAGGAACGCGCGCCGCACAAGCTCCCCACTGCCCGTGGTCGCGCTCGCCGCAGCGCTGGCCTTCACCGCGACGGCCTGTGAGTCGGGCGACGCCGAGGCGGGCGGCGAGGCCACCGCGTCCGCGGCGGCCGGGGGCGAGGGCGAAGGCAAGATCACGATCCCGGACGACATCAAGGACAAGCTCAAAGAGCACGGGATCGACATCGACAAGTGGAAGGGCGGCGCCTGGAAGCAGTGGGACAAGGACGACTGGCTCCGCGAGGCCCAGGACTACATCAACCCGATCATCGAGGGCTTGTGGGACCCGGACCGTATGCGGGACGCCGAGGATCCGGACCGGGGTGTCGACGACAGCGACCTCTCCGGTGACCAGGGCGTGACCGATCCGACGCCGGATCCCGTGGACGCACAGGCGGTGGCGCCCGCGTATCACGCCAACGCTCCCGAGGCGGGCAAGGTGTTCTTCGACTCCCCCGAAGGCACGATGGTCTGCTCGGCGACGGTCGTTCAGGACCCGGCCAACCCCGGCAAGTCCAACATGGTGTGGACGGCCGGCCACTGCGTGCACGCCGGCAAGAGCGGCGGCTGGTACCGCAACATCGCGTTCGTGCCGTCGTACAACGACGCGGGCATGACGGCCGCTGAGATCAAGAACGCCACGCGGGAGAAGGTCGCCCCGTACGGCGTCTGGTGGGCCGACTGGGCGCAGACCTCGGACCAGTGGATCGCGCAGGGTGGCGCGACGGGCGGTGACGGCGCCTCGTACGACTTCGCCGTGCTGCATGTGAAGCCGGAGGAGGGCAGCAACGGCAAGTCCCTGGAGGAGATGGTCGGTTCGGCCCTCCCGGTGGACTTCAACGCCCCCGCCGTCCCCGAGGTGGACAGCATCAAGGCGATCGGCTACCCGGCGGCGGCGCCGTTCGACGGCCAGAAGCTGTACCAGTGCCAGGACAAGCCGGGCCGGCTGTCGCTCAAGACGTCGGACCCGACGATGTACCGCATCGGCTGCACCATGACCGGCGGTTCATCCGGCGGCGGCTGGCTCGCGACGGGCACGGACGGCAAGCCGGCCCTCGTGTCCAACACCTCCATCGGACCGGTGAAGTCGGGCTGGCTGGCAGGTCCGCGGCTCGGCAAGGAGGCCAAGGTCATCTTCGACGGGGTGAGCAAGAAGTTCGCCGGTCGGTGAGGTCCACCGGATACCGGTCAGTGACAACACCATAGGCGGCGGTGGCGGTGGAGAGCGGGAGAAACCTTCACCGCCTCACCGCCGTTCGCCCTCAACTCCACGGGCATAGTGGGGTGTCGCGTCCGAGGGGGCCGCACGAGAGTGTGCGCGCCCCCTTTGTGACCAGCACTGGCACACCTGGCAGCACCTTGCATTTCACAGCCGGCCTCTGACATCACCTGACGTCAGGCATGACGGCACAGCACGCTCCAACGGGGGTTACCGCACCATGCGTTCCGCACACATGCCCACAGCTCCACGCCGCAGGCGGCGCTCCGCCCTCGCCGCCGCCGGCCTCGTCGCCGCTGTGTCGCTCACCGCGACCGCCTGTGGCGGCTCGGTCGCGGACGCGGCGAACGACAAGGCCGACGCTGCCGCGTCCCAGGCCGCCGACCTCGGCAACGGCAACGGCAACGGCAAGATCGAGATTCCCACCGACATCGCCGACAAGCTCAAGGAGCACGGCATCGACGTCGACAAGTGGGCCAGCGGTGGCTGGCAGGACTGGGACAAGGACAAGTGGCTCAGTGAGGCCAAGGACTTCGTCAACCCGGTGATCGAGGGCCTCTGGAAGCCCGACCGGATGCAGTCCGCCAAGGAGGCCAACAAGACGGTCACCACCCAGGACGCCGCGGCCGACCAGGGCGTGAGTGACCCGGAGCCGGCGCCCGTCCAGGCCACGGCCGAGAAGACTCCGTACCACGAGAACGCCGCCCCGGTCGGGAAGGTCTTCTTCGACTCCCCCGACGGCCCGGCCGTCTGTTCCGGCACGGTCATCAAGGACGTCAACCACCCCGGCAAGTCCAACCTCGTATGGACGGCCGGTCACTGTGTGCACGCCGGTGGCGACGGCGGCTGGTACCGCAACATCGTCTTCGTCCCGGCCTACAACGATCTCGGCAAGTCCGCGGCGCAGCTGAGCAACGCGAACGCCTCGGAGATCGCCCCGTACGGCAACTGGTGGGCGGACTGGGTCTCCACCTCGAACGAATGGATCCAGGGCGGATCGGAGACCGGCGGCGCGGGTGCCGCGTACGACTACTCCGTGCTGCATGTGAAGCCGGAGCAGGGCTCGAAGTCGCTCGAGGAGACGGTCGGCTCCGCCCTGGACGTGGACTTCTCGGCCCCGTCGGCAAGCGAGGCCGGCACGATGGGTGCCTGGGGTTACCCGGCGGCACCTCCGTACAACGGCCTGAAGATGTTCAAGTGCCTCGACCAGCCGGGCCGGTTCTCGCTCAGCCCGACCCTGCCGACGATGTACCGCATCGGCTGCACCATGACCGGCGGTTCGTCCGGCGGCGGCTGGTTCCGGGTCGTGGACGGCAAGACCAGGCTGGTGTCGAACACGTCGATCGGCCCCGAGGACAACACCTGGCTCGCGGGCCCGCAGCTGGGAGCGGGCGCAGAGGCGGTGTACCAGCACATGAGCAGGACGTACGGCGGCCGGTGACGCGCGGCGCGACCTACGGCGGTCGATGACGCACGTGGTCTGACACGTACGAAAGGCCCGCCCCTGCGACAGGGGCGGGCCTTCGTCGTTTCCGCGGTGACTCGGGCCGCCGTTCCAGGACGGTCAGGCGGGTCGGGTCACGCCCGGTCAGACGGTCGGCGCCGGAACGTACGGCGTGAGATCCGCCGCCAGTTCCTCATGCACCCGCACCTTGAGCAGCGTGCCCTCCGGGGTGTGCTCCTCGGAGATCACCTCGCCCTCGGTGTGGGCGCGGGCGACCAGCTTGCCGTGGGTGTACGGCACGAGCGCCTCGATCTCGACGGACGGGCGGGGCAGCTCGTTGTCGATCAGCGCGAGCAGTTCGTCCATGCCCTGGCCGGTGCGCGCCGAGACCGCGATCGAACGCTTCTCGATCCGCATCAGCCGCTGCAACGTCAGCGGATCGGCCGCGTCCGCCTTGTTGATCACGACGATCTCCGGTACGCCGGTGGCGCCGACGTCCCTGATCACCTCGCGCACGGCGGCCAGCTGCTCCTCCGGGTTCGGGTGCGAACCGTCCACCACGTGCAGGATCAGGTCGGACGCGCCGACCTCCTCCATGGTGGAGCGGAACGCCTCGACCAGGTGGTGCGGCAGGTGCCGTACAAAGCCGACGGTGTCGGCCAGCGTGTACATGCGGCCGCTCGGCGTCTCGGCCCGGCGCACGGTCGGGTCCAGGGTCGCGAACAGGGCGTTCTCGACCAGCACACCCGCGCCCGTGAGGCGGTTGAGCAGGGATGACTTGCCGGCGTTGGTGTAGCCGGCGATGGCGACCGAGGGCACCTTGTTGCGGCGGCGCACCTGGCGCTGAATGTCGCGCCCGGTCTTCATCTCCGCGATCTCCCGGCGCATCTTCGCCATCTTCTCGCGGATCCGTCGCCGGTCCGTCTCGATCTTGGTCTCACCGGGGCCACGGGTGGCGAGGCCGCCGCCCTTGCCGCCGCCCATCTGCCGGGACAGCGACTGACCCCAGCCTCGCAGCCTCGGCAGCATGTACTGCATCTGCGCGAGCGCGACCTGTGCCTTGCCCTCTCGGGACTTGGCGTGCTGGGCGAAGATGTCGAGGATCAGGGCCGTACGGTCGATGACCTTGACCTTGACGACGTCTTCGAGGTGGATGAGCTGGCCCGGGCTGAGCTCACCGTCGCAGATGACGGTGTCGGCGCCGGTCTCCAGCACGATGTCCCGCAGCTCACTGGCCTTGCCGGAGCCGATGTAGGTGGCCGCGTCGGGCTTGTCACGGCGCTGGATCACGCCGTCGAGCACCAGTGCGCCCGCGGTCTCCGCGAGGGCCGCGAGCTCCGCGAGGGAGTTGTCCGCGTCCTGCGCGGTCCCTGTGGTCCAGACACCGACGAGCACGACCCGCTCCAGGCGGAGCTGGCGGTACTCGACCTCGGTGACGTCCTCGAGCTCGGTGGAGAGGCCCGCCACGCGGCGCAGAGCCGCGCGCTCGGAGCGGTCGAACTGGTCGCCGTCCCGCTCTCCGTCGATCTCGTGGCTCCAGGCGACGTCCTCTTCCATCAGGGCATCGGCCCGAAGACCTTCGGGATAGGTGTGCGCGAAGCGCTGCGTGTCCTGGGAAGGGGAAGAAGAGGAGGTCATTGGGTCCTTACGTCGATGGGGAATCCGTGTGCGGCGACGGTGGCAGTGGCTCTGGTTCTCGGTCCGGCCCTTCGGAGCGAGTCCGCATCACCGGAAACTGTCCGTCACTACTCCCAACGCACGAGTGCGCCGCGAGATTCCCGCGCCCCGTGCCGTACCGTGCCGACCTGAAGATGGTCGCACGGCACGGCACGTCTCGTCACCGCCTTATTTCCCGGCCCTGTTCCCGGTCGCCTTCTTCCCAGCGGGCTGCTTTCCGCTGGCCTTCTTCCCCGCCGGCTTCTGGAGGTCCGCCGACTTCCACTCCGGCTCACCGGGCATCGGCGGGGTCTTCTCGCCGTACAGCCAGGCCTGCATGAATCCGTCGAGCTGCCGTCCGGAGATGTCCTCCGCGAGCGAGACGAAGTCCGCGGTCGTCGGGGAACGGTCCTTGTGGCGGTGCACCCAGGTGCGCTCCAGGCGCTCGAAGGCCGGGGCCCCGATCTCCTGGCGCAGGGCGTACAGGACCAGGGCGGCGCCGTCGTAGACGTTCGGCCGGAAGATCCCGTTCTTCTTGCCCGCCTCGGTCGCCTTGGGTGCCGCGGGAGGTCCGCCGGCCGCCCGCCAGCGGTCGGAGGCGGCGTACGCGGCCTTCATCCGGGCCTCCATGGGCCTGCCCGCCTTCTCCGCCGCGTACAGCGCCTCGTACCAGGTGGCGTGCCCTTCGCTGAGCCAGAGGTCGGACCAGGTGCCCGGGCTCACGCTGTCCCCGAACCACTGGTGCGCCAGCTCGTGCACCATGATCGACTCGACGTACCACTTCGGGAAGGCGGACTGGGTGAAGAGATCTCTCTCGAAGAGGGAGAGCGTCTGGGTCTCGAGCTCGAAGCCCGTGGAGGCCTCGGCCATGAGCAGGCCGTACGTCTCGAAGGGGTACCGCCCGATCTTGCTCTCCATCCAGGAGATCTGGCCCGGCGTCTTCTTCAGCCACGGTTCCAGCAGGTCGCGGTCCTTGGCGGGCACGACGTCCCGGACGGGCAGTCCGTGCGGGCCGGTGCGGTGCACCACCTTGGAACGGCCGATGGACACCTGGGCGAGTTCGGTGGCCATGGGGTGTCGGGTGCGATACGTCCATGTCGTCGCGCCGCCCGCGCGGTCCACGTCCGTCGGCAGGCCGTTGGCGACGGCGGTGTAGCCGTTGGGCGCGGTGACCCGGATGGTGAACATCGCCTTGTCGGAGGGGTGGTCGTTGCACGGGAACACCACGTGGGCGGCGTCGGCCTGGTTGGCCATGGCGAGGCCGTCCGAGGTCCGCACCCAGCCGCCGTCCCGGGTCTTCCCGTACACGGGATCGCTGGTGTGCCGCACGGTGATCCGCGTCCAGCTGCCGTCGGACAGCGGCTTCTCGGGGGTGACGACGAGGTCCTCACCGGCGCTGCGGAACGTCGCGGGCGCCCCGTCGACCTCGACGGACTCGACCTTGCCGTGGGCGAAGTCCAGGTTGACGCGGTCCAGGGCCCTGGTCGTCCAGGCGTCGATCGTGGTGACGGCCTGGAGGGGCTTGCTGTTGGTGCCGGCGTAGGTGAAGGAGAGGTCGTACGACGCCACGTCGTAACCGGGGTTGCCCAGGTGCGGGAAGAGGCGGTCGCCGACGCCCAGGGGTTCGGCGGGGGCGCTCGCGGCGAGGAGGCCGAGGGAGACGGCGACGGCGACCAGGGCGGACGCCGTGGCCCGTCGGCGGGATCCGGGACGGGTGTGAGGAGCGCCAGGGACTGGTCGCTGAGCCTCGGTGCGGGGGGTGAGCAGCATGCACCACGGCTATCAGCGCGCGCGTGCGAGGCATCGACGACGCGCGACCAGCACACTCGAACGGGTATGTCAGGTGGGTGCAGCCTTCGGGAAACAACCCGGGGTACGGGCCGGCAGCGGCTGAACGGGCCGACGCACCCGGCGATTCCCCGCGCCCGTCACACCCCCTGCGTCTGCGGCTGCGCCCTGCTCACGTCGTACACGCCCGCCACGTTCCGCATGGCCCGCATGAGCCCCGGCAGCTGCGCCGCGTCCGGGAGCTCGACCGTGTAGGTGTGGCGTACGCGCTGCTGGGTCGGGGGTTCGACCGTCGCCGAGACGATCTCCGCGCCCTCCAGGGCCATGGCCTCCGTGAGGTCCGCCAGCAGGTGGGGGCGAACGAACGATTCGGCGACCAGGGTGACCCGGCACTCGGTGGTGTCCCCCCAGCGCACGCCGACCTCCGCGCGCCCAGCGCCTTTCATCCGCGCCACCGCGGAGCACTGGACGCGATGAACCGTCACCACTCCCCCGCGCACGGCGAATCCGGTGACCTCGTCGGGGGGTACGGGGGTGCAACAACCGGCGAGGCGCACGGTCGCGCCGGGAAGGTCGACAAGCACGTCGCCGCCGGCGGACCGGCCGACCGGCCCCTCCGCGCCCGGCCGCAGGGCCGTCCCCTCCGAGGCAGCCGCCTGGTGCACGGACCCGTCCGCCGCCCCACGGAAGGCCACCCCGGCGTCCTTGACCTCGGGGGTGCCGTGCGAGGGATGCGCGGCCAGCCACCGCTGGATCGCGATCCGGGCAGCGGCCGTGTGGGCGTGCTCCAGCCACTCCCTGGAGGGCTCCGAGGCCGGGTCCTGGCCCATCAGGAGCTGGACGGTGTCGCCGTCCCGCAGAACCGTGCTGAGGGTCGCCAGGCGGCCGTTGACGCGGGCGCCGATGCACGCGTGCGCGTCCTCGCCGTACTGCGCGTACGCGGCGTCCACGCAGGTCGCGCCCTCGGGCAGCCCCAGGGTGCCGCCGTCGGGCCGGAAGACGGTGATCTCGCGGTCCTGGGCGAGGTCCTCGCGCAGCGTGGACCAGAAGGTGTCCGGGTCGGGAGCGGCCTCCTGCCAGTCCAGGAGGCGGGAGAGCCAGCCCGGGCGCGTGGGGTCGGCGCGCTCGCCGTCGTTCGCGGCGACCTGCTCCTCCGAAGGAGGAGCGTAGGGATTGCCGAGCGCGACGACACCGGCCTCGGCGACCTTGTGCATCTGGTGGGTACGGATGAGGACTTCGGCGACCTGGCCCTCCGCGCGGGCGACGGCCGTGTGCAGCGACTGGTACAGGTTGAACTTGGGGACGGCGATGAAGTCCTTGAACTCCGAGACGACCGGCGTCATACAGGTGTGCAGTTCGCCCAGGACGCCGTAACAGTCCGCGTCCTCGTTCACCAGCACCAGCAGCCGCCCGAAGTCGGCGCCGCGCAGCCGGCCGCGCTTGCGGGACACGCGGTGCACGGAGACGAAGTGCCGTGGCCGGATGAGGACTTCGGCCTGGATGTCGGCCTCGCGCAGGACCGTGCGCATCTCGACGGCCATCTCCGCCAGCGGATCGTCGGCGCGCGAGGCGTTCTGGACGATCAACTCCCGTGTGTGGGCGTACTCCTCGGGATGCAGGATCGCGAAGACCAGGTCCTCCAGCTCCGTCTTGAGCGCCTGGACGCCGAGCCGCTCGGCGAGCGGGATGAGGACGTCACGGGTCACCTTGGCGATGCGGGCCTGCTTCTCGGGGCGCATCACACCGAGGGTGCGCATGTTGTGCAGGCGGTCGGCGAGTTTGATCGACATCACGCGGACGTCGTTGCCGGTCGCGACGAGCATCTTGCGGAAGGTCTCGGGCTCGGCGGCGGCGCCGTAGTCGACCTTCTCCAGCTTCGTCACGCCGTCGACGAGGAAGCGGACCTCAGCGCCGAACTGCTCCCCGACCTGATCGAGGGTCACGTCCGTGTCCTCGACGGTGTCGTGGAGGAGTGAGGCCGTCAAGGTCGTGGTCTCGGCGCCCAGTTCGGCGAGGATCAGGGTCACCGCGAGCGGGTGCGTGATGTACGGCTCACCGCTCTTGCGCATCTGGCCGCGGTGCGAGGACTCGGCCAGCACATAGGCGCGGCGCAGCGGTTCGAGGTCCGCGTCGGGATGGTGGGCCCGGTGGGCGTCGACGACATGGCTGATCGCATCGGGCAGCCGACCGCGCGAGGCGGGACCGAGCAACGCCGCCCGGCCGAGGCGGCGCAGGTCGATGCGGGCGCGGGCCTTCCTGCGAGGCACCGCAGGCGTCACAGCGCCTGCTACCGGGCCTGGCGTCGCGGGATTCGTGGCCTCCGCACTCATGGGCACCTCCGGCTGCGTGGACCGGCGGACGGGGTGCCCCATGGCGGACACGGCTCAGGGGATGGCGACATCTCCCCCGTCCGGGCCGGTGCTTGATGCTACCGAGCCCATCACGTGCGACTGACCGCCTCTGGCCGAGCGTGAAACGGATCACCCATTCGAGCGAGGGTTTGTGGGTTTACGTTTTTGCGCCACACGGCGGGTCACTGTTCGCGATTTCGAACACCCCAGGGCTTCGTTCGCCTCGCCCTCAGGCAACAGCCCGCCCGAGGCTCTGACGCCAAGTCACGGAATCGTTCAGCGAACGAACGTTTCCAGCCACTCCGCATCGATCTCACCCTCGGCCACGATCACCGCGGGACCGGTCATCTCGATCTCGCCGTCGGGCCGCTCGGTGATCACCAGGGTGCCGCCCGGGACATCGACGGTGTACGTCGCGGGGGCGCCGGTGACCCCCGGGTCGGCCCCGTCCCGCCGCGCGGCGGCCACGGCGACGGCACACGCGCCCGTGCCGCACGACCGGGTCTCGCCGGCCCCGCGCTCGTGCACGCGCAGTGCCACGTGCCGGGGACCCCGGTCGACCACGAACTCGACGTTGACCCCGTCCGGGTAGGCCGAGGCCGGGCTGAAGGGCGGTGCGGAGTACAGGTCGCCGGCGTGCGCGAGGTCGTCCACGAAGGCGACCGCGTGCGGGTTGCCCATGTTCACGTTCCGCGCGGGCCAGCTGCGCTCGGCGACGCTGACCGTGACGTCCCCCTCGGGGAGCAGCGCCTTGCCCATGCCGACGGTGACGTCGCCCTCGGCGGAGCCGCCGTTGGCCGCGGTCTTGGCGATGTGCACGGTCTTCACGCCCCCGCGCGTGGCGACCGCGAGATCACCCTCGGCGGCGTGTCCCGCGCGCTGGAGGTAGCGCGCGAACACACGTACGCCGTTGCCGCACATCTCCGCGATGGAGCCGTCGCCGTTGCGGTAGTCCATGAACCACTCGGCCTCGGCCGCCATGCCCTTGGCCTCGGGGTGCGCCGCGGACCGCACCACGTGCAGCAGTCCGTCACCGCCGATGCCCGCGCGGCGGTCGCACAGGGCGGCGACGGCGGCCGGGGGCAGGTCGATGACGTTCTCGGGGTCCGGGACGATCACGAAGTCGTTCTCGGTGCCGTGACCCTTGAGGAAGGCGATCCGCGTGCTCATTCCTCGATCGTACGGTGCCCCTACGACAGACCCGCAAAGAGAGCCCTCAGCGCAGGCGGGCGACCCGCCACACGGCCAGGACGACAATCGCGGCGACGACCAGGGCGTAAGCCACCACGACCCGCCAGTCCGGTCTGCTGCCGGAGCCCCGCTGGGGCAGCCCGGGCCAGGTGTAGCCGACCCGGCGGGCGGCCATCATGCCCCAGCCGGCCGCGCAGGAGCAGATCAGCAGCCCCAGCATGGCGATCACGGCCCCGCTGTCGCCGAAGTCGAAGGCCAGCGGGAACGCGAACATCAGAGAACCGACCGCGGCCAGGGACACGATGGGGGCGAGCTGCCAGATGCGCAGCCGGCGCTGCGGACGCAGCTCGACCTCGACCTCCGGGCCGCTCGCGTACATCTCCTCGGGCTCGGGTCCGTCGTCGGTGACGCCACCCTCGGTCTCGTCGATCCCGTCCGGCCCGTCGGGGCTCAGACGGTCGCCGTCCCGCTCCGGTTCGCTCCGGTCAGCGGTGACGTTCTCGGTGCCTTGTGCGGTGTCGCGAGGGCCGGCCTCCATCGCCACGCGCCCTCCCAACTCGGACTCCACTTGGTCGATCGAAGCTCGATGATGGCATGGCACCGGAGGCCGGGATGACGGCCGGAGCGTCCCGATGCCATCACGTGATCAGGCTGTAACCGGTCGTTCGACCAACGCCAGTGCGAGATGCGGAAGTTCTGTGAGATCCGCCGCAGCCCCACTCAACCAGTGCACCCGCGGGTCGCGCCTGAACCATGAATCCTGCCGGCGCGCGAAGCGCTTGGTGGCGCGCACGGTCTCTGACCGCGCCTCTTCGAGGGTGCATTCCCCGGCGAGCGCCGCGAGCACCTGCTGGTAGCCGAGCGCGCGCGAGGCCGTACGCCCGTCGCGCAACCCTTGCGCCTCCAGCGCCCGGACCTCGTCCACGAGCCCGGCGTCCCACATCCGGTCGACCCGGCGCGCGATGCGCTCGTCCAGCTCCGGACGGGCCACGTCGACGCCGATCTGCACCGTGTCGTAGATCGAGTCATGGCCGGGGAGGTTGGCGGTGAAGGGCTTGCCGGTGATCTCGATCACCTCGAGAGCCCGGACGATACGGCGGCCGTTGCTGGGCAGGATCGCCTGAGCGGCCTCGGGGTCGGCGGCGGCCAGGCGGGCGTGCAGCGCCCCGGAGCCGCGCAGCGCGAGCTCCTCCTCCAGCCGGGCCCTGACCTCGGGGTCGGTGCCGGGGAACTCCAGGTTGTCGACGGCCCCACGGACGTACAGCCCCGAGCCGCCGACCAGGATCGGCCAGCGGCCCTCGGCGAGCAGCACGTCGATCCGCTCCCGCGCGAGCCGCTGGTACTCGGCCACGGACGCCGTGATCGTCACGTCCCAGATGTCCAGGAGGTGGTGCGGGACTCCCGCGCGCTCCTCGGGCGTCAGTTTGGCGGTGCCGATGTCCATCTGTCGGTAGAGCTGCATGGAGTCGGCGTTGACGACCTCGCCTCCGAGTTGCCGGGCCAGGAAGACGCCCAGATCGGACTTTCCGGCCGCGGTGGGTCCGACTACGGCGATGACACGGGGGGCGAGGGGTGCACTACTCACCGCCCCAGTCTCGCAAACCTCAAGGGGTGGACTCGAACGAGCTACGTGACGGCACGCGTGCCGGGTCGTTGCCTGTTGCGAGGTTTTCGCCGCCGGTTGCGCGGAGGCGGCGGCCCGGGGGCGCAAACGGACGCACCGGACGACGCGGGATTTCGCCCGCACGAGTAACGTATGGAGTGGATATGGGCGTTTTCGCACGAATTTTCCGGAGGTCGAAGACCACGGAGGAGGCGTCAACCGTCGAGGCCCAGGCCGACACACCAACGGCCGAACCCGCGGCGGAAGAGGCGGCGGAGACGAAGGGATCTGTTGAGACCAAAGCCGAGGACGCGGCCGAGTCGGCGGCGGCCGAGTCCGTCGAGGCCGACGGCGACGACGGCGTCGAGATCCCCAAGCAGCAGTCCGCCGACGAGGCGGCCGACAGCGAGGCCGGTGAGGGCGCCCGCACGTAACTGCCCCGCGCGGGAAGGTGAACGATGGGTCTGAAGGACAATTTGAAAGCCAAGCTCGTCCCGGCCAAGGACAAGGTCTCCGGCCTCGCGCAGCGGCACGAGGAAAAGATCCACCATGGCCTCGACAAGGCCGCGAAGGTGGTCGACGAGAGGACCAAGGGCAAGTACAGCCACAGGATCCACACGGGCACGGGCAAGGCCAAGGGCGCCATGGACCGACTCGCGCACAAGGGTGACGACACGGCGACCGGCAGCAGCACACCGCCGCCGGACGCACCCCCGCCGACCACCTGAACGGCACATCGACGGACGGCCGCGGAGCTTGACGGCTCCCGGCCGTCCGCCGTTTCGTCGCCGACCTTGACGTGCGGCTTGCGGCTTCCGGCGTGCTCTACGACCAGGTGGCGACCATGTAGCCCACCCCGTACGGCGCGTCCTCGTACAGCAAGGCGCCCGACAGACCCGCCTTCTCGGCGGCGCCCGCGAGGACCTGCCAAGAAGCCCGGCCCGAAGCCTTCAGCTCATGCGCGAGCCCGGTGTCCAGCGCCTTCAGGGCGGCCACGTCCGCGTTGCCCAGCGCACGCGCCACGGACGCGTCGAACGGCGCCGCCCGCTCGTCGAGGTACCCGGGAGCCTTGAGCGTGCGGCAGGCGCTGGCGTCGCCCATCACGAGCAGGGCCACCCGCTCGGCCCTGGCGGCGATGTCCCTTCCGATTTCGATACACCGCTCGACCCCAAGAGGTTCCCCCACACCTAGTCCCTCGATCGGGGCGTCCGACCAACCGGTCCGCTCCAGCAGCCACGCGGCTACGGCGAGCGAGGACGGAAGCCGGAGCTCCGGCGGCGCCGGGGCGGCGGCCGGGTCGCCCTCGGCCCGGCCCAGCCGTACGTCGATGTCCGCACCGAAGCCCCGGAACGAACCCCGGGTCCCCTGCGGATACGTCCACCGCCCGCTCTCCTCCGCCGGTCCGACGACGACGAGCCGGTCCGGTCGGGCGGCGGCGAGCAGGCCCAGCGCATCCGTACAGGCGGCCCGCGCGGCGTCCAGCTCGGGCGCGGCACCCGCCGCGACCTGGGGCACGAGGAGCGGCGGACAGGGGCAGACTGCGGCAGCGACAAGCATGATCGGCAGCCTACTGCGGGCGCCCCGAGGCGGCCCGGGACGGCCTCGCCGGATCGCGGCCGGTCAGTCGACGGCGCAGCCCCCGGTGACGGCCGGCAGCGGCTCCGGCACGCCCACCCTGGGCAGGCCGAGCAGGACTCCCGCGGGCTTGACCGCCTCGGCGGCGTTGCGCTTCTCCCAGGCGTCGCCCGCGCGCGTGCGGCGCACGTCGAGGGCGGGCCCCTCGGCGAGGAGGTGGTGCGGAGCGGCATACGTGATCTCGACGGTCACCACGTCGCCGGGGCGTACCTCCTGCTCCGGCTTGGTGAAGTGGACCAGGCGGTTGTCGGGGGCCCGGCCGGACAGGCGGTGGGTGGCGCCGTCCTTGCGGCCCTCGCCCTCGGCGACCATGAGCTCGAAGGTGCGGCCGACCTGCTTCTTGTTCTCCGCCCAGGAGATCTCCTCCTGGAGGGCGACGAGACGCTCGTAGCGCGCCTGGACGACCTTCTTGGGGATCTGGTCCTCCATGGTGGCCGCGGGGGTGCCGGGACGCTTGGAGTACTGGAAGGTGAAGGCCTGCGCGAAGCGGGCCTCGCGGACGACGTGCAGCGTCTGCTCGAAGTCCTCCTCGGTCTCGCCGGGGAAGCCCACGATGATGTCGGTGGTGATCGCGGCGTGCGGGATGGCGGCGCGGACCTTCTCGATGATCCCCAGGTAGCGCTCCTGACGGTAGGAGCGGCGCATCGCCTTCAGGACCGTGTCCGAGCCGGACTGGAGCGGCATGTGCAGCTGCGGCATCGCGTTCGGGGTCTCCGCCATTGCCGCGATCACGTCGTCCGTGAAGTCGCGCGGGTGCGGGGACGTGAAGCGGACTCGCTCCAGGCCCTCGATGTTCCCGCAGGCCCGCAGCAGCTTGCTGAACGCCTCGCGGTCGCCGATGTCGGAGCCGTACGCGTTGACGTTCTGGCCGAGCAGCGTGATCTCGCTGACGCCCTCGGCGACCAGGGCCTCGACCTCGGCGAGGATGTCGCCCGGGCGTCGGTCCTTCTCCTTGCCGCGCAGGGCCGGGACGATGCAGAAGGTGCAGGTGTTGTTGCAGCCGACGGAGATCGACACCCAGGCCGCGTAGGCGCTCTCGCGCCGGGTCGGCAGCGTCGACGGGAACGCCTCCAGCGACTCGGCGATCTCGACCTGTGCCTCCTCCTGCACGCGCGCGCGTTCCAGCAGGACGGGCAGCTTGCCGATGTTGTGCGTGCCGAAGACGACGTCCACCCAGGGCGCCCGCTTCACGATGGTGTCGCGGTCCTTCTGCGCGAGGCAGCCGCCGACCGCGATCTGCATCCCGGGACGCTTCGTCTTCATCGGCGCGAGGTGGCCGAGGTTGCCGTACAGCTTGTTGTCGGCGTTCTCACGGACCGCGCAGGTGTTGAAGACGACGACATCCGCGTCACCGTCCGAGCCCTCGGGAGCGCGTACGTAACCGGCGTCTTCGAGCAGCCCGGACAATCGCTCGGAATCGTGGACGTTCATCTGGCACCCGTAGGTGCGCACCTCGTATGTCTTCACGTCCACTGCCTGGCTCCGGTCACCGCTGCTCATGCGACAAGGGTATGCGGTCGTGACAGCCCGCCGCCCCGGTCCGGGAGCGGCCGCATCGCTCACGCCCCGTCGGGCGCCCACCCCTGCCGGCGCAGCACTCCGGACACGTCCGGCAGCTCGTAGTGCTCGCCCTTGAGGACCTTGCCGTCGGCTCGGCGGGCGACCCGGCCGTCGGGGCTCAGCTTGGTCATGTTGGAGCGGTGGATCTCGGTGAGTACGGCATCGAGGTCGATGCCGTGGACCAAGGCCGTGCCGTACGCGACGTAGACGACGTCCGCCAGCTCGTGCGCGAGCTTGTCGAGCGGGCCGGCGACGGCGACCTCGGCGACCTCCGCCGCCTCCTCTGCCAGCAGCTCTCCACGGTGGGCGGCGAGTTCCGGGGAGACCTCGGTCGGCGTGCTGCGGGCGTCGAGGCCGAACGCGAGGTGGAATTCACGGACCAGGCCGGCGGGAGAGGAGCTCATGCGCCGACTGTATCGGCCGGGTCCGACAGTCCTCCTCGACGGCGGTGACCGGCTCCGGCGGCCCCTCCTGTGACCCCTGCCCTGGTCAGCACCAGGTACGGCTGGCAGGATCGCGGCCATGTCCAAGGCAATCACCCGCATCAGCAGGCGCCGGGCCCTCCAGGGCGGGACCGCCGGGCTCGTGACCCTCGGGTTGCTGCTGTGGTGGCTGCTGCCCCTGGGTGAGGAGCCGCCCAGCGGGACCATCACGTTCAGTACGGGCACGCGTGCGGGGGTCTATCAGGAGTACGGCGAACTCCTGCGCGAGGAGCTCGCCAAGGACATGCCTCAGCTGAAGGTGCGACTGACGACGAGCGCCGGGTCACAGGAGAACGTCGAGCGCGTGGCGACCGGTGAGGCCGACTTCACGATCGCCGCCGCCGACGCGGTGGACACGTTCAGGATCGGCGGCAAGCCCGCCACCGACCGGCTGCGCGGCGTCGCCCGCCTGTACGACGACTATGTGCAGCTCGTCGTCCCGCCGGACTCGGACATCCACTCCGTCGCGGACCTGAAGGGCAAGCGGGTGGCCATAGGGCTGCCCAACTCCGGCGTGCGGCTGATCGCCACCCGCGTGCTGGAGGCCGCCGGTATCGACCCGGAGAAGGACATCACGCCCAGGTCGGACGGCATCGACACCGGGCCCAAGCGGCTGGGGCACGAGCTCGACGCGTTCTTCTGGTCGGGCGGGGTGCCGACGGGCGGGCTGGAGGACATCGCCAAGACCTCCGCGTTCCGGTTCGTGCCGATCGACGCGGCCCTCGTGGCCAAGGTGCACGCCCAAGGTGACGCGGCCCACTTCTACCGCGCGACCAACATGGCGGAGTCGGCGTACCCCAGCATCCAGGACGGCGACACGGTGCCGACGATCGCCGTGTCCAACCTGCTGATCACCCGCAAGGACATGGATCCCCGGCTCACCGAATGGCTGACCCGGACGGTGATCAAGAGTCGCGACGGCATCGGCGCCCACGTCCACTCCGCGCAACTCGTCGACCTGCGCACGGCGATCTACACGGATCCGCTGACCCTGCACGACGGCGCCAAGCGCTACTACCGCTCGGTCAAGCCGTAGGACGAGCCGGCCGCGAGGAGGGCCGGCCGTCAGGAGGGCCGGAGGTCAGGAGGGCCGGACGTAGGACAGGCCGCGGGAAAAGGGCGCAGCGCACGGCGGGCCCCCCGCCGACCGTTACGGCGTCGGCCCCGACCTGGGCACCGTCACCGTCACCAGCAAGCCGCGCGGCTCATGACGGCCGTACGCGATGGAGCCGCCGCCCGGTGCGAGCAGCGCCCGCGAGATCGACAGGCCCAGCCCGGAGCCCTTGATGTTCTGGTGCCGGCCGCTGCGCCAGAAGCGGTCGCCGATGCGGGCGAGTTCCTCGTCGGTGAGGCCGGGGCCGTTGTCGGCCACCTCGATCGTCGACGTCCTGCCGTTGGAGGTGACGGTCACCTCGACGCACTCGTCCTGCGGCGTGAACTTGACCGCGTTGTCGATCACCGCGTCCAGCGCGCTGGACAGTGCCACCGGGTCGACCCAGGCCGTGGTGGGCGGACAGGCCGCCACCAGCCGTACGCCCTTGGCCTCGGCGGTCGGCGCCCAGGCCGCGACGCGCTCGGCGGTCAGCGCGCCCACGTCGGTCAGCCGGAGGTCGGCCTCGGTGTGCTCGGCCAGTGCGAGGTCGAGCAGGTCGTCCAGGACCTGCGCCAGGCGCTTGCCCTCGGCCTGCACCGAGGCGATCTCCGCATTTCCCTCGGGGAGTTCGAAGGCGAGCAGCTCGATGCGCAGCAGCAGCGCCGCGAGCGGGTTGCGCAGCTGGTGGGAGGCGTCGGCGACGAAGGCGCGCTGCTGCTCCAGCACGTCCTCGACGTTGTCCGCCATCTCGTTGAACGACCGGGCCAGCCGTCTGAGTTCCGGCGGGCCGCTGGCCACCGCGACCCGCGACTTGAGGCGGCCGCTCGCGATCTCGTGCGTGGTGACGTCCAGCACCCGCACCGGCTTGAGCACCCAGCCGGTCAGCCTGAGTGCGGCCCCGACGGCCACCAGCATCGCAGCCGTCAGACCCGCGCCGACGATCAGCCAGCCGTGCAGGATCTTCGAGCGCATCTGCCCGGTGGGCGAGTCGGTGACGACGACCGCGACGACGTCACCGTCCCGGATGACCGGCGAGGCGATGACGAGGCGGTTGCGCTGCCAGGGCCACACCTGCTTGGGGTCGTGGCTGCGCCGGCTGAGCAGCGACTCCTTGAAGGCGTCCCGCGCTTCGCCGGTGGCGGGCAGGAGCCAGGTCGTGGGACCGCTGGCCAGAGGCGTGTCGTTGGGCAGGAAGACACCGGCCCGGATGCCGTAGACCTCGTAGTAGCTCTCGAGTTCCCGGCTGAGGATGCGCAGGTCGTCGCGGGATCCGGTCGCGGCGTCGGCGGCGGGCCGCGCGATGGCCGCGAAGTACGCCGTGTCGTCGATCCGGTCGACGACCACCTTCTGCTGCTGGGCCGAGGCCAGGCTGATGGCGAGCGGTACGCCGAGGGCGAGCAGCACAGCCGCCATCAGGACGATGAGCAGCGGGAGGAGACGAGTGCGCACCCGTACCCGCTACGCGGCCGGGGCGACGAGTCGGTAGCCGACGCCGCGTACGGTCTCGATCAGCGCCGGCATGCGCAGCTTGGCGCGCAGGGACGCCACATGCACCTCAAGAGTGCGCCCCGTCCCCTCCCAACTCGTGCGCCACACCTCGCTGATGATCTGCTCCCTGCGGAAGACCACTCCCGGTCGCTGGGCGAGCAGGGCGAGGAGATCGAACTCCTTACGGGTCAGTTGGACAACCGAACCGTCCACGCTGACCTGGCGGGTCGGCAGTTCGATGTGTACCGCGCCCAGACGCAGCACACCGTCGCTGCCCGACCCCGCGTCCTCCGGCACGTTGCGCCGGCTGACGGCGTGGATCCGGGCGAGCAGCTCTCCGGTGTCGTACGGCTTCACCACATAGTCGTCGGCCCCTAGGTTGAGGCCATGAATGCGGGAACGGACGTCAGAGCGCGCGGTGACCATGATCACCGGCGTGCTGGTGCGCTTGCGGATCTTGCCGCAGACCTCGTATCCGTCCTGGTCGGGGAGGCCGAGGTCGAGGAGGACGACACCGAAGCCGTTGCCCTCGGGGACGAGCGCCTGGAGGGCCTCCTCGCCGCTACGCGCGTGCGTGACGTCGAAACCGTGCCGCGCCAGGACCGCGGACAGCGCGGCGGCGACATGGTTGTCGTCCTCGACGAGGAGCAGTCTCACCCCGGCCTCCTTCGGTTCATCGGCCGTACGATTCAGGTAGGTACACAGTGCGTGCACACGCGCGCGTGCATCAAGGAAGTCACGCTGATGGACGAGGACGCCGTCAAGTGGGTTCCGGTTGCCGACGGCTTCCGTTATCCAGCCGGTACGCGCCCGGTCCCAAGTGCTACGACACGTGTCCGATTGCTATCGGATCGTGATGCTCAGATTCCCCTCAGAACTGATGACGCAGGTCGGATACGGTTATTACTGTCCTCCGAAACCGAGGAGGACGGAGCCTGAGAGCGATGACCGAAGTATCGGTGGCCAAGGAAGATGTGGCCGCGACCGGCGAGCTGGTCGTCCTGAAGAACGTGAACAAGCACTTCGGCGCGTTGCACGTGCTCCAGGACATCGATCTGACGATCGCCCGCGGCGAGGTCGTCGTGGTCATCGGACCCTCTGGGTCCGGGAAGTCCACCCTGTGCCGCACCATCAACCGCCTGGAGACGATCGACTCCGGCGCTATCACGATCGACGGCAAGCCCCTGCCCGCAGAGGGTAAGGCGCTGGCCAAGCTGCGTGCCGACGTCGGAATGGTCTTCCAGTCCTTCAACCTTTTCGCGCACAAGACCGTGCTCGAGAACGTGATGCTGGGCCAGATGAAGGTCCGCAAGACCGACAAGAAGAAGGCCGAGGAGAAGGCCCGCTCCCTGCTCGACCGGGTGGGCGTGGGCAGCCAGGCGGAGAAGTACCCCGCCCAGCTCTCCGGCGGCCAGCAGCAGCGTGTGGCCATCGCCCGTGCGCTGGCCATGGACCCCAAGGTCATGCTCTTCGACGAGCCCACGTCGGCGCTCGACCCGGAGATGATCAACGAGGTCCTGGAGGTCATGCAGCAGCTCGCCCGCGACGGCATGACCATGATCGTCGTCACCCACGAGATGGGCTTCGCTCGTTCGGCCGCCAACCGGGTGGTGTTCATGGCGGACGGCAAGATCGTCGAAGAAGCTGTGCCGGACCAGTTCTTCAGCAATCCGCGCAGCGACCGCGCGAAGGACTTCCTGTCCAAGATCCTGCACCACTGACGGGGCGCGATCCCGCACCACTGACGGGGTACGGGGTCGCACCTCCGACGGACTGCTTCACGCACCCGACGACCTGCGTCACCCGCCGTTCCTGACGGCACGCATCTCTTCTTCACACAAAGGATGTTCACCATGAAGCTCCGCAAGGTCTCCGCCGCGGCCGCCGCTGCAATCGTCCTCTCCGTCACCGCCACCGCTTGTGGTGGTGACGGCGGCAGCGACAGCAACTCCGGCTCCGGTGGCGGCGACAAGATCAAGATCGGCATCAAGTACGACCAGCCGGGCCTCGGTCTCAAGGAGCCCGACGGTTCCTTCTCCGGCTTCGACGTGGACGTGGCGACGTACGTGGCCAAGGAGCTCGGCTACGACGCGAACCAGATCGAGTTCGTCGAGACGAAGACCCCGGACCGCGAGAACGCCCTGAAGCGCGGCGACGTCAAGTTCATCGCGGCCACGTACTCGATCAACGACGAGCGCAAGAAGTCCGTCGACTTCGCCGGCCCGTACCTGCTGGCCCACCAGGACCTGCTGGTCAAGTCGGACTCCGACATCACCGAGGCCACCGACCTCAACGGCAAGAACCTGTGTTCGGTGACCGGCTCCACCTCGGCGCAGAACGTCAAGAACGACTTCGCGCCGAAGGCCAACCTTCAGGAGCGGAGCGGCTACTCGGAGTGCATCTCCTCGCTGCAGAGCGGCGCCGTGGACGCCCTGACGACGGACGACTCGATCCTCGCCGGCTTCGCGTCGCAGGAGCAGTACAAGGGTCAGTTCAAGCTCGCCGGCCTCAAGCTGAGCAACGAGAACTACGGCATCGGTGTGCAGAAGGGTGACACCGAGACCCTGAACAAGATCAACGCCGCCCTCGAGAAGATGGTCAGCTCGAAGGCCTGGGACAAGGCGGTCCAGGACAACTTCGGTCCGGCCGAGTACAAGAACGAGCCCGCGCCGAAGATCGGCGTCATCGTCAAGTAGCGCAAGGATCCACCGGCGCGCCGCCGTCCACCGCGATCAGGGCGGCGGCGCGCCGCGCTATCCACATACGCCACCCACCCGGAAGCGCGGGAGATCGTGTTCGACTTTCTTTCTGACTATCACAACCCAACCCTGTTGGGTGCCTTCTGGATGACGGTGAAGCTCACCGTCGTCTCGGGCCTCGGTTCCCTGATCTGGGGCACCCTCTTGGCCGCGATGCGAGTCAGCCCGGTCCCGCTCATGCGTGGGTTCGGCACCGCCTATGTGAACATCGTCCGGAACATCCCCCTGACGGTCATCATCATCTTCACCTCGCTCGGCCTCGCCGATGTCTTCGGCGTCACGATGGGCGCCTCCGACTTCCAGGTCCGGGGCTTCCGACTGGCGATCCTCGGTCTCGTCGCCTACACCGCGGCCTTCGTCTGTGAGGCGATTCGTTCCGGCATCAACACCGTGCCGATGGGCCAGGCCGAGGCGGCCCGCGCCATCGGGCTGACCTTCAGTCAGACCCTTCGGCTCATCATCCTGCCCCAGGCTTTCCGCGCGGTCATCGGCCCGCTGGCCAACGTGTTGATCGCCCTGACCAAGAACACCACGGTGGCGGCCGCGATCGGCGTGGCCGAAGCCGCCTACCTGATGAAGCAAATGATCGAGAACGAGGCTCAGGTGCTGCTCATCGGCGCCGTCTTCGCCTTCGGTTTCGTGGTACTGACCCTGCCCACCGGCCTCTTCCTCGGCTGGCTGAGCAAGCGACTGGCGGTGAAGCGATGAGCTCCGTTCTCTACGACGCTCCAGGCCCCCGCGCCAAGCGGCGCAATGTGCTCATCTCGGTGATCTTCTTCGCCCTGCTTGGCCTCCTCGTGTGGTTCGCCTGGGACGCCATGGACGAGAAGAAGCAGCTCGAGTGGGCCCTGTGGAAGCCGTTCACCCAGTCCGAGGCCTGGACGACCTACCTACTGCCGGGTCTGGCCGACACACTGACGGCCGCGGCACTGGCCATGGTGATCGCCCTGCCGCTGGGCGCGATCTTCGGTATCTCACGACTCTCCGACCACCGCTGGGTGCGCGGGCCGGCCGCCTCGGTGATCGAGTTCTTCCGGGCGATCCCGGTCCTGCTTCTGATGCTGTTCGCCAACGAGGCCTACGAACGCTGGGCGGACGTCACCACTGAACAGCGGCAGCTCTACGCGGTCGTCACCGGCCTGGTGCTCTACAACGCGTCCGTCCTCGCCGAGGTCGTCCGGGCCGGCATCCTCGCCCTGCCCAAGGGGCAGTCGGAAGCTGCCATGGCGATCGGCCTGCGCAAGAACCAGACGATGCGGACCATCCTGCTTCCGCAGGCCGTCACGGCCATGCTGCCGGCCATCGTCAGCCAGCTCGTGGTCATCGTGAAGGACACCGCCCTGGGCGGCGTCATGATCGGGTTCACCGAGCTGCTCAACTCGCGCGCCACGCTGGCAGCCTTCTACGGCAACCCCATCGCCAGCTTCGTGGTGGTGGCGCTCATCTACATCGTGCTCAACTTCATCCTCACCAGCTTCGCGAGCTGGCTGGAGAAGCGGCTGCGGCGCAGCAAGAAGAGCACGGGCGCGGTGCTCAGCGCCGAGGACATGGAGGAGCTGAACCCGGCGGCGACGGGCGGCACCTACGGGGCCGGCGCGGGCGGCGCCTCCATGTGATGAGCGGCCCGAGGGCTGCCATCTGATGAGCAGTCAAGTGGTATGAACGATACGGAGGGCAGTGGCATGATCGCCACTGCCCTCCGTCACTTGACGCAAGCACCGGCAATGGGTTGCATACGTTCTGTGATCGTGCACCCTGCTCCAACTTTCTGTTCACTCGCGTCCCTCGGGACACCGCTGCGGGCAGGGGGCGCCGCGCCGTGGACCCGGTGATCATCGTCGGAGCGGGGCCCGTCGGGCTCACGCTCGCCCTGGCGCTGGCCCGTCAGGAGGTGCCGTCCGTCGTTCTGGACGAGGGGCCCGGCAAGGACGAACCCCGCCTCGCGCGCACCGTCGTCCTGCGCGAGGACACCACCGCCCTCGTGGAACGCCTGACGGGTGCGCCGCTCGCCGAGGCCGGCACCCACTGGGCCGGATGGCGGGCGATTCGGCGCAAGCAGGTGATGCGCGAGGTCACGTTCGACGATGGCGCAAAGGACGCGGAGGGGCGCGAAGGCGTCGCGAACCCCGCCCCCCTGCACATCGCCCAGCACGCACTGACCGGCGCCCTGCGCGCGGCCCTCGCCGACGAACGACTCGTGAAGGTCGCCGTGGACAGCCGCCTGGACGCCATCGAGCAGGAGGCCTCCGGCGTCACCGCGCACACCCGCGGCCCCAAGGGCACCTGGTGGCGCGGCAGTTACGTGGTCGGCTGCGACGGCCCCCGTTCCACCGTGCGCAAACTCCAGGACATCCGCTTTCCGGGCCGTACGGCGGTGGAGCGACACGCCGTGGCCGCGCTGCGCACGGAACTTCCGTGGGACGGCCAGGCGTTGCTTCATCGGATGCCGCCGTGGCGGACGTCCGGACCTTCGGGCGGGGAGGTCACCGGACGGCCGCTTCCGGACGGCGTGTGGCGCCTGGACTGGCTGCTGCCGCCGGGCAAGGACCTGGTCACGCCCGAGCTGCTGGTGGCCCGCATCCGGGAGACACTCGCCGGCTGGACCGGCGGAGAGACACCGACGTACGAACTCCTCGACACCGGAGTGCACACGGTCCACCACCGCCTGGCTCGCCGCTGGCGCGTGGGCCGCGTCTTTCTCGCCGGGGACGCGGCGCACTGCCTCGGCACGCTCGGTACGCACGGGCTCGACGAGGGGCTGCGGGACGCGCACAACCTCTCCTGGAAGCTGGCGGCCGCCTGGCACCACGGGTCGCACGAGGCGCTGCTCGACAGTTATCAGGTGGAGCGGCGCGCGGCCGTCGCCGCCCGGCTGCGCGCCGCCGACCAGGCGCTGCCGCTGCTGCGCGGCGGCGGAGGGCTGCGCGCCTACGTCCCCGGCTCCGCACGGGGGCATGACGCGCTGTTGATGGATGGCCATCTGGGGCAGGGAGCGATCGGTGCGCCGGGGACGTACGCCGACTCACCGCTCGCGCCCGGGCACCTGGAGGGCGAGGTTCCGGTGGACACGCCGCGCGGTGCGCCGATCATGGACGTGCGTGTCACGGCGGAGGACGGCTCCTTCGTACGGCTGCGGGACCGGCTCGGGCGTGGCGCGCTGCTGGTCCTGCTGATCGCTCCGGGCACGGGCGTGTGGGAGCGCAAGCACTGGGCGACCGCGGGGATCATGCCGCGGCTGGCGGCCGCGGTGACGGCGCTGCCGTATCCGGCCGAACTGCTGGTCGCGGAGAGCTACCCCGGGGCGTCCGCGCATTCGGTCCTGTTGGTGCGGCCCGACGGTCACCTGGTGACGGCGTTGAGCGGGGTGCGGCCGACCGATCTGTACGCGGCGGCCGTGGCGGCGCTGGGTGGACCGGCCCAGTCGGCCCAGTCGACGCGGTCCGACAAGGCTGCCGAGGCAACCGAGGAGGCGGGGGCTCCGGCAGGGTCGCGCTGATGCCGTCGTATGGAACCGGTTCTCACCCCGAAGTGAACAGATCCTCACCCCGAAGCGGCACTCACTGTCACTGTGCGGTCCGCATAGTGACAGTGAGTTGACCGGCCCGCACCGGCATGGTGTACTCCGGATCGTGACCGACACCTGTGTGCGCCTGTGGCGGAGGGTCCATATGGACCTCGTCCGCTATGCGGGCTGCGTGTGTCGCCCGTCCTGCTGAACTCGCCTTCTTTCTTCTCGCGCGCCACTCCCGACACCTGATCCCTGTCGCCTGTGCTGTCGCGCACCCTTCGCGAACTCACTTCAGGACGGTGCCCGTGTCTGTCTCTCCTGCCGCCGTTGCCACTTCTCAACCCGTGACCACGCCTGCTGCGCCGAATTCCACGTCGAGCTCCACGCCGACGCAGGCGGACCTTCTCGACTTCGTACGGCGCACGGCCGCCGACGCCGATCTGATCGCCTCGCTCCCGCTCGACCCAGAGGGCCGTACCTGGGTACGGCTCGAGGGCCCCGGCGGCAGCGAGGCCTGGTTGATCGGCTGGCCGCCCGGGACGGGCACCGGCTGGCACGACCATGCCGACTCGGTCGGGGCCTTCGTCACCGCGGCCGGCGAGCTCAAGGAGAACGCGCTCGCGGTCCGGCTGCCCGCCGACGGCTGGAAGACGTTGGAACTGACGGACGACGTGGACCGGGAACGGCGGTTGTCGGCGGGAAAGGGCCGCTCTTTCGGCCGTCACCATGTGCACGAGGTCCTCAACGAGTCCTCCGACCAGCATGCGATCTCCGTTCACGCCTACTACCCGCCCCTGCCGCGGATCCGCCGCTTCAGCCGCAGCGGGCCGATCCTGCGCTTGGAGCAGGTGGAGAGCCCGGAGGACTGGCAGTGAGCGGCCTGACCGAGCGACCGGGCAGCGGGGATGAGCCGAAAGTGAGCGAGGGCGGGGGCAACGTGTCTGAACAGCCGGTCGGCATCGACGAGTTGCTGGAGCGGGTACGCGCGGGCTACACGCGGATCGAGCCGCAGGAAGCGTACGAGGCCGCCCGGTCCGGCGAGGCTCTGCTGGTCGACATCCGGTACGCGGCCCTGCGTGAGCGGGACGGTCTGATACCGGGTGCCCTCGTGGTCGAGCGCAACGAACTGGAGTGGCGGCTCGATCCACAGGGCAGCCATCGCGCCGCCGAGGCGACGAGTCACGACCTGCGGGTCGTGGTGATCTGCAACGAGGGGTACGCGTCCAGCCTGGCGGCCGAGTCGCTACGGCGACTGGGGCTGCACCGGGCCACCGACCTGGTCGGGGGCTTCCAGGCGTGGCGGACCGAAGGACTTCCGGTGACGTCGGGCGCCGGAGCAGGAACTCAGGCTTAGACACTGCTTCCGGGCAGCGGACAGGGCCTGCGCAGCGACCACGACCTTGTCGACCGTCTCGTGCCGCACATCGGGCATCGGGTCGCAATCGGATCGCGCATCGGACCCAACAGGGGCGCGTGATCACTGCCCGGCCCCGAACGCGATGGGCGCCCCCGCGCGTCCACCGTGTCCGGGGCCGGAGTCCCACCGGCACCGGCCGTCGCCCGCTGCCAGGCCCTCTGCGGTTCCGCGGCCGTCGGGATCAGTACCCCTCGTCCTCGAGGAACTCCGTGTCCTCGCCCTCTTCTTCCAGTGCCTGCCGGACCACTCGCAGGGCCATGCCCTCGGGGTAGCCCTTGCGGGCGAGCATGCCCGCGAGGCGGCGCAGGCGTTTGTCGCGGTCGAGGCCGCGTGTGGAGCGCAGTTTGCGGTCGACGAGTTCGCGTGCGGTCGCCTCTTCCTGCTCGGAGTCGAGCTGGGAGACAGCCGCGTCGATCAGTGTGGAGTCGACGCCCTTCGTACGCAGTTCCCTGGCGAGCGCGCGTCGGGCGAGCCCCCGGCCGTGGTGCCGGGACTCCACCCAGGCGTCCGCGAACGCACTGTCGTTGATGAGGCCGACCTCCTCGAACCTCGACAGCACCTCCTCGGCGGCATCGTCCGGGATCTCCCGCTTGCGCAGGGCGTCCGCCAGTTGCTTCCGCGTGCGCGGGGTCCCGGTGAGCAGGCGCAGACAGATCGCCCGCGCCTGCTCCACCGGGTCCCCTGGGGGCGCCCCCTTCTCGGCCCTCGACGAGGCAGGGACGCCTCCGTCCTGTCCGGACGGCTCCGTGCGGCCGCGCCGGCGACGCCCACGGGAGCCGTCCGCGCCCCGAGCCTCGCCGCGACCGCGGCGTGAGCCGCCACCGGGCGCACCGGCGCCGTGCGCCGAACCGCCCTCCGCCCACGCTTCGCTCTCTGTCGCGCCATGGCCCGGCTCATCGCCGTACACCGGGCCCGACTCGTCGCCGTACCCCCCGAAGGATTCGCTCCTGCCGTACGGCGCCGTGCCGTCGTTCCCCCGGTCCGCGTCATGGGCCGTGTCTCCGGCATGGGCGTGGCCGCCCATCCCGGAGCAGCCCTCGTCGCCGCTTCGTCCCCGCCTCCGCGGAGCGTCCGGGTCAGCGGCGTACTCGGCCCAGTCCGTTCGCCGTGTCAAGGGTCAGCTCTTGGCGGTCGCAGCCTTGGTCTTGGCTGCCTTGGCCGCCGGAGCGGGCACCGTCTTCGCGGCGTCGTCCGGGGTGGCGGAGACCGCGGCGTCCGCGCCCGGCTCGGCAGCGGGCTCCTCCGGCCGCACGCCGACGCCCAGCTTCTCCTTGATCTTCTTCTCGATCTCGTTGGCCAGGTCGGGGTTGTCCTTCAGGAAGTTGCGCGCGTTCTCCTTGCCCTGGCCGAGCTGGTCGCCCTCGTACGTGTACCAGGCGCCGGCCTTGCGGACGAAGCCGTGCTCCACGCCCATGTCGATCAGGCCGCCCTCGCGGCTGATGCCGTGGCCGTAGAGGATGTCGAACTCGGCCTGCTTGAAGGGCGGCGCGACCTTGTTCTTGACGACCTTGCAGCGGGTACGGTTGCCGACCGCGTCGGTGCCGTCCTTCAGGGTCTCGATACGACGGATGTCGATACGGACCGAGGCGTAGAACTTCAGCGCCCGGCCACCGGTCGTGGTCTCCGGGGAGCCGAACATCACGCCGATCTTCTCGCGGAGCTGGTTGATGAAGATCGCAGTGGTCTTGGACTGGTTGAGCGCGCTGGTGATCTTCCGCAGGGCCTGGCTCATCAGACGGGCCTGGAGGCCGACGTGGCTGTCGCCCATCTCGCCCTCGATCTCCGCGCGCGGGACGAGCGCGGCGACGGAGTCGATGACGATGAGGTCGAGGGCACCGGAGCGGACCAGCATGTCCACGATCTCCAGAGCCTGCTCGCCGTTGTCCGGCTGGGAGAGGATCAGGTTGTCGATGTCGACGCCGAGCTTCTTCGCGTACTCGGGGTCAAGGGCGTGCTCGGCGTCCACGAAGGCGACCTGGCCGCCGGCCTTCTGCGCGTTCGCCACCGCGTGCAGGGTCAGGGTCGTCTTACCGGAGGACTCCGGGCCGTAGACCTCCACCACACGGCCGCGCGGCAGGCCGCCGACGCCGAGGGCCACGTCGAGTGCGGTCGACCCGGTGGGGATGACCTCGATGGGCTCATTCGGCCGCTCGCCCATGCGCATGACCGCGCCCTTGCCGAATTGCCGTTCAATCTGTGCGAGTGCGGCATCCAGGGCCTTCTCGCGGTCGGTTCCTGCCATGGGTTCCACCCGGTTTGCTTGAGTCGATCGCTTCACGTCAAAGACGCTAACGCCTGCCACTGACAATGCGCCCCGACGCCCGTCCGGCCTGTGGATAACTCGGGTACTTCTCCGTCGAAACCATGGCGAAGTGCCCGCCGAGCGCCTCGCCGGCGCCTCCATGAGAATGGATGTTCGATTTTTGTGTCAAGCGCACCACGCGCCACCTACGAGACTACGTTCGCGACCCGACACTCCCCGGATTCCCGGCCGGCCGCCCGGGCCAGACCCGCCCCCGCTCCCGGCCTGGCCGCACACTCCCCGGACAGGCAGGCGTTCCCGGACAGGCAGGCACTACCCAGGAGAGACCGCGATCTCTCCTCAGTCGGAGTTCTCCGTGGAACTCTCCCCGGAGTCTCCCGCCTCCGACCGCGGCTTCGCCGTTCCCCGCCTCCGCCGAGTCCACAACGCACGCGCGCGGGCGACGAGGCCCCGCCCCGATCCCCGCCTCCGATGCCCGTGGACCCGGGGGTCGTCGGTGACGTCGTAACGCTTCACGTACGCCCCCAGGAACGCCTGGAGCGTGGCGATCGCCGGGATGGCGACCAGCGCGCCCACCGCGCCGAGGAGGGCGGTGCCCGCGATGACCGACCCGAAGGCCACCGCGGGGTGGATGTCGACGGTCTTCGAGGTCAACTTGGGCTGGAGGACATAGTTCTCGAACTGCTGGTAGACCACGACGAAGATCAGTACCCACAGCGCGTACCAGGGATCGACCGTGAAGGCGATCAGCATGGGCAGGGCGCCCGCGAGATACGTGCCGATGGTGGGGATGAACTGCGAGACCAGGCCGACCCACACGGCGAGCACGGGCGCGTAGGGCACGTCCAGGCTCTCCAGCAGGATGTAGTGGGCTATGCCGGAGATGAGCGCCATCAGGCCGCGCGAGTACAGGTAGCCGCCGGTCTTGATGACGGCGATCTCCCACGCGCGCAGCACCTCCGCCTGCTTGGCGGGCGGCAGCACGGAGCACAGCGCGCGGCGCAGTCGCGGGCCGTCCGCGGCGAAGTAGAACGAGAACAGCGTGATGGTCAGCAGCTGGAAGAGACCGCCGAGGACCTGGGCGGACACGTCCAGTACGCCCGTGGCGCTGTTCTGCACGTAGTTGCGCAGCCAGTCGGAACGGAGCAGGCCCTCCTGGACGTCCACGCGGCGCAGCTCGGTGTGGAAGTGGGCGTTGATCCAGTTGATGACCGAGTCGAGGTAGTCCGGGAAGTCCTCGACGATCTTGATGATCTGGCCCGCGAGCATGGACCCCAGCAGCGTCACGAACCCGGCGGACACGACGATCACGGCGAGGAAGACGATGCCGGTGGCCAGGCCCCGTCGCATACCGCGTGAGGCCATCCAGCTCACCGCCGGCTCGATGGCCAGCGCCAGGAAGAACGCGATAAGAACGTTGATCAGCAGCCCGGTGAGCTGGTGAAACGCCCAGCTGCCCAGCTGGAACGCGCCGACGAGCGCCAGCGCGAGCACCAAGGCGCGCGGCAGCCAACGAGGCATGCGGGCGTCCGGCCCGGCGGCGCCCTCGCCCGGCGGCGGGGTGGGCGGCGTCGTGCCGAACGGGGATCCGTGCCGGGCAGGCTGCCCGGTCTCGTCAGTGCGTGCCACGGAGCAAGTGTCGCCCACGCCACCGACAACCGGCTGCCGTCCTGCGATCTTCGTGACCGGTCAGCGCTTCTCTCCCGGAACGTTCATGACGGCGCAGACCACACGCCACACGTCCTTGGCCTCCCAGCCGGAGTCCAGCGCCTCGTACACCGTGCACCCGCCGAGCTCCGCCATCACATGGTCGCGCGCGAAGGTGTCGGCGTTCCCCGGACCGAAATGGTCCACCATCCGCTCCCAGAAGACCGTCAACCGCATGCGTCCAGTATCCCGCCCCTGAGAGTGGGCCTGCGCCGGGACCACTTGCCGAGACCGCTTTCCGCCCTACGGTCTGTCGCATGCCCGAAACCGGAGCTTCCCCACTCCCCCCGGCGCCCCCGGCGCCCTCCCCGCTCTTCCGCGCCGAGCAGTTCGTCCAGCTCACCGCGCGCGTGCTCGAACAGCGCCTCTTCGCGTACCACTTCCTGAACGGCGCCGCAGACCCGGTGGAGACCGCGCTGGACGCCTACCGCAACGAGGACGGCGGGTACGGCCACGCTCTGGAACCGGATCTGCGCGGTCCGGTCAGCCAGCCGTTGCACGCCGGTCACGCACTCCACGTCCTGGACGCCCTCGAACGCTGCGGCGGACAGCGCGTGGACCGTGTATGCCGCTATCTCACCTCGGTCTCCACCACGGACGGCGCCCTCCCCGCGATGCACCCCGGCCGGCACGGCTACCCGGCGTCCCCCTCCATCCCGATCGTGGCGGACGCTCCCAGCTCGCTCCTGGCCACCGGGCCGGTGGTCGGTCTGCTGCACCGCAACGAGGTGTGGCATGCCTGGCTGTTCCGGGCCACGGACTTCTGCTGGCAGGCGGTCGAGTCGCTGGAGAAGTCGCATCCGTACGAGATCGAGGCCGCCGTGGCCTTCCTGGACTCCGCTCCGGACCGTCCGCGCGCGGAGGCGGCGGCCGACCGTCTGGGCCGCCTGGTGCGCGACCAGGGCCTTGCGGCGCTGGACCCGGACAACCTCGACGCGTACCCGGTCTCCCCCGGCTACGCCCCCGACGAGCACCACTTCCCGCACGACTACGCGAGGACACCGCGCTCCTTCGCGCGCGCGTGGTTCACGGACGACGAGATGAGCCGCTCCCTCGACCACCTCGCCGGCGGGCAGCAGGAGGACGGCGGCTGGCCGCTCCTGCCCCACCGCTCGACGCGTGGCTGGTACCCCCAGCGCCCGTGGGCACCGGGCATCGCGCTGGAAGCGCGCCCCATGGTGACGATCGAGGCACTGCGCACGCTCCGCGCGTACGGCCGCCACATCGGCTGACCAGTCTCAACCGCCCAGGGCGCGCACCCCAGCCGTCACCACCACGGCCGCCGCGACGACGACCAGGAACGGGGCCCGCAGGACGAGCGCCACAGCAGCCGCGGCAACCCCTGCCACCCTCGCGTCCAGCACCAGCTCATGTCCGTTCCCGAAGGTCTGCTGAGCCGTGAGGGCGGCAAGGAGGGCGACGGGCAACAGGGCGGCAAGACGCCGTACGAGAGGTCGCTCCAGGGCGCCCGCGGGCACCAGCAGTCCGAGCAGCTTGACGCCGTAGCAGCCGAGGGCGGTGACGCCGATCGCGATCCAGGTGCTCACCGTTCCCCCTCCCGTACGGCTCCCTCGCGACGCCCTCGCGCCCACAACACGACCGGTGCCGCGAGGGCGGCCACCAGGACGGGCACGCCGGCAGGCAGCACGGGCAACAGCCCGAGCCCCAGTACCACGGCGAGAGCGGCGACAGCACGCTCGGTCGCGGACTTCACCATCGGCGCGAGCAACGCCAAGAAGACAGCGGGCCCGGCCGCGTCGAGCCCCCAGGCATCGGTGTCGCCCATGGCCTCCGCCCCGAGCGCACCGAGCAACGTGGTGAGGTTCCACAGCACGTACAGACTGAGCCCGGTCACCACGAACCCGATCCGTGCGCCGCGCCGCGTCGGCTGCGCCAGCGCGACAGCCGCCGTCTCATCGATCACCCATTGCGCGGCGAACGGCCGCACCGCGCGCGTGAGGCTCAGCAACTGCGACAGCCGCAGCCCGTAGAAGGCGTTGCGCACCCCCAGAAAGAAGGCGCCGGCGGCCGCGGTCAACGGGCTGCCGCCCGCCGCGAGCGCACCCACGAGCGCGAACTGCGACGCTCCCGTGAACACCAGCAAACTGAGCGCACAGGTCTGCACGAGCGTGAGCCCACCGCCCGCCGACGTCACCCCGAACGCGAACCCGGACAGTCCGACGGCGACGCCGACGCCCAGGGCGTCCCGTACGACTGCGGCATCGGGCCTGCCCCTGTCCACCTGGAGATCTTCGAGAGCTTTCTGTTCTGCCACGCCCGTGACGCTAGGCCGACCACCGGCGCGCGTCTTGTACGTTCTTGCGCTCCCGCCGGTAGGCCCCCGGAGGAACGCCGACGATCCGGGTGAAGTGCCGATTCAGATGCGGCTGATCGGTGAACCCCACAGCAACGGCTGCCTCCGCCGGCGCGACACCCGCGTCCAACAACCGTCGAGCCTCCCGCACCCGTGCATCGGTCAACCAGGTATGCGGCGGCATTCCGTACAGCTCCCGAAACGCCCGCAGCAGGGCGAACGGACTGCTGCCGAGATCAAGAGCCAGCGTCTCCAGACTCGGCGGCTCGGCCATCCGCCCTTCCAGCACCTCACGCGCGCGTACGGCGATCTGGGCCCCGGCCGTCCGCACCTCCCGCTGGGGAAGAGTCCCACCGTTCAACCGCAGCAGCCGGGTCACGGCAACCCGAAGCAGCGTGTCGGCGGCCAACGCGTTCCCCTCGTCAGCGGCACGCAGCACCTGATGCACCAGGCCCACGGTGTACGGGTCGTCCACCACCGGTCTGACGAAGCCCGGCGTCCCTCGGATCACGGTGGTCTCGGCCGCGATCTCGGCCACCACCTCCGGCGCCGGGTAGACGGCCCCGTACCGCCACCCCTCCGGAACTCCCGCCCGCCCCGTATGCGGCGTGTCCGGATTGACCAGCGCGAGAGCACCGGCCCCCGCATACTGATCGGCCCCTTGGTGGTGGAAGACCTCCACACCGTCCGCGATGGCAGCGATCACAAAGCTCTCATGCGTGTGCCGCACAAACGTCTTCCGTATGTACCGCGCCCGCAGCAGGTCGACTCCGGGCAGGTCGGCATACCGCCAATGCCGCGCCCGCTCGCCGGAACCTGCCATATCCCCATTCTGGGCGAAGCCGGCGGATGCCGATCGGCGGCCCCCTCACGACGCGGCAGCCACTCTCACCCAACCCGTGAACCGAAGCCGATCCCCAGCTCAGCCGCGTTGTCAGTGCCCGGGTGCAGGATGGACGCATGGTCAGCAACCCGCACCGAGCCCTGGACGGCTTCTCCCCCGCGACCCGCGGCTGGTTCACGGGCGCGTTCTCCGCGCCCACCGCGGCCCAGGCAGGCGCGTGGCAGGCCATCCAGGAGGGCTCGGACGTGCTGGTCGTTGCCCCCACCGGCTCCGGCAAGACCCTGGCCGCCTTCCTCGCCGCTCTCGACCAACTCGCCGCCACACCCCCGCCGGCCGACCCCAAGAAGCGCTGCCGAGTTCTCTACGTCTCCCCCCTCAAGGCCCTGGCCGTCGACGTGGAGCGCAACCTCCGCAGCCCCCTGACCGGCATCCGCCAGGAATCCGTACGCCTGGGTCTGCCCGAACCCGAGGTGAAGGTCGGCATCCGCTCGGGCGACACCCCGGCCGCAGAGCGCCGAGCCCTCTCGACCCGCCCTCCGGACATCCTGATCACCACCCCGGAGTCCCTGTTCCTGATGCTGACGTCGGCCACGCGCGACGCCCTGACAGGCATCGAGACGGTGATCCTCGACGAGGTCCACGCGGTGGCGGGCACCAAGCGCGGCGCCCATCTCTCGCTCACCCTGGAGCGCCTGGACGAGCTCCTCCCGAAGCCGGCCCGCCGCATCGGCCTCTCCGCGACCGTCCGCCCGGTCGACGAGATCGCCCGCTACCTCTCCCCTCGCCGCAAGGTGGAGATCGTCCAGCCGAAGTCGGGCAAGGAGTTCGACCTCTCGGTCGTGGTCCCCGTCGAGGACCTCGGTGAGCTGGGCGGCTCCCCGGTCGCCGAGAGCACCGAAGGCGCGGAACGCCCCTCGATCTGGCCCCACGTCGAAGAACGCATCACCGACCTCGTCCAGTCCCACCGCTCCACCATCGTCTTCGCCAACTCCCGCCGGCTCGCGGAGCGCCTGTGCAACCGCCTCAACGAGATCGCCTACGAGCGCGCCACCGGCGAACCCCTGGACGAGCACCATGCCCCGGCCGAGCTCATGGGCGGCTCCGGCGCGGCCCAGGGCGCACCCCCGGTCATCGCCCGCGCCCACCACGGCTCGGTCTCCAAGGAACAGCGCGCCCTGGTCGAGGAGGACCTCAAGGCGGGCCGCCTGCCCGCAGTCGTTGCCACGTCCAGCCTCGAACTGGGCATCGACATGGGCGCGGTCGACCTGGTCGTCCAGGTCGAATCACCCCCGTCCGTCGCCTCCGGCCTCCAGCGCGTCGGCCGCGCCGGCCACCAGGTGGGCGCGGTCTCCACCGGTGTCGTCTTCCCGAAATACCGCGGCGACCTGGTCCAGGCAGCCGTGGTCACCGAGCGGATGCGCACCGGGTCCATCGAGTCCCTCAAGGTCCCGGCGAACCCCCTGGACGTCCTCGCCCAGCAGGTCGTCGCCATGACGGCGATGGACACCTGGCAGTTCGACGACCTCCTCGCCACCGTCCGCAGAGCCGCCCCCTTCGCCTCCCTCCCCGAGTCCGCGTTCACCGCGGTGCTCGACATGCTCGCCGGCCGCTATCCGTCCGACGCGTTCGCCGAGCTTCGCCCACGGGTGGTCTGGGACCGGGTCGCCGGCACGATCACCGGCCGCCCCGGCGCCCAGCGCCTCGCCGTCACATCCGGGGGGACCATCCCCGACCGCGGTCTCTTCGGGGTCTTCCTCGCCGGGTCGGACCCCAAGAAGGGCGGCGGCCGGGTCGGTGAACTCGACGAGGAGATGGTCTACGAGTCGCGCGTCGGGGACGTCTTCACGCTGGGCACCAGTTCCTGGCGCATCGAGGACATCACGCGCGACCGCGTCCTGGTCTCCCCCGCCCCGGGCGTACCGGGCCGCCTCCCCTTCTGGAAGGGGGACCAGCTGGGCCGCCCGCTCGAACTGGGCCGCGCGGTGGGCGCGTTCCTGCGCGAAGTCGGCTCGCTGCCCAAGGACGACGCCCGTCTCCGGCTCCTCACGGCCGGCCTGGACGCCTGGGCCGCCGACAACGTCCTGTCCTACCTCGACGAGCAGCGCGAGGCATGCGGCCACATCCCGGACGACCGCACGATCGTCGTAGAGCGCTTCCGGGACGAGCTCGGCGACTGGCGCGTCGTCGTGCACTCCCCCTTCGGCGCCCAGGTCCACGCCCCGTGGGCGCTCGCACTCGGCGCGAAGCTCTCCGAGCGGTACGGCATGGACGCGCAGGTCATGCACGCCGACGACGGCATCGTGCTGCGCCTGCCCGACGCCGACCTCATGGGCCTGGACCTGCTGGACCAGGAGCCCATGAAAGCCGGCACGGAGTACGACGCCGACAAGGCCCCCGTCGGCGCGGCGGACGTCGTCTTCGACAAGGGCGACGTCGACCAGGTCGTCACCGACCAGGTCGGCGGCTCGGCCCTCTTCGCGTCCCGCTTCCGCGAGTGCGCCGCCCGCGCCCTGCTGCTGCCGCGCCGCAGCCCCGGCAAGCGCACCCCGCTGTGGCAGCAGCGCCAGCGCGCCGCCCAACTGCTCCAGGTGGCCAGCGAGTTCGGCTCGTTCCCGATCGTCCTGGAGGCGGTCCGCGAGTGCCTCCAGGATGTCTTCGACGTCCCCGGACTCGTCGAGCTGATGGGCGATCTCGAGTCCCGCAAGGTACGCCTCGTCGAGGTCACCACCCCCGAGCCGTCCCCCTTCGCGCGCTCCCTCCTCTTCGGGTACGTCGCCCAGTTCCTGTACGAGGGAGACTCCCCGCTCGCCGAACGCCGCGCCGCGGCCCTGTCACTGGACTCACGTCTGCTGGCCGAGCTGCTCGGCCAGGCGGAGCTGCGCGAGCTGCTCGACGCCGAAGTGCTGACCGAGCTGGAGCGAGAGCTCCAGTGGCTGACCGAGGACCGCCGTGTCAAGGACGCCGAGAGCGTCGCGGACGTCCTTCGCCTCCTCGGCCCGCTCACAACCGCCGAGCTCGCCGAACGGGGCGCCGAACCGCACTGGGCCCAGGAGCTGGCCGGCGCCCGCCGCGCCATCAAGGTCCGCATCGCCGCCACCGACCACTGGGCGGCGATCGAGGACGCGGGCCGCCTGCGCGACGCCCTCGGCACAGCCCTGCCGGTCGGCGTCCCCGAGGCCTTCACCGAACCGGTCAAGGACCCGCTCGGCGACCTCCTCGCCCGCTACGCCCGCACCCACGGCCCGTTCACGTCGGCCACGGCGGCGGCCCGCTTCGGCCTGGGCGCGGCGATCACGGACGGTGCCCTCCAGCGGCTGGCGGCGAGCGGCCGTGTCGTCCAGGGCGAGTTCCATCCGGCCGGCATCGGCCAGGAGTGGTGCGATGCCACGGTCCTGCGCCGCCTCCGCCGCCGCTCCCTGGCCGCACTGCGACATGAACTGGAGCCGGTGCCACCGGCCGCGCTCGCGCAGTTCCTGCCGCAGTGGCAGCACATCGGCAAGGGCCACGGACTGCGCGGTATCGACGGGCTGGTCCGCGCCATCGAGCAGTTGCAGGGCGCGTCCGTGCCGGCATCCGCCCTGGAGAAGCTCGTCCTGCCGTCCCGCGTCGCGAACTACACCCCGGCGATGGTCGACGAACTCACCGCCGCCGGCGAGGTCGTCTGGGCCGGAGCGGGCTCGCTCCCCGGCAAGGACGGCTGGGTCTCCCTCTACATGGCGGACGCGGCCCCCCTGCTCCTGCCGCAGCCCCACCCCTTGGAGCTGACGGCACTGCACCAGTCCGTCCTGGACACCCTGTCCGGCGGCTACGGCCTGTTCTTCCGCCAGATCGCCGACCAGGTCCGCGCCACCACCCACCCTGACGCCACCGACCCGCAACTCGCCGACGTCCTCTGGGACCTGGCCTGGTCGGGCCGCCTGACCAACGACACGCTCGCACCCATGCGCTCCCTGCTGGGCTCGGGCCGCACCGCGGGCTCCACCGCCCACCGCGCCAAGCGCACGGTCCCTCGCGGACGCTACGGCTCCCTCACGGCCGCCGCCCGCCCCGCCTCCCGCACCGGCCCGCCGACCGTCGCCGGCCGTTGGTCCCTGCTCCCGGCCCACGAACCGGACCCCACCGTGCGGGCTCACGCCCTGGCCCGCACTCTCCTCGACCGACACGGCGTGGTGACCCGGGGAGCGGTCGCCGCGGAGGGCGTCGAGGGCGGCTTCTCGGCGACGTACCGCATCCTGTCCGCCTTCGAGGAAAGCGGCCAGGCGCGGCGCGGTTACGTGGTCGAGGGTCTCGGCGCAGCTCAGTTCGCCATGGACGGCGCGGTGGACCGGCTGCGCGCGGTGGCCAACGCCCGCGAACGGGGCGAGGGCCTGCCCGGCCCAGGCTCCCGCGACACCAACGACGCCCCCGACGGCTTCGGCGCACATGACACGTACGGCGCTTCAGACGGACACGGCGGCACCGGCCACTTCGGCTCCTCCGAAGGCTCCAGCAACCCCTTCGCCGACGAGGGCCGCACCCCCGCGTACGACAACCCCGACGGCACCCCCACCTACGACATCCCCGACCTCGACCACGACTTCCTGGACTCCCACCTCGGACCGGGCGACTACGTCTCACCCCGTGACCTCGCCCCTCGGGGCGGCCCCCGCACCCCCCAAGGCCCCGCGTGGCACAAGGGCGTCACCCCGTACGGCCCCGGCTCCGGCTCCCGCCCCGGCCGCCCCGCCGCCGACACCCGAGCCGTCGTCCTCGCCGCCGCCGACCCGGCGAACGCGTACGGCGCCGCCCTGGCCTGGCCCGAGCCACCCACCGGCGCCGGGCACAAGCCGGGCCGCAAGGCGGGCTCCCTCGTGGTGCTCGTCGAGGGCGAGCTGACCCTCTACATGGAGCGCGGCGGGAAGACACTGCTGGCCTGGCCCTCCGCCCCGGACACCGAGCCCGCCGACGACCCCCGCCTGCACACGGCGGCGGAGGCCCTCGCCGCGGCCGCCCGCGCGGGCTCCCTCGGCACGGTCACGGTGGAGCGGGTGAACGGCGCCTCGGCGCTGACGTCCCCCACAGGCGCCCTCCTGGAGGGAGCGGGCTTCATCGCGACACCGCGTGGCCTGCGCCTGCGCGCCTGACCCAAGCCGCGGCTCTGCCCGCGCCACCTTGCGTGCCACCCTTGACTCATGCCCGAAGGAGACACGGTCTGGCAAACCGCGAAACGGCTGCACACCGCCCTCGCGAGCAGGGTGCTGACCCTCAGCGACTTCCGGGTGCCGAAGTACGCCACCGTCGACCTCACCGGCCGTACCGTCCTGGACGTCACCCCGCGCGGCAAGCACCTCCTCACACGCGTCGAAGGTGGCCTGACGATCCACACGCACCTGGGCATGGAAGGTTCCTGGAAGGTCTACTCCGACGAACAGCGCTGGACGGGCGGCCCCGCCCACCAGATCCGCCTGATCCTCGCCGCCGACGCCGCAACCGACGCCGGTCCCGCCCGCACGGCCGTCGGCTACCGCCTCCCCGTCCTCGATCTGCTGCGCACCACCGACGAGGAGCACGCCGTCGGCCACCTGGGCCCCGACCTGCTGGGCCCCGACTGGTCCCCCGACCGTGCCCTCGCCAACCTCCTGGCGGACCCCGCCCGCCCCCTCGGTGAGGCCCTGCTGGACCAGCGCAACCTCGCCGGCATCGGCAATGTCTACAAGAGCGAGCTCTGTTTCCTGCTCCGGGTCACCCCCTGGCTCCCCGTCGGCGCGCTCCCCGCCGAGCACACCGCCCAACTCCCCGTACTCGCCAAGAAACTCCTGGAAGCCAACCGCGACCGCCCGATCCGCAGTACGACAGGCCGCCGAGGCCAGGATCTCTTCGTGTACGGCCGCGCAAACCGCCCCTGCCTGCGCTGCGTCGCCCCGATCCGCGCGGCGGACCAGGGCGACGGCTCCCGCGAGCGCCCCACCTACTGGTGCCCGAACTGCCAGGCGGGCCCGGCCCCGAGCCCCGCGGCCTCACGCACGGCTCCCCGCACCGCCCGCGGCTCCCGCCCTGGCACTCCACGCCGTACGACCAATTGACGACCCGTCAGAAACCCTCGTACCGTCCCTTCATGGCCGTCAAGGCGTACGACCTCACCGGACGCACCGCATTCGTCACCGGCGCCGCCAGCGGCATCGGCCGCGCCTCGGCCGTCCTGCTCGCGGAGGCCGGTGCCGCCGTGCACTGCGCCGACCGCGACACACAGGGCCTGCACGACACGGCGACCCTGATCAAGGCGAGCGGCGGTACCGCCCTCACCCACCATCTCGACGTCACCGATCGCGAACAGCTCCGCCAGGCCGTCGCCTCCTGCGAGCGACTCGACGTGATGGCAGCCGTCGCCGGGATCATGCACAGCAGTCCGGTCCTGGAAACCCGCGACGAGGACCTCGACCGCGTACTCGACGTCAACTTCAAGGGAGTGCTGTACGCCTGTCAGGAGGCAGCCCGCGCGATGCTCGCCCGCCACATCAGGGGCAGCATCATCACGATGGCTTCAGGCGCCGTCGACACCGGCGGCCCCGGCCTGCTCTGCTACGGCGCGGCCAAGGCGGCCGTCGTGCAGCTGACGAAGACGCTGGCGACGGAGATGGGCCCGCACGGCATCCGCGTCAACGCGGTCGCCCCGGGCTGGATACGTACCCCCATGACCGACCGCCACGGCACCGCGGCTCAGACGCAGACCGAGGTGTTCATGGCCCGGATGTCACCGCTGGGCCGGGTCGGCGAACCGGAGGACATCGCGCACGCGGTGCTTCACCTGGCGTCCGACGCCTCGTCCTTCACCACGGGGCAGATCCTGCGTCCGAACGGCGGTGTGGCGATGCCTTGGTAACCCGCCCCGCCTGCCAGGCCTGAGTCCAGCGGTGCGGGTCGACGGCTCCCGCGGCCCGCGCCTTCGGCACACAGTGCACCGGCAACAGACTCAACCCCCACCCTCCCGCGGCGACGGCCGCCTCCAGTGCCCCGGCACCGGGCGACAGCGCGAGCCGTAACACGGCCCACCACCACAGCGCCCCGAGCACGAGGGCCACCCCCCAGCGCGCTATCGGCCGTGCCATCCGCTCACCTCCAGCCCGAGGCTAGGCCGCCCATTCACCCGCCGGGAGGGCGCACCAGCGGCACACGGATGCAGCGCGGGCCAACGTCGTCACAGCGCGTCAGGCGCCGTCACCTTCTCCACCATGACCGCCGGGCCCCGCACCGGCAAACGGACGAGGCAGGTCCTGGAGACGCACCTGAAAGTCCCCGAACAGCACGAAACCCCGACCGCACTCCCTCAGGTCTCCCTGAAGAGCCCCGGCCGGGGCCTCACACACATCCTCGGCGCATGGTCAGCCCACGCGCACCCTGGTCACCGTCAGGCGGCGACCACGTCCACCGCCTCGGAAGGCGCCTTGATGGTCACCCGTTCCGGTGGCACACCGGTCACCGACACGGAACCCAGCATCGGACGGACCGACGCCGGTACAGGCTCGCTGGGCGTGGCCGCAGCAGACTGGGCCAGCTCGGCGAGGGCGAGCTCGTCGCTCACTTCCCGCATGAGCTCGGACATCCGTACGTCCAGCGCGTCGCAGATCGCGGCGAGCAGCTCGGAGGAAGCCTCCTTCTGCCCCCGCTCCACCTCGGAGAGATAGCCGAGTGAGACTCGGGCGGACGAGGAGACTTCGCGCAGAGTACGGCCCTGGCGCTGGCGCTGCCGACGCAGCACGTCACCCAGCAGGCGACGGAGCAGAATCATCGGTGGCTCCCTCCTCGGACCGCGTAGCCGCATCCTTCACGCCCCACCGTACCGCCTTGCGCCGCGGCCGTGCGGGGAGCGATGTCGTGTTCACTCAGGGCTGCAAACATCAAAACCCCCCGTTCCGTTCCGTATCCTGTGCCCGCTCATTCCCACTGTGTTCGCTCGCAAGCTCCGTCAGAAGCAGTGCGAGTACGCTCCGTACACTCTCCATACGAATTTCCGCACGGTCGCCGTTCAACCGCAGGGCCTCCACTTTTCCGCCACCGGCGGAACCGGAAGCGGGACCGGCAGGTCCGTCCACAGCCACGAAGACGGTTCCCACGGGCTGCCCGTCCTGCTCGTCGGGCCCCGCGACGCCAGTCGTGGCCAGGCCCCAGTCGGCTCCCAGCGCCTTCCGTACGCCGGCCGCCATCTGGGCTGCGACCTGTGGATTCACCGCTCCATGCTGGGCCAGCAAGGTGGCGTCCACGCCGAGCAGCTCATGCTTCAGCTCGGTGGCGTAGGCAGTCACCGACCCCCGGAAGGCCTTGGAGGCCCCAGGGGCGGCGGTGATTTCCGCCGCAACGAGTCCCCCGGTCAGTGACTCGGCGACAGCGACCGTTTCGCCCTTCACTGCGAGTAGTCGCACCACGTCGGCGGCCGGGGAACTCACGCTTCCGCCTCCTCCAACGCGGCCTCGCGCTCGGCAATTCCCTGCCTGCGCAGCACAATGGCCTGTCTCACATAGTCGAGCCCGGTCACCACGGTCAGGAGGACGGCCGCAGCCATCACCCAGAACCGCAACGTGGCCAGCCACCCCGTCAGCGCCAGGATGTACATCCCGACGGCCACGCCCTGCGTGAGGGTCTTGAGCTTGCCGCCCCGGCTCGCCGGGATCACGCCGTACCGGATGACGATGAAACGCAGAACCGTGACGCCGAGTTCCCGGCCGAGGATGACGCCCGTCACCCACCACGGCAGATCACCGAGGGCCGACAGACAGATCAGCGCCGCGCCCATGATCGCCTTGTCGGCGATGGGATCGGCGATCTTCCCGAAGTCGGTGACGAGGTCGTACGTCCGCGCCAGGTGGCCGTCGAACAGATCGGTGATCATGGCGACAGCGAAGGCCGCCCAGGCCAGGGAGCGCCACGCCGGGTCGTATCCGCCGTCGGCCAGCATCAGCACGACGAACGCGGGGACCAGGACCAGCCGGAGCATGGTCAGAAGGTTGGCGATGTTCCAGACGCTGGCCTGGTTGACGGCCGCGGCCGCGATCTTCCCGCCGCGCGCTGACTTCGCGCCGCCCGCGACACCCGGTTCGGCGCCGCCCGCCTTCGATCCGGCGGCCTTGGACGAACCCACGGCGCTCGCCTTGCCCGCCGCACCCGCCGGGGAGGAGCCACCCGCGGCGGACGCCGGAACTCCGGTCATCTGCCCGCCTCCTCACTACACGCGAGCATGCCCTGAAGCGGCTCGGCCACCAGGTCGACACCTTCCGTACCGACCACCTTCGCCTCGACCATACGACCGATACTCAGTCCCTCGCCGCTCGTGAGCAGCACCTGGCCGTCCGTCTCCGGCGCCTGGTGCGCCCCACGGCCGTACGCGCCCTCCGTCGAGTCCTCGGCGTCCACCGCCTCGACGAGCACGTGCACGGTCTCCCCGAGTCGCTCCTCGGCCCGCTGCGAGACGAGTTCCTCGGCCAGCCGCGAGACACGGGCCAGCCGCTCGGCGACGACGTCTTCGTCGAGCTTGTCGTCGTACGTCGCGGCCTCGGTGCCGTCCTCGTCGGAGTACCCGAAGACGCCGATGGCATCCAGGCGCGCGCCGTTCAGGAACCGCTCCAGCTCGGCCAGGTCGGCCTCGGTCTCGCCGGGGAAGCCCACGATGAAGTTGGAGCGCACGCCGGCCTGCGGGGCCTTGCTGCGGATCGTGTCGAGCAGCTCCAGGAACCGGTCGGTGTCGCCGAAGCGGCGCATCGCGCGCAGCACGTCGGGCGCGGAGTGCTGGAAGGACAGGTCGAAGTAGGGGGCGATCTTCGGGGTGGACGTCAGCACGTCGATGAGGCCGGGCCGCATCTCGGCCGGCTGGAGGTAGCTGACGCGCACCCGCTCGAGGCCGTCGACCTCGGCGAGCTCGGGCAGGAGGGACTCCAGCAGGCGGATGTCGCCCAGGTCCTTGCCGTACGACGTGTTGTTCTCGGAGACCAGCATGATCTCCTTGACGCCCTGCTCAGCCAGCCATCGCGTCTCGTTCAGCACATCGCTCGGGCGGCGCGAGATGAAGGAGCCGCGGAAGGACGGGATGGCGCAGAAGGAACAGCGCCGGTCGCAGCCGGAGGCGAGCTTCACCGAGGCGACCGGGGCACCGTCCAGGCGGCGACGCAGGGGCGCACGGGGGCCGGAGGCCGGAGCGAGCCCTTCCGGAAGATCCACGGGCGCGTGCCCGGGAAGTGCGACACCGGCTGCCGACTCCTGACGCTCGGCCGGGCTGATCGGCAGCAGCTTGCGCCGGTCGCGCGGGGTGTGGGCGGCGTGGATGCCGCCGTTCAGGATGGTCTGGAGGCGGTCCGAGATGTTCGCGTAGTCGTCGAAGCCGAGCACGCCGTCGGCCTCGGGGAGAGCCTCGGCGAGTTCCTTGCCGTACCGCTCGGCCATACAGCCCACCGCCACGACGGCCTGGGTTCTTCCATGCCCCTTGAGGTCATTGGCCTCCAGGAGGGCGTCCACGGAGTCCTTCTTGGCGGCGTCGACGAAGCCACACGTGTTGACGACGGCGACGTCCGCGTCTCCGGCGTCCTCCACGAGATCCCAGCCGTCCGCCTCCAAACGGCCTGCGAGCTCCTCCGAGTCCACCTCGTTACGGGCGCAGCCAAGAGTGACCAGTGCGACGGTACGGCGTTCAGGCATGGGCTCAAGACTACTTTGTCTCACTGACAGCCCACGTCGACGGGGTTGGCCGATCTTGGCCAACCCCGTCCGCGCTCGACCCTTCAGCCGGACTTATCCGGCCTGCGGGTCACCCTTCGTGTACGTGAGGCGCTCCACGGCGCCCGGCTGCCAGTCGTCCTCGATCTTCTTGCCGTTGACGTAGAGGTCGATCGCACCCGCGTCACCGAGGACGAGGTTGATCTTCTCGCTGTCCTGGAAGGTCTTGGACTCACCCTGCTTGAGCAGGTCGTCGAAGAGCAGCTTGCCGTTGTGGTCCTTGACACCGACCCAGCTCCTGCCGTCGACGGCGCTGACCTGGACGGTCACCTTGTCCTGCGGCACGGCGGCGATGGCGCTGTCCGACGGCTCCGGATCGGGGTCCTTGGGCTTGTCGGTCTTCGGGGTGGGCGTGGTCTTGTCGGCCGTCGGCGTCGAGCCACCCTCGGCGACCGACGACTTGCCGCCCTCGTCCTCGCCCTTGAACGCGGTGAACCCGACGAACCCGACCACGGCGACGATCGCGGCGACCATGGCCGCGGTCCAGTTGGGCCCGCGCCGCTCCGGGCGGATGCGCTCCGCCTCGAACAGGGGGGCCGCCGGGGTCGGCGCCGGTCGTCCGCCGTGCGAGTCGTCGTACTGGGCGAGGAGCGGGGCGGGGTCGAGGTGGACGGCTTTGGCCAGGGTCCGGATGTGGCCACGGGCATACACGTCACCGCCGCAGGCGGCGAAGTTGTCGTCCTCGATGGCATGCACGATGGCGATACGGACCCGGGTGGCGTTACTGACGTCGTCGACGGTCAGCCCTGCGTCGATGCGAGCCTGCTGGAGGGCACGGCCGATCGAGGGGCGGGATTCGTCGGACACGTCTTCGAACGGACGCTCGTCTTCAGGGGAGTTGCCGATGGACACGGGGGCGCCTTTCGAGCGTTTAAGCCACCTGTGCTGGAGGTTCAGTCTAGGGGGGGTACGAAAGGGTGGGGCAACCGGGCGGTGGGACTTTGTACGCCATCGGAATGGCCGGACACGCCGATGACGGAGATACGGGATTCTCGCGCTTCCCTCAACTTGACGTACGCCGAAGGGGAACGGTTGCTCAATGATCCCTCACGGGTGAGTCACGATCGGACATCGACTCATCACCCACCCGTCCGCAAGGCGACCACTGCGTCCGTTTCCACCCCGGACTCCCTTTAAGCCTCCCCGCGGATCACGGCGAGCACGCCGTCCAGCTCGTCAGGTTTCACAAGAACGTCACGAGCCTTGGAACCCTCGCTCGGCCCGACGACGCCCCGGGACTCCATGAGGTCCATCAGCCGCCCTGCCTTGGCGAACCCGACCCGCAGCTTGCGCTGGAGCATCGAGGTCGACCCGAACTGCGTGGAGACGACCAGCTCGGCCGCCTGGCACAGCAGGTCGAGGTCGTCACCGATGTCCTCGTCGATCTCCTTCTTCTGCTTGGTGCCCACGGTGACGTCGTCCCGGAAGACGGGCGCCATCTGGTCCTTGCAGTGCTGGACGACGACCGCGACCTCTTCCTCGGTCACGAAGGCGCCCTGCATACGCGTGGGCTTGTTGGCGCCCATCGGCAGGAACAGCCCGTCGCCCTTGCCGATCAGCTTCTCGGCGCCTGGCTGGTCGAGGATGACCCGCGAGTCCGCGAGCGACGACGTGGCGAAGGCGAGCCGCGAGGGGACGTTCGCCTTGATCAGACCGGTGACGACGTCGACCGACGGCCGCTGTGTGGCGAGCACCAGGTGGATGCCGGCCGCGCGCGCGAGCTGCGTGATACGCACGATCGAGTCCTCGACGTCACGCGGCGCGACCATCATCAGGTCGGCGAGCTCGTCGACGATCACCAGCAGGTACGGATACGGCTGGAGCACCCGCTCACTGCCCTCCGGCGCCTTCACCTTGCCGTTGCGCACGGCTTCGTTGAAGTCGTCGATGTGCCGGTAGCCGTACGCCGCCAGGTCGTCGTATCGGAGATCCATCTCCCGTACGACCCACTGGAGCGCCTCGGCGGCCCGCTTCGGGTTGGTGATGATCGGCGTGATCAGGTGCGGGATGCCCTCGTAGGCGGTGAGCTCGACGCGCTTGGGGTCGACGAGCACCATGCGCACGTCCTCCGGGGTCGCCCGCATCATGACCGAAGTGATCAAGCAGTTAATGCACGACGACTTACCGGAACCGGTCGCACCGGCAACCAGCACATGCGGCATCTTCGCGATGTTGGCCATCACATAGCCGCCCTCGACGTCCTTGCCGAGCGCGACCAGCATCGGATGGTCGTCCTCTGCGGCGGCCGCGAGGCGCAGCACGTCACCGAGGTTGACCATCTCGCGGTCGGTGTTGGGGATCTCGATGCCGACCGCGGACTTGCCGGGGATCGGGCTGATGATCCGGACGTCCGGGCTGGCGACCGCGTACGCGATGTTCTTGGTCAGCGCGGTGATCCGCTCGACCTTCACGGCGGGCCCGAGCTCGACCTCGTAGCGCGTGACCGTCGGCCCGCGCGTGAAGCCGGTGACACGGGCGTCGACCTTGAACTCGGTGAAGACCTGGGTGAGCGAGTCGACGATGGCGTCGTTGGCGGCACTGCGCGTCTTGCCCGGGCCGCCGCGCTCCAGGAGGTCGAGCGACGGAAGCGAGTACGTGATGTCGCCGGACAGCTGGAGCTGTTCGGCGCGTGGAGGCAGGTCGCGGATCTGGTCCGGCGCGGCCTTGGTGAGGTCCGGGACCTCGGCCTTGGTCAGATCCGCCGGCTCGGACTTCGTCAGGTCCGTCGGCTCGGACTTGGGGAGCTTCTCCTGCTTGGGCCGCGCGGCCGGGACCGGCGTCGGCACCGGGGTGGTCTCCGCGCGGTCGCCCACGCTCACGCCCTGGGTGAGGTCGGCGACGATCGGCGAGGGCGGCATTCCGTGCAGGACGGCACCGTCGAGCGCGGCAGCGGCGGCCGCCGCGACGTCCACAGCGTCCATGGGACGGTTCATCTCAGGCTGCGGCACCGCGGAGCGCCTCGGGCGGCCGCGACGCCGCGAGAGGGCCTCCTGCTCGGCGCCGTCGGGGTCGTACGCCTCGGGGGCCGAACGCCGCTTGCGACCGCGAGCCGCGGGCAGCGCCTCGCGCCACTGGTCGTCGTAGCGCTGGTCGTCCTCGGTGACGTCGTCCTCGTCCTCATCCGGGTCGGGCAGGATGCCGAGCTTGATGCCCAGCAGCCGCAGCCGCTGCGGAATGGCGTTGACCGGGGTGGCCGTGACGACCAGCAGACCGAAGATCGTGAGCAGCACGAGCAGCGGTACGGCGAGGACCTCGCCCATGGTGTACGTCAGTGGAGTCGCCGCGCCCCAGCCGATGAGGCCGCCCGCGTCCCTTATGGCCTGCATGCCGTCGCTGCGGGCGGGCGAGCCGACGGCGACGTGGACCTGGCCGAGCACGCCGATGACGAGCGCGGACAGGCCGATGACGATACGGCCGTTGGCCTCGGGCTTCTCGGGGTGCCGGATGAACCGGACACCGATGACCGCGAGCAGTATCGGCACCAGCAGGTCGAGCCGGCCGAAGGCACCGGTGACGATGATCTCGACGAGGTCCCCGACGGGGCCGCGCAGATTGGACCAGGTACCGGCGGCGACAATCAGCGCGAGCCCGAGGAGCAAGAGCGCGATGCCGTCCTTGCGATGGGCCGGGTCGAGGTTCTTCGCGCCCTGCCCTATGCCGCGGAACACGGCACCGACCGCGTGCGCCAGCCCGAGCCAGACGGCACGCACGAGCCGGTAGATGCCCCCCGTGGGGTTGGGAGCCGGCTTGGGCGGGGGCGCGGCTTTCTTCGCCGCGGCCTTCTTGGCCGGCGCCTTCTTCGCGGGGGCTTTCTTGGCAGCGGCCTTCTTCGCCGGGGCCTTCGCGGAAGCGGCCGCCTTCTTCGCGGGCGGCTTCTTGGCTGCGGACGGACGTGAGGCCATGGGTGTGAGGTTACCGGTGGAGACGACAGCGGACACGTGTGCCCACTGCTTCACCCGTTCGTGTCGCCCTTGTAGAGGCGGCGAACTGACGCCGGTTCACGGGCCAGTCACACGCTGGACGGCCCCGCGACGGTCGCACGTCAACCCGCGCGACCGCGACGTCAGTTCTGCGAGGGAACCGACGACGTGCTTCCGGTGCCCGGCTCCAGCGCGTCCAGCGCCCGCCGCAGTCCCGTGAGTTTGCGTTCGAGATGAGCCGCCGTGGCCACCGCCGCCGCGTCCGCCGACTCGTCGTCAAGCTGCTTGGACAGCGCCTCGGCCTGCTCCTCGACCGCGGCGAGCCGCGCCGACAGCTCGGCCAGCAGCCCGGTCGGCTCCTTCGAGTCGGCACCCGCGGCCTTGCCGCCGCCCTCCAACTGGAGCCGCAGCAGCGCCGCCTGCTCACGCAGCTGGCAGTTCTTCATGTACAGCTCGACGAACACCGAGACCTTCGCCCGCAGCACCCACGGGTCGAACGGCTTCGAGATGTAGTCCACCGCGCCCGCCGCGTATCCACGGAAGGTGTGATGCGGGCCGTGGTTGATCGCGGTGAGGAAGATGATCGGGATGTCCCGGGTCCGTTCTCGCCGCTTGATGTGCGCCGCGGTTTCGAAACCGTCCATTCCCGGCATCTGGACGTCCAGCAGAATGACCGCGAAGTCGTCCGTCAGCAGTGCTTTGAGCGCTTCCTCCCCGGACGATGCCCGCACCAGGGTCTGATCGAGCGCAGAGAGGATCGCCTCCAGCGCCAGCAGATTCTCCGGCCGGTCATCGACCAGGAGGATCTTGGCCTTCTGCACCATGGCCCGCCCTCCTCGCCCCGGCAGTGCACCGGGCTCCGCCCCAGGGGACGACTCCCTTACGCCGCCCGCCCTCGTGCCGGTCATGGTAGCCGCACCCCGCCTGTCGCCACACCCTGTCACCGCGATGTCACTGTGCACGTAGCAGAAACGCAGCAGGAGACCAGAAGGTTCCCCGAATCCCGCACTTCTACACGGCTTCGAGCACACTGAGTCAGCAACTCCGTGTGAACGCTGTCAGCTCCGGTCACTGCTCCCTCATCCACTGATCCATCACCGCCAGCAGATGATCGGGATCGACCGGCTTCGTCACGTAGTCGGAGGCACCCGACTCGATCGCCTTCTCCCGGTCGCCCTTCATCGCCTTCGCGGTCAGTGCGATGATCGGGAGCCCGGCGAACTGCGGCATCCTGCGGATCGCCGAGGTCGTCGCGTACCCGTCCATCTCGGGCATCATGATGTCCATCAGGACGACCGCCACGTCGTCGTGCTGCTCCAGGACCTCGATGCCCTCACGGCCGTTCTCCGCGTACAGCACGGACAGGCCGTGCTGTTCCAGGACGCTGGTCAGCGCGAAGACGTTGCGGATGTCGTCGTCGACGATCAGCACCTTCTCACCGCCGAACCGGATGCCCCGCCGCGACTGCGGCGCCGTGTTCTGCTCCGTCGCCGACCACTGCTCCGGCTGCACCGGCCGCTGCTCGAGCTCGCTCGCGGCCCTGCGGCGGCGCCTGAAGAGCGCCGCGGCGCCGTTCTGCGTCTCCCGGTACGAGCGCACCTCGGCCGGCGTCTCGACCTCCACGTCGGCCAGCTCCGCCAGCTCGGCCGCCGAGGCCACCAGGGCGCCCGCGTCGAGGGGCGGCAACTGCTGCTGGTAGCCGTGCGGAGGCAGTTCGCTCGGGTGCAGCGGCAAATACAGCGTGAATGTCGAGCCTCGTCCCGGTTCGCTCTGCGCGTGGATCTCCCCGCCGAGCAGCTGCGCGATCTCCCGCGAGATCGACAGCCCCAGCCCCGTACCGCCGTACTTGCGGCTGGTCGTGCCGTCCGCCTGCTTGAACGCCTCGAAGATCACCCGCATCTTGCTGGCCGCGATCCCGATGCCCGTGTCGGTCACGGAGAACGCGATCAGCGGCGCGTCCGCCTCGGTCAGCGAGCCGGCCTCCAGCAGCTGCTCCCGGATCTTCTGCGGCACGTCCATCCCGGCGGGCCGGATGACCAGCTCCACCGACCCGGAGTCGGTGAACTTCACCGCGTTGGACAGCAGGTTGCGCAGCACCTGCAACAGCCGCTGTTCGTCGGTGTGCAGGGTGGCCGGCAGCTCCGGGGAGACCCGTACGGACAGGTCCAGGCCCTTCTCCGCGGTCAGTGGCCGGAACGTGGCCTCCACGTAGTCGACGAGCTGGACGAGCGCGATACGGGTCGGCGAGACGTCCATCTTGCCCGCCTCGACCTTCGACAGGTCGAGGATGTCGTTGATCAGCTGGAGCAGGTCGGAGCCGGCGCCGTGGATGGTCTCGGCGAACTCGACCTGCTTCGGCGAGAGATTGCCCTCGGCGTTGTCGGCGAGCAGCTTGGCCAGGATCAGCAGCGAGTTGAGCGGCGTACGCAGCTCGTGCGACATGTTGGCGAGGAACTCGCTCTTGTAGCGCATCGACACGGCCAGCTGCTCGGCGCGCTCCTCCAGGACCTGCCGCGCCTCCTCGATCTCCGTGTTCTTCACCTCGATGTCGCGGTTCTGCTGGGCCAGCAGCTCGGCCTTCTCCTCCAGCTCGGCGTTGGACGCCTGGAGGGCCTTCTGCCGGTTCTCCAACTCCTCCGACCGGTCACGCAGTTGCTCGGTCAGCTCCTGCGACTGCTTCAGCAGCACCTCGGTCTTGGTGTTGACGGAGATGGTGTTGACGCTGGTCGCGATCATCTCGGCGATCTGGTTGAGGAAATCCTTCTGGATCTGCGTGAAGGGGGTGAAGGAGGCCAGCTCGATGACGCCGAGCACCTTGCCCTCGAACAGCACCGGAAGGACGATCACTTGTGCGGGAGGCGCCTCGCCGAGCCCGGAGGAGATCTTCAGGTAGCCACTGGGCGCGTTCTCCACCAGGATCGTGCGCTTCTCCTCGGCGGCCGTCCCGATGAGCGCCTCACCCGGCCTGAAGGACGTCGGCATGGATCCCATCGAGTAGCCGTACGACCCGAGCATCCGCAGCTCGTACTGGTCGTCGCTCTCGGCAGCGAGGTCCTTGCCGTCCAGGAGCGGCATCGCGACGAAGAACGCACCGTGCTGTGCGGTCACCACCGGCGTCAGCTCGCTCATGATCAGCGAGGCCACGTCCTCCAGATCGCGGCGGCCCTGCATCAGCGCGGAGATCCGGGCGAGGTTGCCCTTGAGCCAGTCCTGCTCCTTGTTGGCGATCGTGGTGTCGCGCAGGTTGGCGATCATCTTGTTGATGTAGTCCTGGAGCTCCTGGATCTCGCCGGACGCGTCGACGTCGATCTTCAGGTTCAGGTCGCCTCGGGTCACTGCGGTCGCCACGCGCGCGATGGCCCGCACCTGCCTGGTGAGGTTTCCCGCCATCTCGTTCACGGACTCGGTGAGGTCGCGCCAGGTGCCGTCGACGTCACGCACGCGTGCCTGGCCGCCGAGCTGCCCTTCCGTACCCACCTCGCGGGCGACTCGGGTGACCTCCTCGGCGAAGGACGACAGCTGGTCGACCATCGTGTTGATCGTCGTCTTGAGCTCGAGGATCTCGCCGCGAGCGTCGATGTCGATCTTCTTGGTCAGGTCACCCTTGGCGATGGCGGTCGTGACCATGGCGATGTTGCGCACCTGACCGGTCAGGTTGGACGCCATCTGGTTCACGGACTCGGTGAGGTCCTTCCACGTACCGGCCACACCCGGCACATGCGCCTGACCACCGAGGATCCCGTCCGTACCCACTTCGCGGGCCACCTTGGTGACCTGGTCGGCGAACGAACTCAGCGTCTTCACCATGGTGTTGAAGGTGTCGGCGAGCTGCGCCACCTCACCGCGCGCCTCGATCGTCACCGTCCGGGTCAGGTCACCGTTGGCGACCGCGTTCGCGACCTGGGAGATGTTCCGCACCTGCATGGTCAGGTTCTTGGCCATCAGGTTGACGTTGCCGCTGAGGTCCTTCCAGATGCCCGTGATACCGGGCACGTGCGCCTGGCCGCCCAGGATGCCCTCGGTACCCACCTCGCGGGCCACCCGGGTCACCTGCTCGGCGAAGCTGGAGAGCTGGTCGACCATCGTGTTGACCGTCGTGACGAGCTCGAGAATCTCGCCCTTCGCGTCAACAGTGATCTTCTTGGACAGGTCGCCCTTGGCGACCGCGGTCGTGACCTCGGCGATGTTGCGCACCTGGATGGTCAGGTTGTTCGCCATGAAGTTCACGGACTGGGTGAGGTCCTTCCAGGTGCCGGAGACGCCCTGCACCTCGGCCTGACCGCCGAGCTGGCCCTCCGTACCCACCTCACGGGCGACCCTGGTGACCTCCTCAGCGAACGACGACAGCTGGTCCACCATCGTGTTCAGCGTGTTCTTGAGCTCCAGGATCTCGCCGCGCGCGTCCACGGTGATCTTCTGCGACAGGTCACCGCGAGCCACCGCGGTGGCCACCTGCGCGATGTTGCGCACCTGGGCGGTGAGGTTTCCCGCCATCCCGTTCACGGAGTCGGTCAGGTCCCGCCACACACCGGCGACGCCGGGCACCTGCGCCTGACCGCCGAGGCGTCCCTCGGTGCCCACCTCGCGGGCGACCCGGGTGACCTGGTCGGCGAAGCCGGAGAGCTGGTCGACCATCGTGTTGATGGTGTTCTTGAGCTCAAGGATCTCGCCGCGCGCGTCGACGTCGATCTTCTGCGACAGGTCACCTTGAGCTACCGCGGTCGTCACCTGGGCGATGTTGCGCACCTGGGCGGTGAGGTTTCCCGCCATTCCGTTGACGGAGTCGGTGAGCTCCTTCCACGTACCGGCCACACCCGGTACCACCGCCTGACCGCCCAGCCGGCCCTCGGTGCCCACGTCCCGGGCCATGCGCGTGACCTGGTCGGCGAACGACGACAGCTGGTCCACCATCGTGTTCACGGTGTTCTTCAGCTGGAGCATCTCGCCGGAGACGTCCACGGTGACCTTCTGCGACAGATCACCGTTGGCCACGGCCGTGGTCACCTGGGCGATGTTCCTCACCTGTCCGGTGAGGTTCCTGAACGCCGTGTTGACGGAGTCCGTCAGGTCCTTCCACGTCCCCGCGGCCCCCGGCACCTGGGCCTGCCCGCCCAGCTCACCCTCGACACCCACTTCACGCGCGACACGCGTGACCTCGGAGCCGAACGACGAGAGCTGGTCCACCATCGTGTTCACGGTGTTCTTCAGCTCCAGCATCTCGCCGGAGACATCCACGGTGACCTTCTGCGACAGATCACCGTTGGCCACGGCCGTCGTCACGGCGGCGATGTCCCTCACTTGTCCGGTGAGGTTCCTGAACGCCGTGTTGACGGAGTCCGTCAGGTCCTTCCACGTCCCCGCCGCGCCCGGCACGTTCGCCTGGCCGCCCAGCCGTCCCTCGGCGCCGACCTCGTTGGCCACGCGCGTGACCTCGTCCGCGAAGATCCGCAGCGTCTCGGTCATCTGGTTGATCGTGTCCGCGAGCTGCGCGACCTCACCGCGCGCCGACACGGTGACCTTCTGCGACAGGTCACCGTTGGCGACCGCCGTCGTCACCTGCGCGATTCCTCGCACCTGCGCGGTCAGGTTGCCGGCCATGAGGTTCACCGAATCGGTGAGGTCCTTCCACGTTCCGGCCACCCCGGGCACCTGCGCCTGCCCGCCCAGCTCCCCCTCGGTGCCGACCTCACGCGCGACTCGCGTCACCTCGGAGGAGAAGGACGACAGCTGGTCCACCATCGTGTTGACGGTGTTCTTCAGCTCCAGCATCTCGCCGGCCACGTGAACCGTGACCTTCCGGGACAGATCACCCTTGGCGACCGCCGTGGTCACGAGCGCGATGTCCCGCACCTGGGCCGTCAGCCGGTACGCCATCGTGTTGACCGAGTCCGTGAGGTCCTTCCACGAACCCGACATGCCACGCACGCGTGCCTGCCCGCCGAGCTTGCCCTCGGTGCCCACCTCGCTGGCCACGCGCGTGACCTCGTCGGTAAACGTCGACAGCTGATCGACAAGGTTGTTGACAGTCCGCCCGACCTTGAGGAACTCACCCCGCAGCGGATGCCCGGTCCCGTCCGGCGCCTGCGTCCGCAACTCCATACGAGGCGACAGATCACCCTCCGCGACCGCGGACAGCACCCGCCCGACCTCGGAGACGGGCCGTACGAGGTCGTCGACCAGGGCGTTGGAGTTGTCGACGGCGGCCGCCCAGGAGCCCTCACAGGCCCCCGTCTCCAGCCGTTCCGTGAGCTTGCCCTCACGCCCGACCATCCGCCGCACCCGCGCCAACTCACCCGTGAGGTGGAGATTGCGGTCGGCCACCTCGTTGAAGACGGCGGCGATCTCCGACATCACGCCGTCCCCGGACACCGTGAGCCGCTTCCGGAAGTTCCCGTCACGCATCGACACCAGGGCCGCCAGCAGCCGGTTCAGGGCAGCCGTGTCCACCGAGGTGGTCCCGCCTCGCGTCTTGCGTTCGCTCCTCAGGGACTGTCCGCCTTTCGCGCGCGTCTTAGTGCCCCGCGTCGCTGCGCCAGACTCCACTGTGTCCCTCCCGCAGGGGTCGACCGTTACTGTTGTGCTCGGGCTCTACTGTTCGGCGTACCCGTTACTGCTGGGCATTCCTGCCGGATATACCAGGCCACACCACGTGCTGCTGCCCGCGATACGTGAATGACACTCAGCCTGACCGGACCTTCACAAGAAGCTTGCCCAGTGTTTCACCCCGGCTGAACCCGGCCATAACAGTTCGGCAGCTTCGCACATCGTCCGCACACCCTCCGGACGGAAACACTGCAGACCGGCATCCGCATGGACGGCGAAGGTAAGTAACCTTGCATGCGGCTGTCCAGCCGCGCCGGTCCCGTCCGGCCTGGGCGGTGACAGGAGGAGTACGAGCGGGCATCGGAGGGGCAGCCGGACATGACCACCGGACTGATCCCGGGGGGACAGCCCCCGGACCGGCCGTCAGGCACGCAGATGCCGCAGCAGCGGCGCGAGCCAGTCGGCCTCGGAGCCCTGCACGTCGACAACCGGCCGAGGAGTTCTGTGATCACCGCGCGCGCGGCAGCCAGCTTCGATCCCGTCGGGCGATCGGTCGCGAGCGCCCGCTCCTTTGTCCGCGACACCCTCCAGGGGTGGGGTTTCGCCGACATCGTCGACGACGCCGTCGTACTCACCAGCGAACTGGTGACCAACGCCGTCGTACACGCGGGCACTTCTGCGGACGTTCTGTGTCTGCGCAGTGACGAAGGCGTACGAATCGAGGTGGCCGACCGGTATCCGGAGCGCGAGATCCCGCTCCAGGGCTCACCCGTCAACATGGGCAGCCCCGACCGCGAGGGCGGCCGCGGCCTCCAGCTGTGCGCGGCCCTGGCCGGCCGCTGGGGCGTCGAGTACACGCCCACCCACAAACAGGTCTGGTTCCAACTGGACCTCCCCGAACGCCCCGTGGGCACGCGGGCCGCAGGCCCGTCCCTGCCCTCCGACCTCCTCCCGCTCGCCGACGGCCGTGTCCGCGTGGCAGTGGTCCAGATCGACCGTACGGGTGCCATCTCGTCCTGGAACGAGGACGCCGAGGATCTCTTCGGCTATGCCCCCGAGCAGGTCGTCGGAAAGCCCCTGACCGACCTCGCGGCCTGGCCGCACACACCGGGCACCAGCACCGGCATCGCCGAGGCCCTCCAACTCTCCCGCTGGGAAGGCAGCTACGGCATAAGGGGCGCCAACGGCCGCGTCACGCCGGTGTACGCCTCCCACCTCCGGGTCCGTGACACGGGTGGCGAGCCCTCCACGGTCTGCCTCCTGGTCCGGGACCACGAACGCGCCGTCCTGCAGACCCCGTTGCGCATCCCGGCCTCCGACACCTCCACCGAGGCGCAGAGCACCGACCCCTTCGAGGTGTTCATCGGCTCCCCCGCCCCGGACGACCTCGACGGCCTCCTCCAGCGCACGGTCGAACGCGCCCGCGACATGCTCGACGGAGACTCCGCGTTCCTGCTCCTGGCGACTGACGACGAAACGGAGTTGGAGGTCCGTGCCTCCACCGGCCTGCCCTCCGCCCGCCAGCGCTTCGCGCGCGTGCCGGTCGAAGCGGGCCCCGGTCGCTACGGCTCGGCCCGCATGCCGGCGGTCCACGAGGACCTCACGATGGTCCCCGGCGCCGTCCCCCTGCTGCGGGGCACCGGCATGCGCTCGGTCGTCACGGTCCCCCTGAAGGTCGAGGGCCGCCTCACCGGCTCCCTGGGCGTCGCCGCCGAGGCCCCCAACAGATACTCCAACGAGGAGGCACTGCGCCTCCAGTTCGCCGCCGACCGCATCGCACTCGCGGTCGAGTCGGCCCGCCTGGGTGAACTGGAACGCCTGCGCCGAGGCTCGCTGAGCTTCCTCGTCGAGGCCTCCGATCTGCTCGCCGGTACCCTGGACCGCGACCAGACCCTGGCCCTCATGGCCCAGATGACGGTCCCGACCCTGGCCACCTGGTGCGCGGTCTACACGATCGCCGACCAGGCCTCCGAGCCGTACCTGTCGTACGTCCTGCACGAGGACGAGGAACTCATCGACGGCATTAAGTCCCTGCTGTCGAAGATCGCCCCTCCCGACCCCGTCCCCACCCCCGGCGCCCGCGTCTGGTCGGCACCCGCCGAGTCCGCCCACCAGGCGGCCCTGCGCACCTCCATGCGCAGCCTCGGCCTGGGAGAGCCCATCGGCCGCATCAGCGCGGGCATCGGCCCCACCCTGGCCACGGCGTCCGCTGTGGGCGGCGAGACGGTCGTACTGCCACTGGTGGCCCGCAACCGCGTCATCGGCATGCTGACCCTCGGCAAACCAACGGACGAACACTTCCGCCAGGAAATCCTGGAACTGGCGGAGGACCTCTCCCGAAGGGCTGCCCTGGCCCTCGACAACGCCCGCCTCTACTCGGAGCGCACGGCCATCAGCCAGTCCCTCCAGCGCAGCCTGCTGCCGCCGGAGCTGCCCGAGATCGACGGCGTCGAGGTCGAGGTCATCTACCGCGCCGCCGGCGAGGGCAACGAGGTGGGCGGCGACTTCTACGACCTCTTCCCGATCAGCGACGGCGCCTACGGCTTCGCCATCGGCGACGTCTGCGGTACGGGCCCGAACGCGGCGGCGGTCACCGGCCTGGCCCGGCACGCCCTACGACTCCTCGCACGCGAGGGCCTCAGCGGCCCGGCAGTCCTGGAGCGCCTGAACTCCGCCATCCTCGACGAGGGCGCCCGCAGCCGCTTCCTGACGCTCCTCTACGGCGAGTTGAGGCCGCAGGAGGACGGCAGCGCCGAGCTGAAGGTGGTCTGCGCCGGCCACCCACTCCCGCTCCGCCTGCGCCAGGACGGCACCGTCGAACCGGCCGCCGAGCCCCAGCCGCTCCTCGGCGTCATGGACGACCTGGAGCTCTACGAGCAGACAATCACCCTAGACCCGGGCGACGTGCTCCTGTGCGTGACGGACGGTGTCACCGAACGCCGCGAAGGCAGCCGCATGTTGGGCGACGACGGCCTCACCGACGTCCTCACCACCTGCACGGGCCTGACGGCGGGCGCGGTGGCGGCACGCATCATGCGCGCGGTCGAGCGCTTCGCCTCGGACGCCCCGTCCGACGACATGGCAATCCTGGCGATGCGCGTCCCGGGCATCCACAAGGACTGAGGAAATGGAGACTCGGGCATGAAAAAGGCCCCGCCCGAATGGGCGGGGCCTTTTGTCTGGAGCCCCCAAACGGAATCGAACCGTTGACCTTCTCCTTACCATGGAGACGCTCTACCGACTGAGCTATAGGGGCCTGTCGCCTTGTGCGAAGTTTCCCTCGCGGCAACGGAATAGATCATACCCCGAACACACCTGTGCTCCCAAACTCGCTCAGAAGGCCGGCTGGAGCAGTCCCCCGAGCGCATTGCAGGCCGACACGACCCGCTGCATGTCCCGCTTGGTCAGAGCGGCGTCGACAGGCAGAGCCAACGTTTCGTCAGCGGCCCGTTCGGTTTCCGGCAGGGACACACACCGCCGATACTCGGGCAGCCTGTGCACCGGCGTCTTCACCGGCACCCGGCACTCAACTCCCCTGGCCCGCACGGCCCGAGCGAACGCATCGCGATCCGGCCGCCCATTCCCCGGCACCCGCACGACATATTGCTGGTAGGTGTGCCCGTCCCCGCCATCGGGCGTCCGCACACCCCTCAACTTCGCATCCAGATACGAAGCCCGCTGCCGACGCTGAGCGATCTCGTCGTACGGAACCTCGGATTCACCCTGCTCCAACACCAACAGCCCATGCCGTTGACCGATCTCGTGGAGCCGAGCGATATCGGCCAACCGACCAAATCGATGCACGGCAACGACGCCCGCCGTCCGCGGGGTCACGACCGCCTCAACGGCGGTGGCATCCAGGCAGTAGGTCAGCGGATCTATGTCGGCGAACACCGGCAGCGCGCCGGCCAACACCACGGCCTCGGCGACTTCGACGTTCCCGAAGGCCGGTACGACAACCTCGTCACCGACACCGACGCCGGCGGCCCTGAGCATTGCAGCAGTACCCATACGGGGGATGTTGGTTGCGCAACGTGAACTTCAGGTGACGCACAACAAAAAAGGGTTGGTCCCGGAACCGAAGTTCCGGGACCAACCCTTTCAAAATTTGTTCGGCGGCGTCCTACTCTCCCACAGGGTCCCCCCTGCAGTACCATCGGCGCTGTAAGGCTTAGCTTCCGGGTTCGGAATGTAACCGGGCGTTTCCCTCACGCTATAACCACCGAAACACTATGAAACTGTCCAGCCGCACCATGCGTGGCAGCATGGGGCTGTTCGTGGTTTCAGAACCAACACAGTGGACGCGAGCAACTGAGGACAAGCCCTCGGCCTATTAGTACCGGTCACCTCCACACGTTACCGTGCTTCCAGATCCGGCCTATCAAC
>NZ_JBHVGZ010000021.1:0-140851 GCF_042800355.1 Streptomyces sp. NPDC057623
CGCTCCCACCCGCATCAGCCCCCTGGCAGCACTGCGCCCCACCGGATGACCCGATGGGGCGCAAAGACAGCCCACAATTCGCCAACAGCGTCCCGATTCACCTGGTCAGGGGCCGTTCTCACTGCTCTCAGAGCGGAGGCGGTGGGATTTGAACCCACGGTGACATCGCTGCCACGACGGTTTTCAAGACCGTTCCCTTCGGCCGCTCGGGCACGCCTCCCCGCGCCGGTCCTGATCGGCGGCGCGGGGACAAGAGTAACGGGTGGGCACACGCGCGCGCGGTGGGCTCTTGCCGAAGTCGGCGTACGCGCGCGTGGCCGGTCGTGTCAGCTGTCGCCGGTGCGGGCGCCCAGGGTGACGTCGACGGTGCGGGACTGGCCGCCCCGTTCGTAGGTGATCATGACCTTGTCCCCGGGCTGGTGGGTCCAGATCTCGCCGATCAGGGTGGGGCCGGAGTCGATCACCGTGTCGTCGAGCTTGGTGATGACATCGCCGGGCTTGAGGCCGGCCTTGGCCGCGGGACCGCCCGACTCGACCGCGTCCGAGCCGCTGGCACCCTGCTCGGTGATCTTGGCGCCGTCGCCGGTGTCCTCCAGGGAGACGGAGGCGCCGATCTTGGCGTACACCGGCTTGCCGGTCTTGATCAGCTGCTGGGCGACGTACTTGGCCTGGTTGACCGGGATGGCGAAGCCGAGGCCGATCGAGCCGGACTGGCTGGTGCCGCCCAGGCCGTTGGCGGCGGACTGGATCGCGGAGTTGATGCCGATGACGTTGCCCTGGGCGTCCAGCAGCGGACCGCCGGAGTTGCCGGGGTTGATCGAGGCGTCCGTCTGCAGGGCGCTCATGTAGGAGGCGTTGCTGCCGGTGCCGTCGCTGGAGGCGACCGGGCGGTTCTTGGCGCTGATGATGCCCGTGGTGACCGTGTTGGAGAGGCCGAAGGGGGCGCCGATCGCGATCGTCGAGTCGCCGACCGCCACCTTGTCGGAGTTGCCGAGTGTCAGCGGCTTCAGGTTCGACGGGGCGTTCTTGAGCTTGATGACCGCCACGTCGTAGCCCTGCGCGTGGCCGACGACCTCCGCGTCGTACTTCTTGCCGTCCGGGAAGGTCGCCGTGAGCTTGCCGCCGTCGACCGCGTCGGCCACCACGTGGTTGTTGGTGAGGATGTGTCCCTCGGTGTCGAAGACGAAGCCCGTGCCGGTCCCGCCCTCGCCCGCGTTGCTCTCGGCCTGGATGGTGACGGTGCTCGGCAGTGCCGTGGCGGCCACGCCCGCGACGGTGCCGGGGTCGCGCTTGACCGAGCCACCGCTGTCGGAGGCGGAGACGGTCGTCGAGGAGGTGTTGTCGTCGTTCTTGGCCAGCGTGTAGCCGAGGCCGCCGCCCAGGCCGCCCGCGACCAGCGCGGCGATCAGGACCGCGGCGAGGATTCCGCCGCGCCCACGGCCGGACTTCGGCGCCGGCTCCTGGTAGGTCGCACCCCAGCCGGAGCCCACACCGGCACCGCCCACACCGGCACCGCCCATCCCCACGCCGGCCGCGGCACCAGCACCCGCGGCGGCGCCGGTGTCGGCGTACGGCGGTGCGGCGGGCGGCGGCGGAGGCGGCCAGGAGGCGTCAGGGGCCGAGCCCTGCGGGCCGGTCGGGCCGGCCGGCTGAGCCCCGTTCGAGGCGGCCTGTGCGGGGGCCTGCCGCGATCCGTCGGCCGTCGGCTCGGCGGCGTACGGCTGGGTGCCGTTCGAGCCGGCCGGGTTGTCGCTCGGCACCGGCGGGAGCGGCGTGGTCGGCGCGGCACCACTCTCGGGAGCCGGGGGCTCCTGGGACGCCGGAGCAGCAGGAGCATCCACCGGCACGGGGGGTGCGGACGGGGCCGGGGGTACCGCGGCGCCCTCGTTCTCGGTGCTCACAGCTTCTCTCCTCGATCCACGGCTGGTGTTTTCGGTCGCACTCGGTCACGCCCGTTCACGCTTGTCGACGGCCGGTGCGCTTCAGCTGTGCAGGCCTATTCGTATGCGGTCAGCTTTTCCCACGGGCCGTCAGAGCACCATAAGCGGTTGCTGTGCGTCCACGGCCACTCCTTACATAGGTCATGTGCGGTTAAAAAGGCACAATCCCAGTGTCCTCATGACTCCTACGACCGCACGTCTACCCCCGCGCGGTGGCACCATGACGCGGTGACCCACGCACGGCAGCACCAGATCCAAGTCGTCGCCCATCGCGGAGCCTCCGAAGACGCCCCCGAGCACACCCTGGCCGCGTACAAGAAGGCGATCGAGGACGGTGCGGACGCCCTTGAGTGCGACGTACGCCTCACCGCCGACGGTCATCTCGTCTGCGTCCACGACCGCCGCGTCAACCGTACGTCCAACGGCCGCGGCGCGGTCTCGGCACTGGAGCTCGCCGAGCTCGCCGCCCTGGACTTCGGCTCCCGGAAGAACCGCGACTCGTGGAAGAACCGGGCCGAGGAGCCCGACTGGGAGTTCCGGCCGGAGGACCCGGAGGACACCTCCGTACTCACCCTGGAGCGGCTGCTGGAGCTCGTCGCGGACTCGGGGCGACGCGTGGAGATGGCCATCGAGACCAAGCACCCGACCCGGTGGGCGGGGCAGGTCGAGGAGCGGCTGCTGCTTCTGCTGAAGCGGTTCGGGCTCGACGCGCCCGCGTCGGCCGCCGAGTCCCCGGTGCGCGTCATGAGCTTCTCCGCGCGCTCGCTGCATCGCGTGCGTGCCGCAGCGCCGACGCTGCCGACGGTCTATCTGATGCAGTTCGTCTCACCGAGGCTGCGGGACGGCCGGCTGCCCGCGGGTGTCCACATCGCGGGCCCCTCGATCCGCATCGTGCGCAGTCACCCGGCCTACATGGAGCGCCTGAAGCGGGCCGGCCACCAGGTGCACGTCTGGACCGTGAACGAGCCACAGGACGTCGATCTCTGCGTCGACCTGGGCGTCGACGCCATCATCACCAACCGCCCGCGCGCGGTGCTGCACCAGCTCGGCCGCTGACACGCGCGCGTGAAGCGGGTCGAGCACGGGGGCCGCGTCCGGCCCGGGCGGCGCGCGTCCCCCGCAAACCGCGCATCCGGAAACCCCTGAAACCTCATCAATCCCTGCGCAACCTCTTGACCCAGGTGCCCCTTCAGCCCCATCCTCCACTCTCGGCCACACCGACGGATTTCAGCCATCCCGATTACAGGGAGTGCTCCGGCGCGTTCGGTCCGTGTTCGATCGTTGCGAATGCGTCCCCGGACCTTGATTGGCCGGTTTCCGGTACAGGCCAATGGGGCATCCACACCGTGGCGTGGGGCAAAGGAGGTCTCGGGGGTGGCGTTGGTGGTGGCACAGGAGGTGCCCACGTCGTCGAGCATGGCCGTACCCCATGGCCCTGCGGGCGTGGGCAATGCGAGACACCGTATGCGCTCACAGTTGCGTAGGGGTGGCGTAGCGGAATCGGTCATCGACGATGCCGTTTTGATTCTTTCCGAACTCTTGAGCAACGCGTGCAAACACGGCCGGCCGTTGGGTGACGCGCTGTCCGGGGACGGCGACGTCCTGGCCGCATGGCGCGTGGACACGAGCGGCAGGCTCACCGTGGAGGTGACCGACGGCGGCGGGCCCACCCGCCCTGCTCCGGCCACGCCCTCGGTCACCGCGCACGGCGGCCGCGGGCTGAACATCATCACCGCCCTGGCAGACGACTGGGGTGTCCGCGACGACGCCCGTGGCGAGGTCACGGTCTGGGTCGTGGTCCATGACGACGTTCACGATCCTGACGCGGGGCACCGTCGTGATGACTTCGCTACGCGCGTCGCCGCTCCGGCGGTGAGCGCGATATCCGGCCTCGACTTCGCGGACGCCTTCGAGAGCATGGACTGAGGGCACCGGTTTCGGCAGCGGTTCCGCTTCCGCCCGGAATCGGCTCCGGCACGACCGGTGGGTTGTCCACAGGCTCCCGTCGACGATGGCGTGAACGGCTAGGCTCGCGCCCGTACGAGACGAGCCGTAACCGGGAGACACCCACGATGGCCAAGAAGCGACCCCAGACCAAGGCCAAGCGCCCGCAGCTCAGCGACGGGGCCCGCGCCGTAGGCGCTGATGGACAGGTTCCGGTTGTCGGCGCGCGCGAACCCTGCCCCTGTGGCAGCGGCCGACGCTACAAGGCGTGTCACGGCCGGGCCGCCGCGCAGGCGGTGACCGAGCTGGTGCAGCGTCCGTTCGAAGGACTGCCGGGCGAGTGCGACTGGGTGGCCCTGCGCGAACTGGTGCCTGCCGCCACCGTCGAACTTCCCCTGAAGGGCGGCCTCCCCGAGGGCGTCCCGTCGGTCACGCTGGCCACGGTGCTGCCGATGGCCTGGCCGGCTCTGCGCCGCGACGACGGCTCGGTGCTGCTCGGCCTCCAGAACGACACGGCGTCGGGCGACATCAGCCGCGACCTGGCCGACACGCTCCAGCAGGCCCTCACCGCGAAGCCCGGCACCCCGGTCCAGGGCCGGCGCGCCCCGGCCGACGGTCCGCGGCTCCAGGATCTGCTCGACCCCGAAGGCACCTTCGAGCCAGTTGTGCATTCGGGCTTCGAGTTCTGGGTCCCGGACGCGGAGAACGCCACTCCGGAAGTGTCCGCGTCGCTGGAGCGGGCCAACGCCGCGGCCATCCCGACCGTGAAGCTGACGGGCGTGGACGCCGCCTACTGGTGCGAGACGCCGGAGAAGAACCACCTGCGCTGGGTCATGCCGCACCCCGAGGAGCAGCTTCTGGACGCCCTCGCGCGGCTGCACGCGGCAGGGAGGTCGAACCTCGGCGAAGGCACCCGCTTGGTGGGCTCCTTCCGCGCTCACGGGCTCACGGTGCCGGTCTGGGACCTGCCGAGCGGCGTCGGCGCGGAGGATGTGGAGAAGCCCGCGGCCGAGTTCGCCGAACGCCTCGCCACGGCACTGGCCACGGACGCGCCGCTCACCCCCGACGAGCGTCGCGCGCGGGGCGGCCTGACCAACCGGCAGGTCACGCTCAGCTGACGCGTACCGCGGAGATCGGGTTCGGCTGAACGGCCGTTCAGCCGAACCGGTCCGCGCATGAGGGTGAATCCGCTCACAACTCCCATGCGGAGCAAGGGAATCCGTGACTGGAAAGCCCGGATCGAATTTGCGAACCGCCGATCTCTTGTTACCGTTCGAGTAGCCCGGTTGCTGGTGCATCCCCCGTCGCCAGCAACCGGGTCTTTCCATGCGCTCGTTCCTTTACGGAACGACGTCACATGTCAACTGCCCGTGGAATCCTCGGAATTACCCGCCGCGGAGTTGCTCGCGGAACGCAGCAACAGCGCCCCGCGCCCGGCCCGCTCCGCGAACTCCGTGACCGCCGTATAGGCGTCCTGGCCTCCGCGCGTGCGCCCCCGGGGCGTCTCACACGTTCCCGGCTCGTCCTCGGCGCCCACGACGCACCGCATCTGGAGCGTGCGCCCACCGGGCCCCATGAGGCTCAGCACGGAGTCCAGCGCACCGCCCGTCGCGTTGCGGAAGTACGTGCGTGCCCAGGTTTCCTCACCCTGGGTGAGGACACAGGTCTGCGCCTCGATGCCTTCGGGCGAGGTGAGTTCGGGGCCGCAGCGCACGGCGGTGGCGAGGCCCAGGTCGAGCAGCAGTGCGGTTCCGGACGGATCGGCGGAGGGCGCCTTGGCGTCGACGCGTGGGGACGGACGTACGGCGCCGCCCTTCGGGGCGGGTGAGGGGGACCGTACGGCATCCCGTTCGGGCGCCCCCACGGCGGCCCGGCCCGCGTCGACGACCTGACCGGCGGCCGCCCAGGCCAGTGGCAGGGCGACCGCGGCCGCGGCGACGGACGCGAGGGCGATCAGACGGACTCTTCGGTGGTTCGGCCCGCGGCGATGCGACGACGGTGCCCTTTTTCCCCTGATATGACGCGGCATATAGCGGAAGATAACGACCACGCGCGCGTGCACCGTCCCGCGCACGCCGGACGGCCCTACAACTCGGGCGCGCTCACACCCGTACGAGTGAGGGCCTCGACCACGGCGTCCACCACGGCCTCCACGTCGGGCACCCAGGGGGAGGCCGAGCCGGGGAGGGGGGCGCGCTGCCAGGTGATGGGTCCCTGGCCGGTCTCGGACGGCGGCAGGGCGATGTAGCCGCCCTCGCCGTGGAAGCGGAGCGAGCCGGGGACGAAGTCCTTGGCGTAGAGCAGTTCGCCCAGCTGCTCCATGGAGTACGGCTGCACCAGGATCGACCAGCGGGCGGGCGAGGCGACGACCGGGCCGAGCCGCATGCCCATGCGGTCGAGCGCGGCGAGGGCGTGCGCGGCCGGCAGGGCGGGCAGGCTGACCGCGCAGGGGGCCGTGTCGCCGGTGGCGAGGATGATCGGCGCCGTGGGCCGGTTGCTCCACCACCAGCGCACCATGCGCTCGTCGGTGGTGGCCGCGAGGAGGCCGGGGTCGAAGGGGTGCGCGCCGGGCACCGTGCAGTCCGGGTCGGGACAGCCGCAGCGGGAGTTCCCCTGCGGGTGCGTCGTCACGCCCGGGAGTACGGGCCAGCGCCATTCTGTCGCGAAGGTCAGGGCCGCGCTGATCAGCTCAGACTTCCCGTCGCTGCGCAGGAGCCTGCGTCGCCTTCCGAGGATCTCGCGCATGAGCGCTCGTTCCTTTCCGTTGCACCGCTGGCAACACCGTGGTCACATCACACCATGTGTCGATCACTTCACTGTGCGTACCTGTAGGCGCATCACACCCCTGCGATGAGCAAGGGGATCCCCTATGGGCCGAGCGTTGGCTGCTTCCGTGGCAGCCTCGTCCATACCGCGTCTGTCAAAAGCATGGGCGTGGCGTGGGGTGGCGAAGTATGGCGTTTGCCGTCGCGCGTATTTCTCCTCGCCTCCACCACGGGAGGATGGGGCACGATCGTCAGTGGCTAAGACGCCCGGGTCCGTCACCAGGTTCCGGGTGGTTGTCAACCACCCCTGGCCTTCACCGAGTACGTACCCATCACGACCGCTGTGACGCTCTGTGGAGCGAAACCAGTCGACCGCAATACCCCGTTCCCTGAGGCAGTTTTAGGCCAACATTGCCTTTACGCAAGAGGCCTACGACAAGTGCTCGGGTTACCCACGGACACCAGGAATCCCGGCAGGACAATGCTGGACATCCCCTTACGAGTGCGTGTACATGTGGAGACACTGCTAGCGGCGCAGAATGACATGGGGGTTTGCGATGCTTTTGAGCAATACGCACCGGTCGGAAAGCCGGACGCCATGAACGCTCCTCACCCTCCGAAAGTGGCCGGAATCGATTCCACGGTTCCCTCGCCCGCACACACTGTCGCGCCCGCGCCCGTGGCCTCGGGAACCTCAGCGGTCCCCCCGCCGAACCCACCGGGCGCCGTGCTGCAGGACCGTCTCGCCGGCTGGGTCTCGGACCTCACGACACTGCACGAACTCACCGAGCGCCTGGTCCGCACGGACACGCTCGTCGACGCCCTCCAGGAACTGCTGCGCGCCGGATCCGCCCTCGTGGGTGCCCGGCGCGGTCTCGTCGTGCTGGAACCGGCGGACGGACTGGGCCCGGACACGACCATCGGGCTGGGCCTCGCCCGCGCCGACCTCGGGCACATCGAAACCGTGCCGCGCAGCGCGATGTCGTACGGCAGGATCCTCGACGGACTTCCGGGCGGCGACGGTGAGATCGCCCAGCCGGACCTGCTCTCCGAGGACGGACTCGACCCCCGCCACCGCGAGGTCGCGGCCCGCCTCGGCTACGCCGCCAGCTATGCGCTCCCCCTGTCCAGCGAGGCCGCCGGCCGCCTCGGTGCCGCCGTGTGGCTGTACGACGAGCCCGCCGAACCGGCCGAGCGCCAGCGCCACCTCGTCGGCCTGTACACCCGCTACGCCACCGAACACCTCGCCCGGCTCCTCGAAGTCGAGCGCACGCGTGCGTGCCTGCGGACAGTGGCCGAGGAGCTGCTCCCCTCCCGGCTGCCCCGGATGGCCGGCGTCCAGCTCGCCGTGCGGCACCGCACCGGCCCGCGCGGGGGCGGCGACTGGTACGATGCGCTGCCGTTGCCGGACGCCGCCCTGGGCCTGGCGGTCGGCTCGGTGACCGGGTCCGGGCCGAGCGCGATCGCCGCGATGGGACGGCTGAGGGCCAGCCTGCGGGCGTACGCCGTGATGGAGGGGGAGGATCCGGTCGCGGTCCTGTCCGACCTGGAGCTGCTGCTCAGACTCACCGAGCCCGCCCGCTCCGCCACCGCCCTGTTCGCCTACTGCGAGCCCTCCCTGCGCAAGATCACACTCGCCGGGGCCGGGCACACCCCGCCGCTGCTGATCGGCGACCGGCGCACGGAGTTCGTGGAGACCTCCGTCTCCGCGCCGCTGGGCATGCTGGCCTGCTGGGAGGCGCCGAGCGTGGAGCTGACGGCGGAACCCGGAGAGACGGTTCTGCTGTACACCGACGGGCTGCTGCACCGCACCGGCGACCCCACCGACCGCGCCTTCGCCCGGCTGCACGCGGCGGCGGCCGGCGTGCCCAGGGCGATCCGGCACGACCCGGACGCCGTCGTCGACCATGTGCTGCGGACCGTGCTGCCGAACGGACTGGACCAGGCGGCCAGCGAGGAGGACGTCGTTCTGCTGGCGGCCCGCTTCGAGTAGCGGCGCGGGGCCCCTCGGTCACTTCCCATAACAGGCACGTGGTCCGCGCCATAGCAGCGGCGGGCGGCAGTTCGGTCGTCCCTGGGTCCTGCCCCGTACGACCGTACGATGGACGGGGTCCAGTGCCGTATCGAGGAGGATGACCGTGGCCGACGAGCTCACCCCGGCTGTGTCAGATCCTGCTGCTGACGCAGCGGGCCCGGAAGGCGAGTCCGAGGAGCCGATCAAGAAGCGCAAGAACGGCCTGTACCCGGGCGTGTCCGACGAGCTCGCCGAGAACATGAAGTCCGGCTGGGCCGACACGGAGCTGCGCGACCTGGAGCCGATCCCCCAGGCCGCCGAGACCGCCGCACGGCGCTCCGCGCTGTCGGCGCGGTTCCCGGGCGAGCGTCTGGTGATCCCCGCGGGCAACCTGAAGACACGCTCGAACGACACCGAGTACGCCTTCCGGGCGTCCGTCGAGTACGCGTACCTCACCGGCGGCCGGCCCGATGAAAGCGCAGACGGCGTGCTCGTCCTGGAGCCCGAGGGCGAGGGCCACCGGGCCACGATCTACCTCCTGCCGCGCTCCGACCGGGAGAACGGCGAGTTCTGGCTCTCCGGCCAGGGCGAGCTGTGGGTCGGCCGCCGGCACTCGCTCACCGAGGCGCAGACGCTGTACGGCATCCCCGCGTCCGACGTGCGCGAGCTGGCGGACACACTGCGCGAGGCGACGGGTCCCGTGCGGGTCGTGCGGAGCTACGACGCCGGCATCGAGGCCGCGCTGACCGACAAGGTCACCGCCGAGCGGGACGAGGAGCTGCGCGTCTTCCTGTCCGAGGCACGGCTGGTCAAGGACGCGTTCGAGATCGGCGAGCTGCAGAAGGCCGTCGACTCCACGGTGCGCGGCTTCGAGGACGTGGTGAAGGTCCTCGACAAGGCCGAGGCCACGAGCGAGCGCTACATCGAGGGCACGTTCTTCCTCCGCGCGCGCGTGGAGGGCAACGACGTCGGCTACGGCTCCATCTGCGCGGCCGGCCCGCACGCCTGCACCCTGCACTGGGTGCGCAACGACGGGCCCGTGCGCTCCGGTGAGCTGCTGCTGCTCGACGCGGGCGTCGAGACGCACACGTACTACACAGCCGACGTCACGCGCACGCTGCCGATCAACGGCCGGTACAGCGAGATCCAGAAGAAGATCTACGACGCCGTGTACGACGCCCAGGAGGCCGGTATCGCGGCCGTGAAGCCGGGTGCGAAGTACCGGGACTTCCATGACGCGTCGCAGCGGGTGCTGGCCGAGCGGCTCGTCGAGTGGGGGCTCGTCGAGGGGCCGGTGGAGCGGGTGCTGGAGCTCGGGCTTCAGCGGCGGTGGACGCTGCACGGGACCGGGCACATGCTCGGCATGGACGTCCACGACTGCGCCGCCGCGCGCGTGGAGTCGTACGTCGACGGCACGCTGGAGGCGGGGATGGTGCTGACCGTCGAGCCGGGGTTGTACTTCCAGGCCGACGACCTGACCGTGCCGGAGGAGTACCGGGGCATCGGTGTGCGGATCGAGGACGACATCCTGGTGACGGAGGACGGGAACCGGAACCTCAGCTCCGGGCTGCCTCGGCGGTCGGACGACGTGGAGAGCTGGATGGCCTCTCTGAAGGGCTGATGTTTGATTGATGGCCGGATACCAAGGGGGTATCCGGCCATCATCGCGGTCTGCGGGCAGTTCGTGGCTGGTCGCGCAGTTCCCCGCGCCCCTTCAGGGAGTTGGTGTGGACCTGCATATAGAAATCGCCGCCGTCCAAGGGCGCCGCGCGGGACTGGAGCGCGCCCTGCGGGACGCTGTGCGGGATGGGCGGCTCAGCCCTGGAACGCGGTTGCCGGCCACCCGGCGCCTGGCCGACGAACTCGGCATCTCGCGGAACACCGTGAAGGCCGCCTACGACCAACTCGTCGCCGAGGGATATCTGAGCGCTCGGCAGGGGTCGGGGACCCTTGTCGCCTCACTGCCCACCACCGACGCCGAACCGCATGAGACCGCCGCACACGCGCGTGCGCCGCGTTTCGATCTGCGGCCCGGCAGTCCGGACGTGGGGGCGTTTCCGGCAGCCGCCTGGTTGCGGGCGCTGCGCAGGGCCATCGCCACGGCGCCCTCACTGGCGTACGACTACGGCGATCCGCGTGGGCGGATCGAGTTGCGGACCGCGCTGTCGGGGTATCTGGGGCGGGCGCGTGGGGTGATCGCGCCGCCGGAGCGGATCGTGATCACCTCCGGGTATGTGCAGGGGCTGGCGCTGCTCACACGTGTGCTGGAGGGCGGGGTCATCGCCATGGAGGACCCCGGGCTGCCGTTCCATCGGGAGGTGGTGCGGCGGGCCGGGGGTGTCGTCGTGCCCGTGCCCGTCGACGAACGGGGCGCGTGCGCACAGGCGTTGGGGGACTGCGCGGCCGTTGTCGTCACGCCCGCGCATCAGTACCCGACCGGTGTGACCCTGCACCCGCAGCGGCGGCGGGCGCTCACCGACTGGGCACGCGCGCGTGGCGGCCTGGTCGTCGAGGACGACTACGACGGGGAGTTCCGCTACGACCGCCAGCCCGTCGGTGCGCTCCAGGGGATGGCGCCGGGGCAGGTGGCGTATCTGGGGACCGCCTCGAAGACCCTCGGGCCCGCGCTGCGGCTCGGCTGGATGGTGGTGCCGCCGCACCTGGTCGACGCCGTCGCCGACGCCAAGCTGCACAGTGACCACCACACCGAGTCCATCGGCCAGTTGGCGCTCGCCGAGCTGATCGAGAGCCATGCGTACGACCGCCATGTGCGGGCCTGTCGGCTGCGGTACCGGCGGCGCCGGGATCAGCTCGTGGAACGGCTGGGCGGGCTGGGGGCGCGTCGGCCCGTGCGGGGGATCGCGGCAGGGCTGCACGCGCTGGTGGAGGTCGACGACGAGCCGGCGGTGCTGGCGCGGGCGGCGGCTGAGGGGCTCGCGGTGGGGCATCTGGGGGAGCACTGGCATGCGCCGGGCGGAGGCGAGGGGCGGCCCCAGGGGCTGGTCGTGGGGTACGGGACGCCTCGGGAGCGGGTGTACCCGGAGGCCCTGGACGTGTTGGGGAAGGTGCTGGGCGGCGGCTGAATTGGACCACTCAGGCGGGGGGTCATTGGGCCTGTCGAGGGGCCCACGGTGTCTTTAGCGTCGTGGGCATGAACGTCGTTGGCATGACCGACCGGCTCGTCCCGCCCGCGGGCCCGCAACGCGTCCTGGCGTCGGCCCAGTTGGCCAACTCGATCGGCGACGGCGCCTACTACGTGACGTCGGCGCTGTACTTCACCGAAGTCGTCGGTCTCGCTCCCGCGCGCGTGGGGCTCGGACTGACCCTCGCGTGGGGCGTCGGCTCGCTGGCGGGGGTGCCGCTCGGGCGGCTCGCCGACCGGCGCGGGCCACGAGGCACGGCGGTGCTGCTCGCGCTGGCGACAGCGCTGGCGGTGGCGTCCTTCCTGGTCGTCCGCGGCTTCGTGCCCTTCGTCGCCGCCGCGTGCGCGTACGCGACCGCCCAGTCGGGGCTGGCCGCGGCCCGGCAGGCCCTGCTCGCCGGGCTGGTGTCCGCCGGGGACCGGACCGGGCTGCTCGCGCATCTCCAGTCCACGCTCAACGCGGGGCTCGCCGTGGGGGCGGCGCTGGGCGGACTGGCACTGAACGCCGGGACGCGGGAGGCGTATCTCGGCGTGTTCGCTCTGGACGCGGTGAGCTTCGTCGTGTGTGCGGGGGTGCTGCTGCGGCTGCCTGCCGTGGAACCCGTTGCCGTGCGCGCAGGTGCCTCCCTCGGCGTCCTGCGTGACCGCCCGTACGCCCTGGTCACGCTCCTCAACGCCGTCCTGCTGCTGCGGATGCCGCTGCTCAGCCTCGGGCTGCCGTTGTGGATCGCCGAGCGGACGGACGCGCCGGCCTGGCTGGTCTCCGCGCTGTTCGTGCTCAACACCGGGGCCGTCATGGTCTTCCAGGTGGGGATGGCGCGCGGCGTGACCGGGCTCGCGTCGGCCACGCGCGCGGTGCGGCGATCGGGGTGGGTGATGCTGGCGGCGTGCGCGGTGTTCGCGCTGTCGGCGGGAGCGTCGCCGTGGGTGGCCGCCGGGGTGCTGGTCGCCGGGGCCCTGCTGCAGGTCGTCGCCGAGATGGGGCAGTCGGCGGGGTCCTGGCAGCTGTCGTTCGATCTGGCGCCGGCGGATCGGGTGGGCGAGTACCAGGGGTTCTTCGGAACGGGCGTGACGGTCGCGCGGACACTGGGACCGCTCGTCCTGACCTCGCTGCTGGTGGGGTGGGGGACGCCGGGGTGGCTGCTGCTGGGCGCGGTGACGCTGGTGGCGTCGTACGCCATGGGGCCGGCGGCGGGGTGGGCCGCCGGCACCCGGGCGCGCCGTGGGCTCAGGCCCGAGTGCGTGCCGTGACGGGCAGCGCGTCCAGGAACAGCGCCCCGGCGAGCAGCCCCGCACTCCCCCGCGGGCTCCACGCGCGCGCGTGCAGGTCGGCGTCGAGGGCCGCCAGGGCCTGGGCGCCCGCGTCCGTCGCCGAACCGCCCGCTTCCATGACTCCCCGGGCGCCCGCCTGGACGTGCCGCAGTCCGTGGGGGCCCGCGGTGTGGAGGAGTTCGGTGTCCTGGAGGGTGGACATCACGGTGAGCAGGGCGTCCAGGCGGGCCTGTCCCTCCGTGGCGCCGGTCGAGCGGGCTGCGGCGAGGGCGTCCAACGCCCGCCGTACGTGCGGGAATCCGGCCCGCGCCTCACCCCGTGCCCCGGCGGCCCCGTACTTCGCGGACACCGAGGAGCCCCGGGAGGGCCTGCGCGGGGCGCGCTTGTCGGTGTGCGCGGCGATGCGCTTGGCGGTCGCCGCGACGTCCCGCGCGCCGGCCCGTGGGTCGAGCGCGGCCGCGGCGACCAGCAGGCCGAGGGCCCACAGGGCGCCCCGGTGACCGCCGCCCGCGAGGTGCACCGAGTGCTCGGTGCACCTGCCGATCGCACCCAGCTCGGTACGGAGCCCGGGCGTCGGTTCGCCGGTGCGCCGGGCGGCGGCGGCCATCGCCGCGAGGCCCGGCGCCAGCGCCTTGGCCGACCAGCGCAGCATGCGGTGGTCCCGGTGGCTGACACGGGCGCCGAGGTCGCGCGGGTCGGGCAGGCCCGGCTTGGGAGCCAGGGCCAGTTGCCCGGTCAGCGCGGTCACGGCGGCCTGCGCGAGCGCCTCGTCCTCACGGCTGCTCATGGCCGTACCCCCTACGAGGAGGCCGAGGCCGACGGGGCGCCGCTGGGCGGGGTGCCGGTCGGGGCGTCGCCGGGCGGCGTACCGCCCTCGCCGCCACCGCCGCCGCTGCCCGCGCCGGTGTTCTCGGCATCGGGGTCGACACCGATGGTGAGGAAGCCCTTGTAGCCCTTGGAGGGGTCCTTCTTGTGTACGGCCTTCAGGGTCAGCAGGCCGCTGGAGGCGCCGCCGCCGTCGTAGACCATGTCGTTGTCGAGGGTGGTGTAGCTGCCGGAGTGCTTCGAGTAGGGCTCCAGCGTGAAGACCTCCTCGGCGATGTCGTCGGCGAAGAACAGCTGGCCGGTGTAGTTGACCTTGCCGCCCTCGTAGGTGCCGTCCTCCTTCTGGCCGCCCGTGTGCACCTTGAGGTGGATGTGGCAGGTGCGCGGGGTGTACCAGCCCGGGAAGATCGTCTCGAACTTGACGACCCCGTTGGCGTTGGCGATCTGGTAGCCGCGCAGGTACGTCTTGTCGTTGGCGGTCGAGCCGTCCTCGCTCTCGGCGGGCGCGGAGCCGCCGGGGTTGGCCGTGGTGTAGCCGGAGTAGTAGCCCCAGGCGTCGCAGTGCCAGATCTCCACGGCGGCGCCCTTGACCGGGGTGCAGCCGTCGGTGGCGTCCACGACGGTGAGGCGCAGCGTCAGCGGGACGCCGCTCTTGCCCTCGGTGATGTCCTTTCGCACCAGCGCGTTGTCGAGGTAGTACGGGCCTTCGGTGACGCTGGACATCAGCGTCATGCAGGTGGTGCTCTCCGAGGCGGTCGTGGTGGCCGTGGCCGCCGCGTCCGTCGTGGTCGTCCCGGAGTCGGCGAAGGCCGCCTGGTAACCCGCGACGGCGAGGCCGCCCGCCGCGACCGTGCCCCCGGTCACCGCGATCGCGCGGCGCCTGGTGATCGACTTGTCCTTGTGGTTTCCCGTCATGACCAGGAAATTAGGGACGCCACCCGTCAACAGCTTGAGGTGGCGCTGTGCGGCGGCTGTGAGTCCTGAGGAAGCTGAAGTCGCCGGCGCTCGCTCTCCGCGCCGCCGACCGCCGGCTTCAGCACTACACCGCCACCAGAGGGGCGCCTTCCCGCCACTTGAGGATCTTGTCGAAGCTCACCACCGCCCCGCCCCGGCCCGGCTTGTTGCCGATCTGGACGTGGTCGGCGAGTTCCTGGATGAGGCAGAGCCCCCGGCCGTGCTCCGCGTCGGAGGTCGCCGGGCGGGGTGGGCGGTGGGGTGCGGTGAAGCCGGGGCCCGCGTCGGCGACCTCGATGTGGCACTTCTCGCCGTCCAGATAGGCCGTGACGCGGTACGCCTGCGGGGGGCCGTCGGGCACGGTCTCGCCGCCGTGCTCGACCGCGTTGGCGCAGGCCTCGCTGAGGGCGACGGAGAGGTCGTAGGACACATCGGGGTCGACGCCCGCGGTCTCCATGGTGCCGATCAGCAACCGCCGGGCGAGCGGCACGCTCGCGGCTTCCCGCCGCAGATGGAGTGACCACCAGATGCTCATGCTCCAGCCTCCTGGCCGCGGCTCGACATACCGTTACGTATTGCCGCGAGTGCCCGGCTGTAAGCACATCATTGACGTGATGCCGCCCATATGGTCGATGTGCCTACGCAGGAATCGGTGTATGTGGGTGCGGGCCACATCAGATGGTGATCTTTTGGTCGTACGACTCCTATGCCCCGTACGTCCCCAACCACCCGTATGTCATCTTGCGGACCTGCCGTATGGCGGTCATAAGGCCAGTGCGATGATGAGCCCGCCATGCCTGCCCCCCACCCGCGCACGACGCGCTCCGGAAGTGATCTCCGGATACTGCGGGCCGCGGTGTTCGCCGCGGTCTGCGTCGTGCTGGCCGGAGTCGGGCACGTGCTGGGCTCCTGCGCCTCGATCCCGCTGTGGACGCTGGGCGCGGGGTTCCTGGGGGTCCTCCTCGTCACGGTGCCGTTCGCGGGGCGCGAGCGCTCGCTGCCCGCGATAGCGGCGCTGCTGGCGGTCGGCCAGACCGTCCTGCACACGCTGTTCGGGCTGGGTCAGCACGGGGCGGCCGGCGGGGTCTCCGCCGCGTCCGCCGCCACCTCCGCGCCCGCCTCCGACGCCGCGCTGGTCGAGCAGGCCGCACGTCTCGTCTGCGGGACCGCCGCGGCCGCGATCAGCCCCGCCCAGGCCCAGCGGATCCTCACCGAGGCGCGGATCGGCCCGGCCACCGGGGCGCACGCCGCGCACCCGTCGGCGGACGCCCTGTCCACCGTCACGGACTCCGCCACCGGCTTCTCCTCCTCGCTGCTGCCCTCCCTGCCCATGCTGCTCGCCCACGTTCTCGCGGCGGTCGCCGCCGGGTGGCTGCTGCGGCGCGGGGACCTGGCCCTGCTGCGGATCGTCGAGATGTCCGCGGTGTCGGCGCACTCGGTCGCCGAGGGAGCGTTCATACGATCCCTGCGCGGGGCGCTCGCGCTGGTGCGCGCCCTGCGTGCGGGGCTGCCGGGCGCACCCGAGGCGGGACCCCGCTTCCGGCGCACCGCGCCGCTCGCACGGCCCGCTCCGCGCACCGTCGCCCTCCAGCACACGGTGATCAGACGCGGCCCGCCGGCCACCGCTTTCGCTCTCGCCGCCTGACACGACGCGACCACCGCACTCCACCGAAGTGGCTCTCCACCGAAGTGGGAACGAGGGCCGCCGTCGTGCGGCACGCGCGCGTACCCGTGTTTCCGATCGTGGGACGACTCGACGACTCTTTCGCGTCGTTCCCGGCTGATCGGGCACCCCTGCGCACGCGTACTCCTCTTCACCACCGGAATCCCGAATCTCACTCACAGTGGAGTGCTCCGAATGAAGGCCTCTCGTCTCGCCGCCGCAGGCACCCTCGCCGGCACCGCCGTGCTCGCCCTCTCCGCCCCCGCCTTCGCCCATGTCAGCGTGCAGCCGGAGGGCACCGCCGCCAAGGGCGGTTACGCGGTCGTCGACTTCAAGGTGCCCAACGAGCGTGACAACGCCTCGACCACCAAGCTCGAGGTCAGCTTCCCGACCGACCACCCGCTCGCCTCCGCCATGCCGGAGCCGATGCCCGGCTGGAAGATCGAGGTCACCAAGTCCAAGCTCGACAAGCCGATCGAGATGCACGGCGAGAAGATCTCCGAGGCGGTCTCCAAGATCACCTGGACCGCCGACGGCAAGGGCGTCGAGCCGGGCTACTTCGAGAAGTTCCCGGTCTCCATCGGCCAGCTCCCCGAGGACGCCGACCAGCTCGTCTTCAAGGCGATCCAGACGTACTCCAACAAGGAGGTCGTGCGCTGGATCGAGGTGCAGCAGGAGGGCCAGGACGAGCCCGAGAACCCGGCGCCGGTCCTCGCGCTGTCCGCCGCCGAGGACGGTCACCACGGCTCGTCCTCCTCCGACAATGCCTCCGACTCCGACGACTCCGAGGCCGCCTCCGCGAAGACCGAGGCCGCCGAGCCCGCCGACACCAGCGACACGACCGCCCGTGTCCTGGGCGTGGTCGGCATCGTCGTCGGCGCACTGGGGGTGGCGTACGGCGTACTCGCCGGCCGTCGGCGCACCAACGCCTGACAGCCCCTCCGATTCACGGCGCGCGCCGGGGCACGCCTCCCGGTGCGCGCCGGGGCACTCATCACTGGGACGTTTTTTCTATGCGTAAGAAGAATTTCTATGCCTGAGACCGCGCGTAAGACCATGCGCAAGAAGACCTTCGCCGCGGCCGCGCTGCTCGCCGCCGCCACCCTGACCCTCTCTGCCTGCGGCAACGGTGACGACAGCGCCGAGCCCGTGACCGTGGTCTCCGAGGAGGCCGGCTCGGACAAGGCGGCCATCGTCCTCGACAAGCCGTTCGAGAAGCCGGACCTGGTCCTCACCGACACGAACGGCAAGAAGTACGACCTCCGCAAGGAGACCGAGGGCCGGCCGACGCTGATCTACTTCGGCTACACCAACTGCCCGGACGTCTGCCCGCTGACGATGAACAACCTCGCCGTCGCCAAGAAGCAGCTGCCCAGGGCCGAGCAGGACGAGCTGCGCGTCGTCTTCGTCACCACCGACCCGGAGCGCGACACCGCGTCCGCGCTCGGCAAGTGGCTCAAGGGCATCGACCCGCAGGTCGTCGGCCTGACCGGCGACTTCGACACCATCCAGGCCGGCGCCCGCACCCTCGGCATCTCCATCGAGCCGCCGCACAAGGACAAGAACGGCAAGATGGTCTCCACCCACGGCACGCAGGTCGTCGCGTTCTCGCCGAAGACCGACGCCGGGTACGTCCTCTACACCGAGGACGCGAACGTCGACGACTACACCAAGGACCTCCCCAAGCTCATCAAGGGGGAGAAGCCGTGAGGCGTCTCGTCGCGCCCGTCGCGGTGCTGGCCGGGGCCCTGGTCCTCGCGGGCTGCGGTTCCGGTGACTCCCGGGCCGAACTGTCCGTCAGCGGCGCCTACATGCCGCAGCCCGTCTCCGACTCCATGGCGGCCGGCTTCCTCACCGTCACCAACAAGGGCGGTACGAAGGACGAGTTGACGTCCGTCACCAGCGACGCCGGCGAGGTGACCGCCCACGAGACGGTCGGTTCGTCGATGCAGGAGGCCAAGGACCTGGCCGTACCCGCACATGGTCGACTCGTGTTCAAGAGCGGCGGAAGCCATCTGATGTTCGAGAAGCTGAAGCGCAAGCCCGAGCAGGGCGAGAAGGTGACCGTGAAGCTCCACTTCGCCGAGTCCGGCACGGTCACGGTCGAGATGCCGGTGAAGCCGGCGACGTACAACCCGAAGACCGGACACTGAGGGAGAGATCGCCTTGACCCAGACCATCGCCCCCCGCGTCCGGACCCTGGTGCTGCTGCTCCTGGCCGCCACCAGCCTGCTTCTCGCCGGTGCCGGGCCGGTCTCCGCGCACGCCGCGCTGACCGGCAGCGACCCCCGGCAGGGGGCTGTGGTCGACAAGGCCCCCACGCAGGTCTCGCTGACCTTCTCGGAGAAGGTCGCCCTGTCCGACGACTCCCTGCGCGTGCTCGACCCCAAGGGCAAGCGCATCGACCGCGGCGACCCGGCCAACCTCAGCGGCACGACGTACGCCGTGAAACTCCACAGCGGCCTGCCCGACGGCACGTACACCGTCACGTACCAGGTGGTGTCCGAGGACAGCCATCCCGTCGCCGGCGCCTACACCTTCTCCATCGGCGCGCCCTCCCAGACCACCGTCTCCGTCTCCGGCCAGACGGCGGGCGGCGGGATCGTCGGCACGCTCTACGGCTTCGGCCGGTACGTGTCGTACGCCGGCTTCATCGTCATGGTCGGCGGCGCCGCCTTCGTGCTCGCGTGCTGGCAGCGCGGGGCGGGGGTGCGGGCGCTCCAGCGGCTCGTCGTCTCCGGATGGCTGGCCCTGACCGCCGCCACGCTCGGACTGCTGCTCCTGCGCGGCTCGTACACCAGCACCGGGAAGGTCGGGGACATCTTCGACCTGGAGCTGCTGGGGCAGGTGCTGCAGACCAAGACGGGTGCGGCACTGGTGTCCCGGCTGCTGCTCCTCGCCGCGGCGGCGCTGTTCATCGCCGTGCTGTTCGGGGCGTACGACAAGCGGGAGGACGAGGAGAAGCGGGACCTCACCTTCGGGCTCGCCATCGGCGGAACCGTGGTGGCGGCGGGGCTCGCGGCGAGCTGGGCGATGTCCGAGCACGCCTCGACCGGGCTCCAGGCCGGGATCGCGATGCCGGTCGACGTCGTCCACCTGATGGCCGTCGGCAGCTGGCTCGGCGGCCTCGCCGCGCTGCTCGTCGCCCTCTACCGGGCCCCCTCGGACACACCGGTCGACGGGTCCGCCGTACGACGGTTCTCGCGCGTCGCCTTCGCCAGTGTGCTCGCGCTCATCGCGACCGGGATCTACCAGTCGTGGCGCCAGCTCGGCTCGTGGTCGGCGTTCACCGGCACGCGATACGGCCAGTTGCTGCTGGTCAAGATCGGGCTCGTGGTGCTGCTGGTGGGGATCGCGTGGATCTCGCGGCGGTGGACGGCGCGGCTGGCGGAGACCGTGGCGGTGAAGCCGGGGAGGGCGAAGGCCGCGGGCGAGGCGGACAAGTCCGCCGAGGGCGGGACGGAGGCCGTCGAGCGCGGGACGGAGGCCGTCGAGCGCGGGACGGAAGGGGCCGACGACGAGGAGAAGGCGGTCGGGGGAGAGAAGGAACACGCCGCTGCCCGGGCCGGTGCCTCCACCGCCGCCGGCGGCGGCAAGGGCGGCGATTCCAAGGACGGCAAGTCCAAGGGCGGCGGCTCCCAGCGCGCCACCCAGCTCGCCCGGCAGCAGGCCGCGATCGACACGGCACGGCAGAAGAAGCAGCGGGACGCCGACCCGAACCGGTTCGGACTGCGCCGCTCGGTGCTCGCCGAAGCGGGCGTCGCCGTCGTCCTGCTCGCCGTCACCACGATGCTGACGTCGACCGAACCGGGGCGCACGGAGGAGGAGGCCAGGGCGGCCACCGCGTCCTCGGCCGCCGACGCGTCGTCGGCCGGGGCGCTGACCCTGGACATGTCCTTCGACACCGGTGGCGAGGACGGCGCGGGCGTCGTACGGATCGACCTCGATCCCGCGCGCGTGGGCGGCAACGAGATGCACGTCTATGTGCAGCGGCCCAACGGCCGTGCCTTCGACATCCCCGAGGTGAAGGTCGCCTTCACCCTGGAGTCCCAGGACATCGGGCCGCTCCCCGTCGTCCCCGACCACATCTCCACCGGCCACTGGTCGGCGAGCGGCGTGCAGATCCCCATGGCGGGCGAGTGGAAGATCGCCGTGACCGTGCGGACCTCCGACATCGACCAGACCACCATCTCCAAGAACGCGCAGATCGGCTGAACCACACCATGGCTGACCAGTCCATTCCGGAGGCCCGTACTCCCAAGAGCCCCAAGGCGGCACGCACCACTCCCGAGACGGGACTTAATGCCGGCGTTTCCGGAGGTGCCTCCCTCAAGGAGGGCCTTTCGCGACGCCGGCTGCTCGGAACCGCCGGTGCGACCGGGCTGGTCCTCGGTGCGGCCGGCGGGGCCGTGGGATACGCCGCCCGGCCGGCCGAGGCGACGCCGCTGACCTCCCTGGGCGCCGATCAGGTGATGTTTCACGGGAAACATCAGCCCGGCATCCTCCAGGGCCTCCAGGCCCGCGGCCACGTGGTCGCCTTCGACCTGGCGGCGGGCGCGGGCCGCAAGGAGGCGGTGGCGTTGCTGCGCCGCTGGTCGGAGACGGCTCGGCGGCTGATGGCGGGCGAGGCGGCCCGGCAGGACGACACGGATGTCGCCCAGGACGCCGGGCCGTCGTCGCTGACGATCACTTTCGGCTTCGGCCACAGCTTCTTCGCGCGGACCGGCCTGGAGAAGCAGCGGCCGGTCGCCCTGGATCCGCTGCCCGACTTCTCCTCCGACCAGCTAGACAAGGCACGCAGCAACGGCGACCTGTGGGTGCAGATCGGCGCGAACGACGCCCTGGTCGCCTTCCACGCCCTGCGCGCGATCCAGAAGGACGCGGGGCGGGCCGCCAAGGTGCGGTGGCAGATGAACGGCTTCAACCGGTCGCCGGGCGCGACCGCCCACCCGATGACGGCACGCAACCTCATGGGCCAGATGGACGGCACGCGCAATCCGAAGCCGACCGAGGCCGACTTCGACGAGCGGATCTTCGTGCCGGAGTCCGGCTCGAAGGACCCCGCGTGGATGGCGGGCGGCTCCTACGCCGTCGTACGCCGCATCCGCATGCTCCTCGACGACTGGGAGCAGCTCTCGATCAAGGAGCAGGAGGACGTCGTCGGGCGCCGCAAGTCCGACGGGGCACCGCTGTCCGGGGGCACCGAGACGACCGAGATGGACCTGGAGAAGACGGACAAGGCGGGGAACCTGGTCGTCCCCATCAACGCGCACGCCCGCATCACAAGGCCCGACCAGAACGGCGGTGCGGCGATGCTGCGGCGCCCGTTCTCGTACCACGACGGCATCGACGCGGACGGGGTGCCCGACGCGGGCCTGCTCTTCATCTGCTGGCAGGCCGACCCGCTGCGCGGTTTCGTCACCGTCCAGCGCAAGCTCGACCGGGGCGACGCGCTGTCGAAGTTCATCCGCCACGAGGCGAGCGGGCTGTTCGCGGTGCCGGGTGGGGCGGCGGAGGGGGAGTACGTGGGGCAGCGGTTGCTGGAGGGGTGACCGGGGCGCGGTAAGGGCGACGTCGGCACAGAAGAAGTGACGTCGAGGCCGGACGGGGCGGCTTCGACGCCCGTTCACCCCTTTCGGCGGCCGGGCGAGATCTGTACGCGGCTTTTTACACGGCCCATTAGGGTGAGGTCATGCCAGCGAGCTATGCCTATCTCGGCCCCGAGGGCACCTTCACCGAGGTCGCCCTGCGCACGCTTCCCGAGACCGCGACCCGGGAGCTGATCCCGTACGTGTCCGTGCAGTCCGCGCTCGACGCGGTGCGCGTCGGCGAGGCCGAGGCCGCGTTCGTACCGATCGAGAACTCCGTCGAGGGCGGGATCACCACCACGCTCGACGAGCTGGTCTCGGGCGCGCCCCTGATGATCTACCGCGAGGTGCTGCTGTCGATCACCTTCGCGCTGCTGGTCCGGCCCGGCACGAAGCTGACGGACATCAAGACGGTCTCCGCGCACCCGGCCGCCCAGCCACAGGTGCGCAACTGGCTGAAGAAGAACCTCCCCGACGCCGACTGGGAGTCGGCCGCCTCGAACGCGGACGCCGCGCGCCTGGTCCAGGAGGGCCAGTACGACGCCGCCTTCGCCGGCGAGTTCGCGGCCGCCCGGTACGGCCTGGAGGCCCTGGAGACCGAGATCCACGACGCGGAGAACGCCCAGACTCGGTTCGTGCTGGTGGGCCGGCCCGCCCGACCCGCGGCGCCGACCGGCGCGGACAAGACGTCCGTCGTGCTGTGGCAGCGCGACGACCATCCCGGTGGCCTGCGCGACCTCCTGGGCGAGTTCGCCACGCGTGGCATCAACCTGATGCTGCTCCAGTCCCGGCCGACCGGCGCGGGCATCGGCAACTACTGCTTCTGCATCGACGCCGAGGGGCACATCTCCGACCGCCGGGTGGCCGAGGCGTTGATGGGACTCAAGCGGATCTGCCTGGAGGTGCGGTTCCTGGGCTCGTATCCGCGCGCGGACCTGAAGCCCGGGGAGGTCCTGCCCCCGCGTGCCGGGACGTCGGACGGGGAGTTCGTGTCGGCGGCGGACTGGGTGGCGCGCTGCCAGGACGGGCGTTTCTGAGCGGTTTGTGACAGGCGCTCCCGGCGGCCCTGGGGTGCGCCGGGGACCGGCTTCAGCACGCTTTCCCCGCCAGTACTACCAGCCGATTATCGTTATCCACAGGGGTTATCCACAGGTACTCTTCTCGACCTGGGGACAAGTCGACAGGCAGGCGTGAGTCTGTCGACAAATAGATCCCCAGGCCGTTCCGGAGTCCACCATCGCGCAAGTCACCCTTCGTCCACTCTTTTCCTTTGGGCCATCCTTTGGGGCGACCAGTTTCCACTCGAACGTGGGGATGGAGAGGGTTTGTCCTGGGAATCCTCGACTTGCTCGGCACGTTACGGAGTGATCAATTCCGGCATCCACAGATCATCCACACACCCTGTGGATAACTCTTCGGGGGCTGGGGATTCCTGTGGACAACCGCGACCCAAGTCCCTTTCTCCACAAGGGAATCGAGTCAACCGGCCACCCTGGGCCTGCCCCGTTCCAGGGAGTGAGACGCCTTTTATTGACACGGCCCCCATTCCCCCCATAACGGTAGATAAGACTCGGCTCGGAATAGCGAGTCGTGGGCTGTCACCCCACCCCGGTAGCCTTGAGCGCGTGATTGACCTTCGCCTGCTCCGTGAGGACCCCGACCGAGTGCGCGCCTCGCAGCGCGCCCGTGGAGAGGACGTCGCGCTCGTCGACGCCCTCCTGTCTGCCGACGAGCGGCGCAGGTCGTCCGGCGTCCGCTTCGACGAGCTGCGTTCCGAGCAGAAGTCGCTCGGCAAGCTCATCCCCAAGGCCACCCCTGAGGAGCGTGCGGAGCTCCTGCAGAAGGCGGAGCAGCTCAAGGCCGACGTCAAGGTTGCCGAGGCCGCGCAGAACGACGCCGACGAGGAGACCAAGCGCCTCGCGGCACAGCTGGGCAACCTCGTCCACCCCGACGTCCCCGTGGGCGGCGAGGAGGACTTCGTCGTCCTGGAGACGCACGGCACCATCCGCGACTTCGGTGCCGAGGGCTTCGAGCCGAAGGACCACCTGGAGCTGGGCGAGGCGCTGGGCGCCATCGACGTCGAGCGCGGCGCCAAGGTGTCCGGCTCGCGCTTCTACTACCTCACCGGCGTCGGCGCCCTGCTGGAACTGGCGCTGGTCAACGCAGCGATCGCCCAGGCCACCGAGGCCGGGTTCACCCCGATGCTCACCCCGGCGCTGGTCCGCCCGCGCGCCATGGAGGGCACCGGCTTCCTCGGCCAGGCCGCGGAGAACGTCTACCACCTGGAGAAGGACGACTACTACCTGGTCGGCACCTCCGAGGTCCCGCTCGCCGCGTACCACATGGACGAGATCCTCGACTCCGACAAGCTGCCGCTGCGCTACGCCGGCTTCTCGCCGTGCTTCCGCCGCGAGGCCGGTACGTACGGCAAGGACACCCGCGGCATCTTCCGCGTGCACCAGTTCGACAAGGTCGAGATGTTCTCGTACGTCGCCCCCGAGGACGCGGAGAACGAGCACAAGCGGCTCCTGGAATGGGAGAAGCAGTGGCTCACCGGCCTTGAGCTGCCCTTCCAGGTCATCGACGTGGCCTCGGGCGACCTGGGCGCGTCGGCGTCCCGCAAGTACGACTGCGAGGCGTGGATCCCGACCCAGGGCAAGTACCGCGAGCTGACGTCGGCCTCCAACTGCGACGGCTTCCAGGCGCGCCGCCTGGCCGTCCGCATGCGTGAGGGCAAGAAGGTGCAGCCGCTCGCGACGCTCAACGGCACGCTGTGCGCCGTACCGCGCACGATCGTGGCGATCCTGGAGAACCACCAGCAGGCCGACGGCTCCGTCCGGGTGCCCGAGGTGCTGCGCCCGTACCTGGGCGGCCGAGAGGTCCTGGAGCCGGTCGCCAAGTGAGCGCCGCTCCTCCCGTCGCCGGGTTCCCGTACAAGTTGATCGCGACCGACCTCGACGGAACGCTCCTGCGCTCCGACGAGTCGGTCTCCGGGCGCACCCGTGACGCGCTCGCCGCGGCCACCTCGGCGGGAGCGGCGCACATCGTCGTCACGGGCCGGGCGGTCCCCTGGACCCGCCACATCCTCGACGACCTCGGCTACGAGGGCCTCGCCGTCTGCGGTCAGGGCGCCCAGGTGTACGACGCCGGCGAGCACCGCCTGCTGACGTCGGTGACCCTGGACCGGCAACTCGCGGGTGTGGCCCTGGCCAAGATCGAGGCGGAGGTCGGCCCACTGTTCCTGGCGGCGAGCCGCGACGGCCTGGACGGCGACGTGCTGGTCGGGCCCGGTTACGCGGTCACGGGCACCCTGCCGTCGACCCCGTTCACGGACGCGTCGGATCTGTGGACCGCCCCGCTGAACAAGATCTACATACAGCATCCGCGACTGTCGGACGACGAGCTGGCCACGACGGCCCGTCAGGCCGCGGGTGGCTTCGTCACGGTGGCGATGGCGGGCGAGGGCATCGTGGAGCTGCTGCCCCTCGGCCTGTCCAAGGCGACGGGCCTGTCCCTGGCGGCTCGCCGCCTGGGCATCAAGGCCGCGGACACGATCGCCTTCGGTGACATGCCGAACGACATCGCCATGTTCGCCTGGTCGGCACACGGGGTCGCCATGGCCAACGCCCATGAGGAACTCAAGGCGGTGGCGGACGAGGTGACGTCCTCGAACGAGGAGGACGGCATCGCGGTGGTGCTGGAGCGGTTGCTCGGCTAGCGGTTGCTCGGCCAGTAGGGCAGGGGCGGCGGGCCCGCGCGACGGCGAGCAGCCCCGCCCGGGCCGGTCGTGGCCGGCCCTGTCCGTCCCCGCGGAACGGGTGGGCACGGCCTGCGACGCCGTGATCCTGTGCAAGGCACCCAAGCCCTGCACAACGGCCCAGCCCCAGTGGCAACGTCTCGCGGAGGATGCACGGATCGAACGTGCGCGGGCTTTTCAGCCCGACCTTGGCTTAGCAAGCCAGTGCCTTACCACTCGGCCAATCCTCCGGGTGGGCGACCCACGCGAGAGCGACATCGCGTGCTCGAAGCGGCCGCCCCGGGCAGCTCCCCGTGCGGTACAGACTCAACGGAGGGGTAGCGATTACTCCGGAGCCCGCCGCCGGCTGCCCTGTCGGGAGCTCGACGTACTGCCGTGCATGGACATCGTCGCGCTCCTCTCCCAGAACGTGGCGCCGAACTCGTCGTCCGGCGGGGTGGACACAACCACTGTGCCTGTACGGCGAGTTGGGCGCCACTGATTAAAAGGCCCTGGATGGCGGCGTACGCCCCTTACCGGCGGCGCCACTTGCGTCGGCGCCCCTTGCTGAAGAACCAACCGGCCGGCGGCTCGTCGGAACGCCATGGCTGCGGCTCGGGCGCCTCACGGCGCCAGCGGGCGGCCAGCATGCGGGCCCGGGCGGACGGCTCGGCGGTCTCGGCCTCGCGTATGAAGTCGTCGTCCAGGACCAGGTTGCTCCAGGTGTCGTCCCCGGACTGCTCGCGATCCTCGTGCTGCGCCATGCCGCCTGCCATCGCCGTCCTCCAGTTCGTACAGTGCATCCCCTTTGCCCAGTGTGCCCGGACCGAGGTGAAGCCCCCGTCAAGAGCGGGCCCCGGCAGGGCCCGACTCCTTGGCTCCTTGGCTCCTTGGCTCCTCGCGCGCCTACTCCTCGCCGGCGAGCGTCAGCGACCGCAGCTTCTGCCCCGCGTACCAGGTCGCGAGGACGGTGACCACGGCCAGGAGCACCGTCGCCGTGGGCAGTGCGACGTCCGAGCGCACCATCTCCCCGCCGGCGACCTTCTGGGCCACCGCCAGCGCCCACTGCTGGACGCTCAGGGTGCGCGCGCCGGACACCAGGGAGCCGAACAGGGCCTCCCAGACGAGGGCGTAGACGAGCCCGAAGACCACCGCGTGCCGGGACACGGTCCCGAGCAGCAGGAAGATCGCGGCGTAGGCGATCGAGGCGACGAGCGCGGCGACCGTGTAGGCGACGGCGATCTGCTGGCCGTTGCCGTTGAGGATGAGGCCCGCGACGAAGGTGGGCAGCGCCGAGAACACCATCGTCACGGCGACCGCCACGATCAGCTTGGTGAAGATGATCGTCGGCCGTTTCACCGGCTTGGAGAGCAGATACACCACCGAGCCGTCGTCGATCTCGGGCCCGATCGCGCCCGTGCCGGCGATGACGCCGATGATCGGCACCATGGTGGCGAGCGCCAGCCCGCCGAGCAGGTCGGACGCGGTCTGGTCGTCGGCTCCGGCGAGGCCGCGCACCACGACGGCGATGCCGATGAGCAGCAGCGGCAACGCGCCGAGGATGAGGGCCCGGCGGCGGCCGAGCAGGGCTCGATAGGTGAGCCGGGCGACTGTGGGGTCGTACATCTTCGGCCTCCTACGCCGCGACGAGATACGAGAAGACGGACTCGAGGGACTCGTCCGACGGCGAGACGGTGAGCAGGCGGATGCCGTGGTCACGCGCCACCCTGGGCAGCAGGGTGGTGAAGCGGCCGAAGTCGACGGCCTGGATGTGCAGCGCGCCCTCCGCCAGGTCGACCTCGATGCCGGACGTCGACGGATCGGCGATCAGCGCGGCCGCGAGGGTGCGGTCGTCGCTGGAGCGCACGAGGTAGCGGTGCGGGCGGTCGGTCATCAGGCGGCGGATCTTGCGGAAGTCGCCACTGGCCGCGTGCCGCCCGGCGACGACCACCTCGATGTGCCAGGCGAGTTGCTCGACCTCTTCGAGGATGTGGGAGGAGAACAGCACCGTGCGGCCCTCGTCGCCCATGCGTCGCAGCAGGTCCATGAGCTGCATGCGCTGGCGCGGGTCCATGCCGTTGAAGGGCTCGTCCAGCAGGAGCAGCGAGGGGTTGTGGACGAGGGCGCTCGCCATCTTCACGCGCTGGCGCATGCCCTTGGAGTACGTCTGGATCTTGCGGTCCTGCGCGTACTCCATCTCGACCGTGGACAGGGCCTTCTGGGCGGCCTTGGCTCCCAGGCCGTGCAACTCGGCGTTGGCGAGGACGAACTCGCGGCCGGTGAGGAAGTCGTACATCGCCTCGCGCTCGGGGACGATGCCGATGTGCTTGTAGATCGACTCGTTGCGCCACACCTGCCGGCCGTCGAGGGTGACCGTGCCGGTGGAGGGGGCCAGGAAGCCGCCCATCATGTTGATGAGGGTGGACTTTCCGGCGCCGTTGGGGCCGAGGAGGCCGGTGACGCCGGGGCTGATCGTCATGGTGATGTCGTTGACGGCGACCACGTTGCCGAACCAGCGGGAGACGTGGTCGATCTGGAGCGTGGTCACAGTCCCACCTTCTTGTAGCGACGCATCAGGAGGCCGTAGCTGGCGGCGATCAGGCCCAGCGTGAGGAGCACGTAGATCGCGCCTTCCCCGTTGGTCGGGCCGACTCCGCCGGGGAAGGCGGACGTGGCTCCCAGGAAGGCGGACTGCACGCCGTCGATCAGCGTGACCGGCGAGAAGAGGCCGATCCAGGCGATGGCGCCCGTGCTGTTCTGCACCTCGGCGATGGCCTGGAGGGTGGAGACGGCACCGTAGGAGATGGTCAGTACGGCGATCACGGCCGCGATGCCGAAGCCACGGCGCGGGGTGACCGACGCGATGACCAGGCCGATGCCGGCGAACAGCAGCGAGAGCAGTGCCACGGAGACGAGTCCCTGTGCGAACCCCTTGGTCTGGTCGGCGAAGTCGAGCTTGGCCAGCAGCGCGCCCACGTAGAGCACCAGCAGTGGGGCCGCGGTGAGGATGAACAGCGCCGAGGCCAGCGCCGCGAACTTCGCGCGTACGTAGTCGGCGGTCTCGATGGGCCGCGAGAAGTACAGCGGTACGGTCTTGAAGCGCAGGTCGCGGGAGACGGACTGGGGGGCCTGCGAGGCGATGTACAGGCTGATCACGGCCTGCATGACGATCGCGTAGCGGGTGTAGTGGAGGGGCAGGTCGTTCGCCTTGGTGGCGACCGCGACGGCGACCATGATGGCCGCGGGCACGCACATCACCACGAAGAGCAGCATCGGCAGCACCTTGGACTTCACCGAGCGGCCCAGGCCGTAGGCGCCCCGCAGGGACTGCGAGTAGAGGGAGCGCGTGGCGTAGGAGCGGCCGAGGCGGGGTCCGTCGTAGGTGCGGTAGCCGATGTTGTGGATACGGGTCTGGTCACCCGGCTGGGTGACCGGTGTCCGCGTGGGCTGCTCAACCGCCATGGCCGACCGCCTCCTTCCGCTGTGCGTCGGTGCTCTGCTCGCTGCCCTGCTCGGTGTCGGTGAAGACCTCCGCGATGTGGTGCCGGCGCTGTTCCATGCGCACCAGGCCGAGGCCGAGGTCGGCGACCACGTCGCGCACCAGGTCGTAGGTCTCGTCGCCCTGCGCGGTGAGCAGCAGGATGTGACCGGCGCCGGGGAGGCCGCCGCTGCCGTCGAGGACGTCCACCCCGCGCGCGTGGAGCGCGTCGCGGACCGCGCGGGTGCCGTCCGGGTGGTCGTCGGTGTCGGTGACCTCGATGGCGAGGGTCGTCGTGGTCTGGGTGAAGTCGGTGGTGGAACTGGAGCGCAGGAGCTTGCCGCCGTCGACGACCACGACGTGGTCGCAGGTGCGCTCCAACTCGCCCAGCAGGTGGGAGGTGACCAGGACCGAGATGCCGAAGTCGGTGTGGATGCGGCGGATGAGGCCGAGCATCTCGTCGCGGCCGACCGGGTCGAGGCCGTTGGTCGGCTCGTCCAGGAAGACCAGCTGCGGGTCGTGCACCAGGGCCTGGGCCAGCTTCACGCGCTGCTTCATGCCGGTCGAGTAGCCGCCGATGGGGCGGTAGCGCTCCTCGTACAGACCGACGTGGCGCAGGGTGTCCGCGGTGCGCTCGCGCGCGGCGGCGGGCGGCAGGCCGGACATCCGCGCCATGTGCACGACGAACTCGGTGGCCGAGACGTCGGGCGGCAGACAGTCGTGCTCCGGCATGTACCCGACCCGCTCGCGGATGGCGGCGCCCTTGGTGGCGACGTCGAGACCGAGCACTTCGGCTCGGCCCTCGGTGGCGGGGGACAGACCCAGCAGGATCTTGATCAGTGTGGACTTGCCGGCTCCGTTGGCTCCGACGAGTCCGGTCACACCGGGCCCGACGTCCACGGAGAGCCGGTCAAGCGCGGTCACCCTGGGGTACCGCTTGCTCAGGCTTTCGGTCGCGATCACAGTCACGCTTCGAAGGTAGTGACGCGGACCACGCCGGTCGTCACCCCGCAGAGCTGTATTGGGGTCAGACTCCAGGACTACGGGGCCCTAGGGGTCACCCCTGAGTCGAACAACGCGACCCTGGTTTTGCACATCTGCGGGGTTTTCCACAGCCCGAGGCACCCCTATTGACGCAGCCTCTAACAACTGTCACATTCACCAGTGTCAAGTTACGGACGCGTACCGCGGTCAGTGTGGACAAGGTGGGGCGGTGGCATGACTACGGCGGTGACAGGCGAACTCTCCGTGGACTCAGCGCAGTTGCGCGGGTTCAGGCAGGTCCAGCAGCTGGCGTACGAGTGCGCGGAGGCGGTCGCGGCGCAGCTGGAGCCCGGCGTCACCGAGCGCGAGGCGGCGCGGATGCAGCGCGAGTGGCTGCGTGGGCGCGGGGTGCGGGACTGGTTCCATCTGCCCTTCGCCTGGTTCGGGGACCGCACGGCGTTCGTGGACTTCCGGATCCCGTTGCAGTTCTTCCCCACCAACTGCCGACTGGAGCCCGGGATGCCGTTCATCCTGGACATGGCCCCGGTGTACGGCGGTTACACGGCCGACATCGGCTACTCCGGCTCGCTCGGCATCAACCCGGTGCAGGACAAGCTGATGGCCGACCTGGAGGCACACCGGGAGCTGATCCTGCGCGAGGTGCGCGAGCGGCGGCCGCTGCGGGAGATCTACGAGGACGTGGACCGGCTCATGGTCCGCCAGGGCTACGCCAACCGGCACCGCGCCTATCCCTTCGGCGTGATCGCGCACAAGGTCGGCCGGGTCCGTCAACGCCGCTGGTCACCCCATGTCTTCGGGTTCGGCACACAGTCCCTGAAGGGTCTGGCGAGCGACGCGCTGCACGGTCACCGCGACGGCTGGTCCCCGCTGTGGTCGCCGTACCGCTTCTCCGACCACCCGCCGCAGCCGGGCCTGTGGGCGGTCGAACCGCACCTCGGCTTCAGAGGTACGGGCGCGAAGTTCGAGGAGATCCTGGTCGTCACCGACTCCGCGGACCCCGAGCAGAGCGCCTTCTGGCTGGACGACGATCTGCCGCACGTGCGGCGCTGGGCGGAGGAGAAGTGACGGAGCCGGTGACTCTTCAGGGCGCGCGCGAGCGCAGGGTGCGGACCGGCGGGGTCGAGCTGTGCGTGGCCGAGCTGGGCGAGCCCGGACAGCCGACGGTGGTCCTCGTGCACGGCTATCCGGACAGCAAGGAGGTGTGGTCCGCCGTAGCGCCGCGGCTGGCCGACCGCTTCCATGTCGTGCTGTACGACGTCCGAGGTCACGGTCGTTCGACGGCACCGAAGCCGCTGCGCGGCGGGTTCACGCTGGAGAAGCTGACGGACGACTTCCTGGCCGTCGTGGACGCGGTCAGCCCGGATCGGCCCGTGCATGTGGTGGGGCACGACTGGGGCTCGGTGCAGGCTTGGGAGTTCGCCACGGTCAAGCGCACCGAGGGCCGGATCGCGTCCTTCACCTCGATGTCCGGGCCGTCCCTCGACCACTTCGGGCACTGGATCAGCGGGCGCCTGAAGCGCCCCACCCCACGCCGGATCGGGCAGCTCCTCGGCCAGGGCGCCAAGTCCTGGTACGTCTACGCGCTGCACACGCCCGTGCTGCCCGAACTGGCCTGGCGCGGCCCCCTCGGCAAGACCTGGCCGCGCATCCTGGAGCGCGTGGAGAAGGTCCCCCGCGGCGGCTATCCGACCTCGTCCCTCCCTACGGACGCGGCGCACGGAGCGTGGCTGTACCGGGACAACGTGCGGGCCCGGCTGCGCCGCCCACGCGCGGACGCGTACGCCCACGCGCCCGTGCAGCTCATCACGCCCCTCGGGGACGCCTTCCTGTCGGAGCGGCTGTACGACGAACTGGAGCTGTGGGTTCCGCAGTTGACCCGGCGCACGCTGCCGGCCAAGCACTGGATCCCACGCAGTCGCCCGGACCAACTGGCAGCCTGGATCACGGAGTTCGTGACCTCCGTCGAGGGCGGGCGACCGGAAGGGGTGACGGCGACCGGGAAGTACGCCGACCGCTTCGGCGGGCAGCTCGTCCTGGTCACCGGCGCCGGCAGCGGCATCGGACGGGCGACGGCGTACGCGTTCGCCGAGGCCGGCGCACGTGTGGTGGCCGTCGACCGGGACGCCGAGGCCGCCGCCCGCACCGCCGAGATGTCCCGGCTGATCGGCGCACCCGAGGCCTGGGCGGAGACCGTCGACGTCTCCGACGAGCAGGCGATGGAGAAGCTCGCCGCGAAGGTCGCCGCCGAGTACGGCGTGGTCGACGTCCTGGTGAACAACGCGGGGATCGGCCTGTCCGGGTCCTTCCTCGACACCACTCCGGAGGACTGGAAGAAGGTCCTCGACGTCAATCTGTGGGGTGTCATCCACGGCTGCCGGCTGTTCGGCAAGCAGATGGCCGAGCGCGGGCAGGGCGGCCACATCGTCAACACCGCCTCGGCGGCGGCCTTCCAGCCGTCCAAGGTGCTGCCCGCCTACAGCACCTCCAAGGCGGCCGTGCTGATGCTGAGTGAGTGCCTGCACGCGGAGTTGGCCGGCCAGGGCATCGGTGTCACCGCGATCTGCCCCGGCCTCGTCAACACCAACATCACCTCGACCGCGCGCTTCGCCGGGGTCGACGCCGAGGAGGAGAAGAGGCGCCAGAAGAAGTCCGCGCGGCTGTATGGGTTGCGCAACTACCCGCCGGAGAAGGTCGCCGACGCGATCCTGCGGGCGGTCGTACGGGGTGAGGCCGTTGTTCCGGTGACTCCGGAGGCGCGTGGGGCGTATCTCATGTCGAGGTTCACGCCGAGGGCGCTGCGCAGGATCGCGCGGTTGGAGCCTCCGCTATGAGTGAGGTGCACCGCGGGGCGGCCGCACAGCCCGGTGCGGTCGGCGGCATGGCCGGGGGACCGGCCGAGCCCGCCTACCGGATCGAGGATCTCGCCCACCTCAGCGGTGCCACCGTCCGCACTATCCGCGCCTACCAGGACCGCGGCCTGCTCCCCCGCCCCGAGCGCCGTGGCCGCGCCAACGTCTACGCGGACGCCCATCTCGTCCGGCTGCGCCAGATCGCCGACCTTCTCGACCGCGGCTACACCCTCGCCTCCATCAAGGAACTCCTGGAGGCCTGGGACGCCGGCCGTGGTCTCGGCGGGGTGCTCGGGCTGGTCGCCGAGGTGGACGGGCCATGGACCGACGAGGAGGCGGTGCGGATCTCGCGCGCCGAGCTGGACCGGCGCTTCGGCGGCATCCCCGACGACGCGGCGGTGGCCGAAGCCGTGGAGCTCGGCGTGCTGGAGCCGGTCGCCGACGACGAGGACTTCTTCGTCGTCCCGAGCCCTCAAGAGCTCGCTGTGGCAGTGGAGTTGCATGCCGCAGGGGTGCCGCTCTCCGCGATCTCCGCCCACCTGCGGGAGTTGAGGGGCCAGGTCGAGCACATCGCCGCCCGTTTCCTGGAGTTCACCACCGAGCATGTCTTCGCCCGCTACCTCGGCGGACCGCACCACCCGACGGACGCGGAAGCGACCGAGGCGGCCTCCCTCGTACGACGACTGCGCCCTCTCGCCCAGCACACCGTGGACGCGGAACTCGCCCGTGCGATGCGCCGGTTGGCGGTGCGCCACCTACGCCAGCAACTCGGCGCGGGCGAGACGTCGGATCTTCGGAACCGGACAAGAGCGATGCCCATCGCCGAGGAGACAATGCGGGCTGTCGAGAGCTTGGTTGGCCCCGACCAGGCGGCGGCGTTCGTCACATTGGCCGCTGAACGGGAGGTGCGCGCACGGGCCTTGGACCGGCTTGCCGCAAATCACAGCTCATCAGCTGATCTTGGCGAAACCCTTTGAATCGGCGGCTCGTTGTCCACAGAATCGCCAAATCCCCTGTGGATAACCGCACTTGCTTGTGGACCAAACCTGCGGAGCGAAATCGTTCGCGTGATTCGTGCCTCTCCCGGCAGGCTGGTGGCATGGACGAAAGACGCACCGTGAAGGTGTCGAAGTACCTCTCGAAACACCTGCGCCATCAACCCGAGCGCATCGGGCTCACGCTCGACGAGGGCGGTTGGGTCGAGATCGACGCACTGATCGCCGCCGCGGCCGCGCACGGATTCCGGTTCAACCGGGAAGAGCTGGACCACGTGGTGGCCGCCAATGACAAGCGGCGCTTCGCGATCGAGGGCTCCCGGATCCGCGCCAGCCAGGGCCACAGCATCGACGTCGATCTCGGACTGCCCCCGGCGACACCGCCGCCGTACCTCTACCACGGCACCGTGGAGCGCAACCTGGACGCGATTCGCGACGCGGGCCTCAGGCCCATGAACAGGCACGACGTGCACCTCTCCGCCGACCGCGAGACCGCGACGCGGGTCGGCGCCCGACGGGGGCGTCCGGTGGTGCTCTCCGTGGACGCCGGCGCCATGCACCGGGACGGCCATGTCTTCCACGTCAGCGCCAACGGGGTGTGGCTGACGAAGGCCGTGCCACCGGAGTACCTGCGCTTCCCCGCGTCGCACTGATCTCCCTGCCGCTCCGTAGCCGGGCAACCGCGCACGATGACCGTTTCACGTGAAACCCGTTCGGCCGCATACGCTCGAAAACATGAGTCTGCGCCTGAGCTCCGTGATCCTCCCGTACCGACGCTGGTCCGAGGGAGGCCGCGAGGCATGGCAGCGCGCTGAGCAGCTCGGCTTCCACGCGGCGTACACCTACGACCACCTCTCCTGGCGCAGCTTCCGTGACGGCCCCTGGTTCGGTGCCGTGCCGACACTGACCGCCGCCGCGGCCGTCACCGACCGTCTGCGACTCGGCACGCTGGTGACCTCGCCGAACTTCCGGCACCCGGTGCCCTACGCCAAGGAACTGCTCTCCCTCGACGACATCTGCGGCGGCCGTCTCACACTCGGTGTGGGGGCGGGCGGTTCCGGGTTCGACGCCACCGTGCTCGGCCAGGACCCGTGGACGCCGCGTGAGCGGGCCGACCGGTTCGCCGAGTTCGTCCAGCTCCTGGACCGGCTCCTGACCGCGGACTCGGTGTCGTACGAGGGCGACTTCTACTCGGCGCACGAGGCGCGCAACATCCCGGGCTGTGTGCAGCGCCCCCGGCTGCCCTTCGCGGTCGCCGCGACCGGGCCGCGCGGGCTGCGGCTCGCGGCGCAGTACGGTCAGGCCTGGGTGACCACGGGCGACCCCAAGCTGTACGAGAACGGCACTCCTGAACAGTCGGTTCAAGCCATTCGCGGACAGGTCGACAGGCTGGCCGACGCCTGCGCCGAGCTCGGGCGGGACGTCGCCGGGCTCGACAAGATCCTGCTCACCGGATTCACCCCGGACCGTGGCCGCCCGCTGGAGTCCGTCGACGCGTTCGTGGACTTCGCGGGGCGTCATCGGGAGCTGGGCTTCACCGAGATCGTGATCCACTGGCCGATCCCCGACTCGGACTTCGCGGCCGACGAGAAGGTCTTCGAGCAGATCGCCATGGAAGCGACGGCGCAGCTGCGTTGAGATCGACAGAGGCGACCGTGCTGGTCAGGGTGGTGGAGACGGTGCTCTCAGGGGCGGTTTCTCCTCACCTGCCGTCTCAGATGTGCGGACTGCCGCACGGCCGTGCAGGCATATGCGGGAGAATGACCCGGTGACCTCAGCGACTCGACAGCCCCAGACCCCGGCGGCCGCTGTCCGCCCGCGGCTCATCGCCACCGACCTGGACGGCACCTTGCTGCGGGACGACAAGTCGGTCTCCCCCCGCACGATCGCCGCGCTGGCCTCCGCCGAGGAGGCGGGAATCGAGGTGTTCTTCGTCACCGGCCGCCCGGCTCGCTGGATGGACGTGGTCAGCGATCACGTCCATGGTCACGGCCTGGCGATCTGCGGCAACGGCGCCGCCGTGGTCGACCTGCACGGCGGCCCCGGCGCCCACCGGTTCGTGAAGGTGCGGGAGCTGGCCCGGGAGAACGCCCTGGACGCCGTACGGCTGCTGCGCGAGGCGGCGCCGGGCACGGTGTACGCGGTGGAGCAGACATACGGCTTCTACCAGGAGCCGGACTATCCCAAGCTGCACATGGAGATACCGGACAACCTCGCGCCGGCCGAGCACCTGCTGGCGCCGGACGCCCCCGGGGCCGGTGAGCCGGTGCTCAAGATCCTCGCCTACCACCGCACCATCGATCCCGACGCCTTCCTCACCCTCGCCCGCCTCGCCATCGGCGACCGCGCCAATGTCACCCGCTCCAGCCCCAGCGCCCTGCTGGAGATCAGCGGCCCCGGCGTCTCCAAGGCCAGCACGCTCGCCCTGTGCTGCGCCGAGCGCGGCATCTCGCACGAGGAGGTCGTGGCCTTCGGGGACATGCCCAACGACGTCGAGATGCTGACGTGGGCGGGCCAGTCGTACGCGATGGGCAACGCGCACCCGGATGTGGTCGCCGCGGCGTCGGGGCGGACGGTCGCCAACAACGAGGACGGCGTGGCGGTCGTGATCGAGCAGTTGCTGGCGGAAGGACACTAGGGCTACTCGACGGTCACCTCGCGATCCGTCAGCCACGGCACCGGATCCACCGCCGAGCCCAGCTCCGGAGTGACCCGCACCTCGAAATGCAGGTGCGGGCCCGTGGAGTTGCCGGTCGTGCCCGACTGGCCGATCCACTGTCCGGTGTCGACCCGCTCGCCCTGGTCGACGCCGACGGACGCGAGATGGGCGTACTGCGTGTAGTAGCCGTCCGCGTGCCCGACGACGACCTGCATCCCGAAGGCGCCTCCGCACGTCACCTTGACCACCCGGCCGTCCCCGACCGCCCGCACGGGCGTTCCGATCGGCACCGCGAAGTCCTGCCCGGTGTGCCGCTTCGCCCACCGCAGCCCACCGCTGCCGAACGCGGCGGACAGCTCGTACGACTCCACCGGCGTGACCCATGCGCTGGCGAGGGCCTTCTTCTTCTGGTCGAGCCGAACGGCACCGGGGCAGGAGCCGGCGGCCACGGAGGCGTCGGCCCGCCCCTGCAACTGCCAGCGCGCGTCTTCGAGCTTGCCCTCAATGCCCTTCTTCAGCTCGGCCAGCTCGGTGTTGCGCTTCTCCAGCGACTGCCAGGCCGCCGCGGCCCTGGCCTCGTCTCCGGCGAGTCTGGCCTCGGCGCGACGGCTCTTCTCGATGGCGTTGGTGACGGCCAGATTCGTCTGTGAGAACACATGCTGACCGCGCATCAGCTGTTCCGGGCTCGACGCGAGGATGATCTGCGCGGTGAGCGGCATCCCGCCGCTGCTGCGGTACTGGGCGCGCGCGATCCGGCCCAGGTCCTCGTGCCGGACGTGGATCTCCCGCCGTTCGCGTTCGAGCAGCGCCTCGATCCGCAGTGCTTTCGCCCGCTGCGCCTCGGCCTCCTTCCGCCCCGCCTCGTACCGCTCGGTCGCCAGGGCCGCGTCCTCGTACAGGCGCACCACCTGCGCGCTGAGACCCGAGCCACCGTCGGTGCCATCGCCGAAGGCACCTGCGGGCCGGGCCACGAGTGCGGTGATCACACACAGAAGCGCCGGAACGACCTGGAGGCGACGGCGATATGAGCACATGCCAGCGATCCTGGCTCGCAGACGGCGTCATGGCCTGTTCACGGCGTACGCCTGGGGGACATGTTGCTGCGGATGGGCCAGTACGGCTGTTGACGTGAGCACCAATCAGCACGGCCCGGTTCCGCATTCACCCGCGCCGACGCCTCGGCCGTGCGCTACGGCGCCCCCACCAACAGATCCGTCTCCTCCTCCCGCTCCACCATCCTCCGCAACGGCCCCTCCTCCACGGCCAGTTCCGCGAACGTCCCCTGCTGCACCACCCGCCCCTCCTCCAGCACGATCACCTCGTCCACAGCCTCCAGTCCGGCCAGCCGATGAGTGATGAGCAGGGTCGTACGGTCCTCGGTGGCAGCCAGCAGATCGGCGGTGAGGGCATCGGCGGTCGGCAGGTCGAGGTGCTCGGCGGGCTCGTCGAGGACGAGGACGGGGAAGTCGGCGAGCAGCGCCCGGGCCAGCGCGAGCCGCTGCCGCTGCCCACCCGAGAGCCGTGCCCCGTGCTCGCCCACGAGCGTGTTCATGCCGTCGGGCAGGCTGTCGGCCCAGTCGAGCAGCCGGGCGCGGTCCAGGGCGGCACGCAGTTCCGCCTCGGTGGCGTCCTTCTTGGCGAGCAGCAAGTTCTCGCGCACGGAGCTGTCGAAGAGATGCGCGTCCTGCGCGCACAGCCCGACGAGCCGCCGTACGCCGTCGCCGTCCAGCGCGTACGCGTCCACGCCGCCCAGCGTGTACGAGCCCGCCTCGGCGTCCAGGAGGCGCAGCAGCGCCTGCGCCAGCGTCGTCTTGCCTGACCCGGACGGTCCGACGACGGCGATCCGGCGGCCTTCCTCCAGGTTCAGGTCGAGGCCGGCGAGCGCGTCCCGGTCCTGCCCCGCGTGGCGGACGGTCAGCCCCCTGAGGGCGACCGGGAAGGGCGACGCGGGTGCCTGCCGGGGCCGCTCCGGCTCCCGCACCGGCTCGGGCGCGTCCAGCACCTCGTAGACGCGCTCGGCGCTCCTGCGCACCCGCTGCCGGTACTGCACGGCGAGCGGCAGGCCCATGACGGCCTCGAAGGCGGCCATCGGCGTGAGGACGACGACGGCCATCGCGACGCCGCCGAGCCGCCCGTCGGCGACCGCCTGGGCGCCCACAAGGGCGGTGGCGGCGACGGTGAGCCCGGAGACCAGCGCGGTGAGTCCATCGCCTAGCGCGGTCGCTGTCGCGGCTCGCGAGGCGATCCGGGTGAGCGTCCGGTCGGCCCGGCGCGCCTCGGCGGTACGGCTGGGCAGGGCGCCGGCGACGGTCAGCTCCGCGGTGCCGGTGAGCAGATCCGTCACACGCGTCGCGAGCACTCCGCGGGCGGGGGCCAGCCTGCGCTCGGCGCGCCGGGCGACGCCGCCGGTGACGAGCGGGACTCCGGCCCCGGCCACGAGCAGCCCGACGGCGAGTACGGCGCCCGCCTCGGGCAGCAGCCAGGCGGTGAAGCCGACGGCCCCGGCGGACACCACGGTCGCGGCTGCGGCGGGCAACAGCCACCGCAGCCAGTAGTCCTGCAGCGCGTCCACGTCCGTGACGAGCCTCGCCAGCAGATCGCCCCGCCGCGTGCGGCGCAGCCCGGCCGGAGCCAGGCGCTCCAGCCGTCGGTACACGGCGACCCGGGTGTCGGCCAGCATCCGCAGCACCGCGTCGTGCGACACCAGACGCTCGGCGTACCGGAACACGGCCCGCCCGATACCGAACGCCCGCGTCGCCGTCACGGCCACCATCAGATACAGCACGGGCGGCTGCTGCGAGGCCCGTGAGATGAGCCACCCGGAGGTGGCCATGAGCCCGACGGCGCTGCCGAGCGCGAGGCTCCCGAGCAGCAGCGCGAGGACGAGACGACCGCGCCGGGGGCCGGACATGGCACGGACACGGGCGAGGGCACCCCGCGCGCCGGTCGTGAGCGACACGGACTCGGAGCCGCCCGAATGGGCGGCCTCGGCGCTGTCCGAGACGGACACGTCGTCCGAAGCGATACCGCCGTGCACGTCCCGCTCGGTGTCCGAGCGAACATCGGACGCCTTGGGCATGCCCTGCGCCTGCGCGGGCGCCACGGCCCCCACCAGCCGCACCACCCGGTCCGCCACGCCCAGCAGGGCCGGCCGGTGCACCACGAGCAGGACGGTCCGACCCACGGCCAGCCTCCGCACGGCTTGCACGACCTCGGCTTCGGTGGCCCCGTCCAAGGCGGCCGTCGGCTCGTCCAGCAGCAGTACGGGCCGGTCCGCGAGGAACGCCCGGGCCAGCGCGAGCCGTTGCCGCTGCCCCGCGGACAGTCCGGCCCCGTCCTCACCCAGCACCGTGTCGACGCCCTCGGGCAGCGCCTCCACGAACTCCAGGGCTCCGGCATCCGCCAACGCCCGCCTCACGGCCACGTCATCGGCGTCGGGACGCGCCAGCCGTACGTTCTCGGCGATCGTCCCTGCATACAGATGCGGCCGCTGCGGGACCCAGGCGATGCGCGAGCGCCACTCCTCCGGATCGAGCTCGGCGAGATCGGCTCCCCCGACCATCACACGCCCCTCGGTCGGCCGCACGAAGCCCAGCAGCACGTTCAGCAGGGTCGACTTGCCCACGCCGCTCGGTCCGACGAGCGCGACCGTCTCACCGGGCTCGACACGGAAGGACGCGTCCGACACGGCGTCGGCGGACCGCCCGGGATAGCGGACCGAGACTCCCTCGAACGACACCGCCCCCGTCGGCACCGTCGCGGTCCCCGAAACCGGCACCGGAGTCTCCAGCACCTGGAAGATCTCCTCGGCCGCGGACAGACCCTCGGCCGCCGCGTGGTACTGCGCGCCCACCTGGCGCAACGGCAGATACGCCTCCGGCGCCAGCACCAGGACGACCAGGCCGTCGTACAGATGCATCTCGCCGTGGACGAGCCGCATGCCGATCGTCACCGCGACCAGGGCCACCGAGAGCGTCGAAAGCAGTTCCAGCGCGAAGGAGGAGATGAAGGCGATGCGCAGGGTCCGCATGGTCGCCCTGCGGTACTCGCCGGTGATGCTCCGGATCGACTCGGCCTGCGCCTTGGCGCGCCCGAACACCTTCAGGGTCGGCAGACCGGCGACGACGTCCAGGAAGTGCCCGGACAACCGGGACAGCAGTTGCCACTGCCGGTCCATACGGGACTGCGTGGCCCAGCCGATCAGCATCATGAAGACGGGGATGAGTGGAAGCGTGCCGACGATGATCGCCGCCGAGACCCAGTCCTCGGTCACGATCCTCGCCAGCACCGCCACCGGCACGACCACCGCGAGCCCCAACTGCGGGAGGTAGCGCGAGAAGTAGTCGTCGAGAGCGTCGACTCCTCGGGTCGCGAGGGCGACCAGCGATCCCGTCCGCTGTCCGCTCAGCCAGCCGGGCCCCAACTCGGCCGCCCGCGCCAGCAGCCGCCCCCGCAGCTCCGACTTCACTGCCGCGCTCGCCCGGTGTGCGGCGAGTTCGGTGAGCCAGGCGACCACCGCGCGGCCGACGGCAACCGCCACCAACCACAGCAGGGGAGTGCGCAGTTCAGCCGCGGACATCCCGTGCTGGAACGCCCCCACCACCGCCTCGGCGATGAGCATCGCCTGCGCGATGACCAGCACCGCGCCGACGGCACCCAGAGCTACGACTGCGAGCAGGAAGAGGCGAGTGGCACGGGCGTAGCGAAGGAGACGCGGGTCGATCGGTTTCACGTGAAACATGCCCTTCGGTCCGGGGCGGGGAGTTTCACGTGAAACATCGTGAACCACCCCGCCCGCAGCGGACTCAGTGCTTGGCCCCCGCAGCGGCGTCCGCGGCGATGTGCTGCGTGCCGATCCGCTTACGGAACACCCAGTAGGTCCAGCCCTGGTAGAGCATGACGATCGGTGTGGCGATCACCGCGCACCAGGTCATGATCTTCAGTGTGTAAGGGCTCGACGACGCGTTGGTGACCGTGAGGCTCCACTGGTCATTCAGCGAGGACGGCATGACGTTCGGGAAGAGCGTCAGGAAGAGCATCGCCACGGCGGCCACGATGGTGACGCCGGAGAAGGCGAACGACCATCCCTCACGGCCGGCCTGGTTCGCCACCAGCGCCGCCACCAGCGCGGTCACGGCCACCACCAGCGCTACCAGGCTCTTACCATCTCCGTTCTCGACCTGCGTCCAGAGCAGGAAGATCAGCGCCAGCACGGCGGCGACCAGGCCGACCCACAGGGCCAGCTTCCGGGCCCGCTCCCGGATCTCCCCGACGGTCTTGAGCGCGGTGAACACCGCACCGTGGAAGGTGAACAGCGTCAGCGTCACCAGACCGCCGATGAGCGCGTACGGGTTGAGCAGGTCCCACAGGTTTCCGACGTACTCGAAGTTCCGGTCGATCTTCACGCCGCGCACGATGTTGCCGAAGGCCACACCCCACAGGAACGCCGGGAGCAGCGAGCACCAGAAGATGGCGTGCTCCCAGTTGCGCTGCCAGTTCTCCTCGGGCCGCTTCGCCCGGTACTCGAACGCGACACCCCGGACGATCAGGCAGACCAGGATGAGCAGCAGGGGCAGGTAGAAGCCGGAGAACAGCGTGGCGTACCACTCGGGGAAGGCGGCGAAGGTGGCACCACCCGCCGAGAGCAGCCACACCTCGTTGCCGTCCCAGACGGGGCCGATGGTGTTGATCAGCACCCGCTTCTCGGGCCGGTTGCGGGCCAGCAGCTTGGTGAGCACGCCGACCCCGAAGTCGAAGCCCTCCAGGAAGAAGTAGCCGATCCACAGGACGGCGATCAGGACGAACCAGACGTCGTGAAGTTCCATGACTGTGCAGCTCCCTCGGCCTAGTACGAGAAGGCCATCGGCTTGTCGGCGTCAGGGGAGTCGCCGCCGATCTTCGTGGGCGGATTAAGGTCGGCCTCCGTCAGCTCGGGCGGACCGGCCTTGACGTACTTCACGAGCAGCTTGACCTCGACGACGGCGAGGATGGCGTAGAGCGTGGTGAAGACGATCATCGAGGTGAGGACCTCGCCCTGGGAGACGCCGGGGGAGACCGCGTCACGGGTTCGCAGGACGCCGTAGACGACCCATGGCTGACGACCCATCTCGGTGAAGATCCAGCCCCAGGAGTTGGCGATCAGCGGGAAGCCCATGGTCAGGACGGCGATGCGCCAGTACCACTGGGTGAGCTTCGGGCCGAGGGCCTTCTTGGGCAGCAGCACGACATGCGGCACCTCGTCGTCACCGACCCTCAGGTGCTGCGGCAGCATGAACTTCTTGCGGGTCAGCCAGAGTCCGGCCAGGCCGATGGCGAACGACGTCATGCCGAAGCCGATCATCCAGCGGAAGCCCCAGTAGGCGACGGGGATGTTGGGCCGGTAGTCACCGGGACCGTACTTCTCCTGCTCGGCCTTGTTGACGTCGTTGATGCCGGGGACGTACGAGCTGAAGTCGTCCTTGGCGAGGAAGGACAGCAGGCCGGGGATCTCGATGGCGACCTTGTTGTGGCCCTTGTCGACATCGCCGTAGGCGAAGACGGAGAAGGGCGCGGGAGCCTCACCGTCCCACAGGGCCTCGGCGGCGGCCATCTTCATCGGCTGCTGCTCGTACATGATCTTGCCGAGGACGTCGCCGCTGATCGCGGTGAGCATGCCGCCGATGACGACCGTGACCAGGCCGAGCCTGAGCGAGGTCTTCATCTCGCGGATGTGCTTCTTGCGCAGCAGGTGGAAGGCGGAGATGCCGACCATGAACGCGCCACCGGTGAGGAAGGCCGCGGAGAGGGTGTGGAACGCCTGGGCGAGCGCGGTGTTCTGGGTCAGTACGAGCCAGAAGTCGGTCAGCTCGGCCCGCCCCTTCGCCTCGTTGATCCGGTAGCCGACCGGGTGCTGCATCCAGGAGTTGGCCGCGAGGATGAAGTACGCCGACAGGATCGTGCCGATGGAGACCATCCACATACAGGCCAGGTGGATCTTCTTCGGCAGCTTGTCCCAGCCGAAGATCCACAGACCGATGAAGGTGGACTCGAAGAAGAAGGCGATCAGGGCCTCGAAGGCGAGTGGGGCACCGAAGACGTCGCCGACGAAGCGCGAGTAGTCGGACCAGTTCATGCCGAACTGGAACTCCTGCACGATGCCGGTGACCACCCCCATCGCGATGTTGATCAGGAAGAGCTTGCCCCAGAACTTCGTCGCCCTGAGGTACTTCTCCTTCTCGGTGCGCACCCAGGCCGTCTGCAAGCCGGCCGTGAGGGCCGCCAGTGAGATCGTCAGGGGGACGAACAGAAAGTGGTAGACGGTGGTGATACCGAACTGCCAGCGCGCCAGAGTCTCCGGCGCCAAAGCCAGGTCCACGTCGCCGCTCCTTACTACCGCTTGTGAAAGCGTTCACATTCACAAGCAATTATGCAGCACCGTCCTCCCGACCCCCAAGGGGGGTCCCTTCTTGAGGTCAACCCCTTGGCGCGAACTTCAACATATTGTTGAATCGGCGGCATGCAGACACCGACGCCGACACACATACGGATCTCCTGGCCCGCGGGACACCTCACCGCGGCCCTCGACGACACACCGACCACACAGGCCCTCGCGAAGGCCCTGCCCCTCGTCTCCACCGCCCGCACCTGGGGCGAGGAGGTCTACTTCGACACGGGTGTCGCCGTTCCACGTGAAACCAACGCCCGGCAGGTAGTCGAGCCGGGCACGGTCGCCTTCTGGACGGACGGCGACGCGCTCGCCCTCCCCTACGGCCCCACGCCGATCTCGCAAGGCGACGAGTGCCGCCTCACGAGCCCGTGCAACGTCCTGGGCCACATCGACGGCGACCCGCGCCTGCTGGCCACCGTCCGCGACGGCGACCCGGTGCGCGTGGAACTCGTGGAGGCCTGACCGGCTTACGGAGCCCTACAGCTCCTTGCGGAACCCTTCCGACACCTTCAGGAAGATGTCGTTCGCCTCGGCCTCTCCGATCGTCACCCGCACACCCTCGCCCGGGAACGGTCGGATCACGACGCCCGCCTGCTCACAGGCCTGAGCGAAGGCGACCGTGTGCTCCCCCAGCCGCAGCCACACGAAGTTGGCCTGGGTCTCGGGCACTGTCCAGCCCTGAGCGCGCAGCCCGTCGACCACGCGGTTGCGCTCGCACACCAACGAACCGACCCGGCCGATCAGTTCGTCCTCTGCTCGCAGCGAGGCGATGGCCGCCTCCTGCGCGATCTGACTCACCCCGAAGGGCACGGCCGTCTTGCGCAGCGCCGCCGCGACCGGCTCCTGGGCGATCGCGAAGCCGACGCGCAGGCCGGCGAGGCCGTACGCCTTGGAGAACGTCCGCAGGACACAGACGTTGGGCCGCTCGCGGTAGATCTCCACACCGTCCGGTACCTCGGGGTCACGGATGAACTCGCGGTACGCCTCGTCCAGCACCACCAGGACATCGCCGGGCACCCGGTCGAGGAACCGCTCCAGCTCGGGCCGCTTCACGACCGTGCCTGTCGGGTTGTTCGGGTTGCAGACGAAAATCAGCCTGGTGCGGTCGGTGATGGCGGCGGCCATCGCGTCCAGATCGTGCACATCGCCCGGGGTGAGCGGCACCTTGACCGACGTGGCCCCGCTGATCTGCGTGATGATCGGGTACGCCTCGAAGGACCGCCACGCGTAGATGACCTCGTCGCCGGGTCCGGCGGTGGCCTGGATCAGCTGCTGGGCGACGCCGACCGAGCCGGTGCCGGTGGCCAGGTGCGCGGCCGGGACGCCGAAGCGCTCGGACAGCTCGTTCATCAGCCCCGTGCACATCATGTCCGGGTAGCGGTTGAAGGACGAGGCGGCGGCCGTCACGGTCTCCATCACGCCGGGCAGCGGCGGATAGGGGTTCTCGTTGGAGGACAGCTTGAAGGCCACCGGGCCACCGGCCGCGGCGGGCTTGCCCGGCTTGTAGGTGGGAATACCCTCCAACTCGGCGCGCAGCTTCGGGCTCGTCTCGCTCACCGCAGTCCTCCTCGCGACCACCGGCGGCCCATCACCACCGCCGGCTCCAATACTTCTCACCTTATGAGGATTCGGCGCCGATGCGTACAGGTGCGGCGGGCTCGTCTGCCAACCCTGCTCCCCCTCCTGGATTCCCTCCTGTCACACCTGCATCAGGGGCATCGCCGTACGAAGGCGTACGAATTAGGGGGCGCATCACACATATATCTATGCGCCGGTGGCTCGCGCCGTGGCGCGCATCACCCGTGCAGGTGAGTTGAGACCTCTTCGAAACATCGGGCACTTGGCAGGCACGTGCGTGCCGACAAGTCACGTCCTACCATTGGATCGTTCAACTCCCTTGGTTTCCAAGGGGTTTGACGCAAGATGACCTTGCAGAAACGTGTCTGTCAACGACTGCATATGCGTCCGCACTACCCCACCGAATGAGCCCTACTATCGGCTCGCCATGACAGCAGCAGGGAAGCACCAGGTGAGCCGCGCGGAAACCTCACGTCGAGGCAGCCGGCCCGGCCGGGCGGGTATCAGAGACGTGGCCGCCGCCGCCGGGGTCTCCATCACGACCGTCTCCGACGCCCTCAACGGCAAGGGCCGGCTCCCGGACGCCACCCGACGCCATGTCCGTGAGGTGGCCGACCGGCTGGGCTACCGCCCGTCGGCCGCCGCCCGGACACTCCGTACCGGCAAGTCAGGACTCATCGGCCTGACCGTGACGACATACGGGGATGAACCTTTCACCTTCACCGAGTTCGCGTACTTCGCCGAGATGGCCCGTGCCGCCACCTCGGCCGCGCTCGCCCGCGGCTACGCCCTCGTGATCCTGCCCGCCACCTCACGCCACGACGTCTGGTCGAACGTCGCCCTGGACGGCACGGTCGTCATCGACCCGTCCGACCAGGACCCGGTCGTCAGCGAGCTGGTCCGGCAGGGGCTCCCGGTCGTGTCCGACGGCCGCCCGGCCGGCTCGCTCCCGGTCACCGCCTGGGTCGACAACGACCACGAGGCCGCCGTACTCGGCATCCTCGACCACCTGGCCGACGCGGGCGCCCGCCGGATCGGACTGCTGACGGGCACCACCACGGACACGTACACCCACCTGTCGACCACCGCGTATCTGCGCTGGTGCGAGCGGGTCGGCCAGGATCCGGTGTACGAGGCCTACCCGGCGCACGACCCGTGCGCGGGCGCTGTCGCCGCCGACCGGCTGCTCGCCCGCCCCGACCGGCCCGACGCGGTCTACGGCCTGTTCGACCCCAACGGCACCGACCTGCTCGCCGCCGCCCGCCGCTACGGTCTGCGCGTACCGGACGACCTGCTTCTGGTGTGCTGTAGCGAGTCCACGGTGTACGCCAACACCGAGCCGCCCATCACCACGCTCTCCCTGAAGCCCCGCCGCATCGGCACGGCCGTGGTCCAGCTCCTCATCGACGCCATCGAGGGGGTCGATTCGGACCAGCCGGTCGAGCAGGTGATACCGACGGAGTTGATCGTGCGTACCTCGTCCCAGCGACGCCCGCCGCGTACGACGGTCAGTCCGCCCCGGTCGCCCGAGGACCGGTAGGAGCCGGCCGAGGAACGGCACCAGCAGGTCGAGGGGCTGCGGGAGCGCGATCAGCGAGTGGTCGAAGCCCGGCCCAATCGGGGCGAAAGCCGCGGTGAACAGTAGTCCTGCTCCGATTCACCACCCCTGGGTCATCACATGGCGCGATCGGCATTCCTATGATGGGCCCACGACACCCGCGGGCCGCTGCGACCAGGCAGTCCGATGCGGTGCAGCTGCGGCGCGATGGTGGAGGGGTCTGATGACTCAGGGGGCCGGTCAGGGACCCGAAGTGGAGCGGACGGCGACGTTGCGCGACTTCCGGGTGCCCGCTTACGTGCACGAGACCGGTCCGTACGCCCACAGCACACACCCGGGCGAGGTCGCGCCGCTCCTCGACCAGGCGTATCCGGAGGGGTACACGCCGACCCAGCGGGACCTGCCCGTGATCAATCGCGGCGACACGGTCCAGGTGCACGTCGACCCCGACTCCCTGCCCGCCCCGCAGCCGGCGGACGGTCCCGGCCCGCTGTTCGTCGTGGGCGACGTGCACGGCTATCTCGACGAGCTGGTGGCCGCCCTCCAGGAGAAGGGCCTCATCGACTCGGCGGGAAACTGGTCCGCGGGCACCGCCCGGCTGTGGTTCCTCGGTGACTTCACCGACCGTGGCCCCGACGGCATCGGCGTCATCGACCTCGTGATGCGCCTGTCGGCGGAAGCCGCCGCGGCCGGCGGCTACTGCAAGGCCCTGATGGGCAACCACGAACTGCTGCTGCTCGGCGCCAAGCGGTTCGGCGACACCCCTGTCAACTCCGGGGCGGGCACCGCCACCTTCCAGGCGGCCTGGCTGCTCAACGGCGGCCAGAAGACCGACATGGACCGCCTCCAGGACCACCACCTTCAGTGGATGTCCCGGCTGGACGCCATGGAAGAGGTCGACGGCCATCTGCTCGTGCACTCGGACACCACTGCCTATCTCGACTACGGCAACTCGATCGAGGCGGTCAACGACACCGTCCGCGAGACGCTCACGCGCAACGACGCCGACGAAGTCTGGGATCTCTTCCGCAAGTTCACCAGGCGCTTCTCCTTCCGCGACGAGGGCGGCGCCGACCATGTGCGCTCCCTGCTCGATACGTACGGCGGTACCCGCATCGTTCACGGCCACAGCCCCATTCCGTATCTGATGGGCGAGGTCGGCTCCGAGGACGGCGAGGACAGCGGCGGGCCCGTGGTCGAGGGACCGCATGTCTACGCCGACGGCCTCGCCATCGGCATGGACGGCGGCGTGACCATGGCCGGAAAGCTGCTGGTCCAGCAACTTCCCCTGGATATCTGAAGGTTCACCGGGCAGACGTCCTCGCATCGCGCAGTGACGGATGACGGCGCAGGCCAGGGCCCAATTTTGGCAAACCCCCTGTCACCGTGTGCCGTCACCGCTCTACCATCGGCTTATCCGTAGCAGGCTCCCCTCCGTTTCTGCCCGACGGCTCGTTGGCATGCGAGCCCCAAGCCCTACGGAGCATCGGGGGATGCACATGAACAGCGTTCCGCAGCACCTGCACAGCGAGGACCGCCAGGAATACGAGCGGATCCTCGATGAGGCGCTGCGCTCCGCACCACACCACCCGGAACTGACCGCTGTCGGACAGCGGCTCAATCCCGAACAGCTGCGCACCATGGCGCTCAACGCCACCGCACTCATCACGGCGGCCGCGGCGACCGAGTACCAGCACTACGTGAAGGTCCGCGAGGAACTGCGCCAGCCGGCGCCGTCCACCCCGTCGTCCACCCGCGAGTCCGGCTCCAGCGAGTCGGGGACGGGCGGGATGGGGCTCGCCACCACCATGGGAGAGGTCGCCGAGACAGCAGGCCCGGGCATCGTGGCCGTGCTCGCGGTCCTGGCACCCGTCCTCGCCGGCACCGCCGCGGCGATCTTCCTGCTCGTCGGCTACATCCTGAAGATGTTCAAGCCCGAGCCGGCGTTCGCCCAGACGATGCTCACCACCGGCTGGGTGTTCGGCGCCCTGGCAGCGGCCGCGATCCTGGTCGCCGCCGTCGGGCTCCTGCTCACCGCTCTGCGTAACCGCCCGGCCTTCGACGGCGGTCCGTACGGCGAACTGAGCGAGGAGGTCACCCGAGCCAGGGACGTCTGGCGCGAAGCCCTGCTGGAGCGTGGCATCCTGCCCTTCCTGCGGGAGGCACTGGCCGACCCCGGCACGGCAGCGGTCCTGCACCGTACGCCGCCGTCGACGCCGGTCAGCCGCATCCCGAACCTGGGCTACGACCGTCCAGGGTTCAGCAGCCCGGACGAGGGCGCCTCCCGGGGCTCGCGTCCGAGCTACACGAGCCCGGACTACACGAGCCCGGACTTCGGAGGGCCGGAACACCAGCCGGAGTAGCCCCTCGGCTTGCGCCCCCGCCTGGGGAAGCTCTCGCTTTTGGGGAGCGCAAGCCGGACACCCGGCCGGGTCCGCCGTCGGCTGTCTACAGGCGGCGGAGCACCTGAGCCTCGACGCGTTCCACGAGCGTACGGCTGAAGGCGTGCACCAGGGCCAGGTGGAAGAGCGCCGGTGCCAAGGGCGCCCAGCGGTGCACCCGGTCCTCCCTCAGCAGGTAGCGGACCACCGGAGCCGGCCGGAACGGCACGTAGTCGATGGTCTGGTGCTCCCATCGGTCCGCGACACCCCTGCTGATCCGCTCCTGGAGATCCTGGCTGCGCAGTTCCTTGAGCCGGGCGAAGAAGTGAGCGCTCCAGTGACGCTTGTCCACGTCCAGGACGAAGGCCAGGAGCTCCAGCTTGTACTCGTGCGGTTCGAGCGCCAGTTCCTCCCGCATGCCGCGGCGCGCCACCGCGTGCAGATCCGGTGCGCTCCGCCCGGAGGAGTCGATGTGCCGTGACATGCCCTCGTTCACAGACGAGTTCCACACACCCGGCGCCATCCGCACCCGGTCGCTGCGTTGGCTGACGACCAGCATGTCGTCCGCGGTCACCACCGCGATGTTGACGGCGAAGCTGCAGTGCAGAAAGGGCGGCGCCTTCAAGGGCTCGTTCGCGTCCAAGTAGGCGGAACGGGGGGTCGATCCGTCGGGCAGCCGACGATCCAGCTGCTGGGCGGCGAGAAAGGTGTAGTAGTCGGTCGGCCTCAGCCTCAGATGGATCTCGGGTCGCTCGTCCAGGGGGGTGCGGGAGATGTCGAACGACTCGACCGCGTATCGCGGGCCGTTCCACAGCGGGGTGCGTCCCTCCTCCCGTAGCCGCTCACTTTCCACAGCGATCTCGTCCCGCCAGGGCACCATGTCCGCGGGCAGTGCCACCTCCTCGTCGAGCACATGGACGTAGACCGTCTCGGGGGGAATGAGGGCCTCTCCGTCACCCTCCACGACCAGCGCCGATGTCTGCAGCGGCCCGAGGGAGAAGGTGCTCCACGCCGGACCCGACTCCTCCCGGCGCCCCAGGCTGCGTATCGCGCTCCTCGAACGTCTGCGCATCCGGAACAAGGCGTCCTGCAGAGGTTGCTGGGACAACACCGCGAACAGCATGCCGAGTACGGCGCCCACCACGCCGTTGGGCCACGTCTATCCCGCCCATGTCAGAGACAGTAGTGATCTTGACGAGGCCGGGCGGCAACGTGCCCGTTCCGTTATGACGGCCGCACCCGCGTGCGCCCCTCGGAGAATCGGCTAGCCCCACCGTCCCGCGCCTCCGGCTCAACCCACCGGGCCGGCCGGAAACTCGGGACGGTGACCGGCGCAGCTCAGTCCGCCATCGGCAGGTACACCCTGTTGCCCGCCGCAGCGAACTCCTTCGACTTCTGAGCCATGCCCTCCTCGATCTCCTCCTGAGACCCGCCGTGCTGGCGGCGGATGTCCTGGGAGATCTTCATCGAGCAGAACTTCGGCCCGCACATGGAGCAGAAGTGAGCCGTCTTGGCGGGCTCGGCCGGCAGGGTCTCGTCGTGGAACTCCCGTGCCGTGTCCGGGTCGAGAGCCAGGTTGAACTGGTCCTCCCACCGGAACTCGAAGCGGGCGTCGGACAACGCGTCGTCCCACTCCTGCGCACCGGGGTGCCCCTTGGCGAGATCGGCCGCGTGGGCAGCGATCTTGTAGGTGATGACGCCGGTCTTGACGTCGTCACGGTTGGGCAGGCCCAGGTGCTCCTTGGGCGTGACGTAGCAGAGCATGGCCGTGCCCCACCAGGCGATCATCGCGGCACCGATGCCGGAGGTGATGTGGTCGTACGCGGGGGCGACGTCGGTCGTCAGCGGGCCGAGCGTATAGAACGGAGCTTCATCGCAGATCTCCTGTTGAAGGTCGATGTTCTCCTTGATCTTGTGCATCGGGACATGTCCCGGGCCCTCGATCATGGTCTGTACGTTGAAACGCTTGGCGATGGTGTTGAGTTCCCCGAGGGTCCTCAACTCCGCGAACTGCGCCTCGTCGTTGGCGTCCGCGATCGAACCGGGCCGCAGACCGTCGCCGAGGGAGTACGTCACGTCGTACGCGGCGAGGATCTCGCAGAGTTCCTCGAAGTTCTCGTACAGGAAGCTCTCCTTGTGGTGCGCCAGGCACCACGCGGCCATGATGGAGCCGCCGCGGGAGACGATGCCGGTCTTCCGATTGGCCGTGAGCGGTACGTACGGCAGGCGCACACCGGCGTGGACCGTCATGTAGTCCACGCCCTGCTCGGCCTGTTCGATGACCGTGTCCTTGTAGATCTCCCAGGTCAGCTCCTCGGCCCGGCCGTCGACCTTCTCCAGCGCCTGGTACAGCGGCACCGTGCCGATGGGGACAGGGGAGTTGCGCAGCACCCACTCGCGGGTGGTGTGGATGTTGCGGCCGGTCGACAGGTCCATGACCGTGTCGGCGCCCCAGCGGGTAGCCCAGGTCATCTTCTCGACCTCCTCCTCGATGGAGGAGGTGACCGCGGAGTTGCCGATGTTGGCGTTGACCTTCACCAGGAACCGCTTGCCGATGATCATCGGCTCGATCTCCGGGTGGTTGACGTTGGCGGGCAGCACCGCCCGGCCCGCGGCGATCTCCTCGCGGACCACTTCGGGGGACACGTTCTCCCGGATGGCCACGTACTCCATCTCGGGTGTGACCTCGCCGCGACGCGCGTAGGCGAGCTGTGTCACCGCCTTGCCGTCGCGGCCCCGACGGGGCTGGCGCGGCCGTCCGGGGAAGACCGCGTCGAGGTTGCGCAGGCCGCCGCGAGGCGAGGTGTGCTTGATCCCGTCGTCCTCGGGACGGACGGGACGGCCGGCGTACTCCTCGGTGTCGCCCCGGCCGATGATCCAGTTCTCCCGCAACGGGGACAGCCCCCTGCGGACGTCCGTGTCGGCGAGTGGATCGGTGTACGGGCCCGAAGTGTCGTACAACGTGACCGACTGCCCGTTGGTGAGGTGCACCTGGCGGACCGGCACCCGCAGATCGGGGCGTGAACCCTCGACGTACGCCTTGTGCCAGCCGATGGACTTCCCGGCCTCCTCGGACGTGTCGCCCTGAACGGAGGCAGGCGTGCGTGCGTCCTTGATGGTCATGAGACCTACTCCCTACGCCGGCATTACCCGGTAACAGGTTCGGCGGTCGACGCAGCGGCTTCCGTCTGCCGACGTTTCGTGTGAAACATCACTCGCGATGGGTGATGTTTCATGTGAAACATCGCTGGGACGGAGGTCAGCGCCCTCTCAGCCCGGTGCTCCGAGCTCCCGCGTGTACAAAGGTGGCACCACGCTAGCGTCAATTCGGGCGCGGTGAACAGAGGGCCCCGGTCGTTCTTGCGATGATCGGTCGGTGACCACGACCCATGAACCCCCGTACCCTCCGTCCGAGCCGCCACGTGGCTCCGGCTCCGGAAACGGCCCCGCGCGGGGCAACGGCCGTACGGACGGCCGGGGTTCAGGTGCTCCCGTCGGCAGATACGACGGTGGTTACGGTCATGCTGCCGGCGGCGGTCACGACGATCACACGTCCGGAACCGGTGGTTGGCATGAACACGGCTTCGGACCCGGTGGGATGCAGGAGCACGAGGGCGGGGTCGGCGGCGGGCACGGATCCGGTTCCGGGGGCCTGCACGATCACGGTCACGGTGTCGGCGGCCCTCCGGGGCGGGGGCCCGGCCCGGGTGACGGACACGGTCACGATTCCGGTGGCGGTCATGGGCATGGTCCCGGTTCCGGCGGTCGGCGTGGCGGCGGTGACGGTGGCGGTGGCGGTGGCGGTGGCGAGCACGGGCCTGGGCATGGGCATGGGCATGGGCATGGGCATGGGCATGGGCACAGTCATTCCCACGGCCCGGCGGCTCCCGTATCCCAGCATCTGCGCAAGGTCATCGCGGCGATCCTGATCCCGTTCGCCGCGGCGGTGGTGGTGGGGCTCGCTGTGCTGTGGCCGGGCGGAGCCCCGCCGCACGAGCGCACCGGGGTCGGATTCGACCGGCAGACACAGCAGGCCACGGTCACCAAGGTGGTCGAGCTGAGCTGCAAGGACGTCAACGCCTCGGGAGTCCCCCCGACCGGCGACACCTCCACCGCCGAGGGCTCCTCCGCCGTGCAGCAGGACAGCGGCACCTGCAAGAAGGCGACGATCCGGGTCGACACGGGCAAGGACAAGGGCCGTACGTTCACGGAGATCGTGCAGCCCGACCAGTCACGCCAACTGCACGAGGGCCAGGAGGTCGTGGTCGCCTACGAACCCTCCGCGCCCAAGGACCTCCAGTACGCGGTCACCGACGTGAACCGTAAGTTCCCGATGGCCCTGCTCGCCGGCATCTTCGCGCTCGCCGTCGTGGTGGTGGGCCGGATGCGCGGTGTCATGGCGCTGGTCGCGCTGGCCATCAGCTTCCTCGTGCTGACCTTCTTCATCCTGCCGGCGATCCTTCAGGGCTCGAACCCGCTGGTCGTGGCGGTGGTGGGGGCGAGCGCCATCATGCTGATCGCCCTCTACATGTGCCACGGCCTGTCGGCCCGTACCTCCGTGGCAGTGCTCGGCACGCTGCTTTCACTCCTGCTGATCGGCGTTCTCGGCTCGGGGTTCATCGACTGGGCCGCACTCACCGGCAACACCGACGACAACACCGGCCTGATCCACGGGCTCTATCCGTCGATCGACATGAGCGGTCTGCTGCTCGCCGGCGTCATCATCGGTTCGCTCGGTGTCCTCGACGACGTGACGGTCACCCAGACGTCCGCGGTCTGGGAGCTGCACGAGGCCAATCCGACGATGGGCTGGCGCGGTCTGTACCGGGCGGGTATCCGCATCGGCCGCGACCACATCGCGTCCGTCGTCAACACCCTCGTCCTCGCCTACGCGGGTGCCGCGCTGCCGCTGCTGCTGCTCTTCTCGATCGCGCAGAGCGGCGTGGGGACGGTCGCCAACAGCGAGCTGGTGGCGGAGGAGATCGTGCGCACGCTGGTGGGCTCCATCGGTCTGGTCGCGTCGGTGCCGGTCACCACCGCCCTCGCGGCCCTGGTGGTCTCAGCCGACCGGCCGGCCAACGGGACGGTGCCGGCGGGCGCCCAGCCGGTCCCGGCGGGCGCGGCCACGGCTTCGACGGGCGCACAGCCGGCTTCGGGGCGCGGCGGGCGGGGACGTCGACGCAAGCGGTGACGGGAAAGAACGCCGAGCCGGGGCGTCAGGCTCCGCCCGTCCGGCGGAGCGCGAAGCACATCCAGCGGTGCGGTAGCGCTCCCACGCGCCCCTTGCGTACCCGCTGAAGCGTTACGCCACCCCACCGCACGACGGCTGCCGTAACGCTTCAGCCCGCGCTCTGTTCCTCCGCGAGGATGCGGTCCAGGGCCTCGTCGAGGTGGGCGTCGAAGTCGGCGAGCGCGCCCTCCTGACCGAGCGGCACCAGCTTGTCGGTGCGGTCGAGGAAGGCCACCAGCGGCGCCACCGAGGAGCGGAACAGCGCCTGGTCGGCACCGACCTGAAGGCGGATCAGCACGTCACCCAGGGTCTCGGAGCCGGCCGGGGAGACCCGTACGTCTCCCTCCCCGCAGGGCCTGCCCACTCCGTCGACCAGCAGTTCCCGGCCGAACGCCCAGGTCACCGGCGCATCGCCGGGCAGGTGGAAGGTCAGTCGTACGGCATAGGGATCGCAGGTCTCGTAGCGCAACTCCACCGGGATGCGGAAGGAGAGCTCCTCGGACACGAGAAAGCTCATCATGACCTCTGCCTCTACGGACTCGCGCATCGCCTACCCCGTCGTTTGCCGTCGACTGGCCGGGAGAGGGTGCCCCGACACTGGTGGAATCTTGCTGAACGTACACGAGAGATCACAAGGAGTGAGTTTTCAGATACTGATAGAGATCGCGAGTGACCCCAGGAGCCGTCCGATCTCGTCCTGCAGCTGCCGTGCCGCCGACAGCAACCGGTCGGCCTGATGGACGGGCAGCGAAATGGCCATCGTGGCGGCCGTGGTGCCCACCGTGATCGGGATCGCCGCACACACCGTGCCGAGCGCGTATTCCTGGCGCTCGGTCACCGGCTCCATCCGACGGGTCCGTTCGAGGCGCCGTAGCAGGGTGCGGCTGTCGCGCACGGTGTACGGGGTGATGGACTGCACGGGGTGACGGTCGAGGTGATCGCGGCGGGCGTCGTCGTCCAGCTGGGAGAGCAGGCACTGACCGATGGCGTGCGCGTGGCCGGTCTCCCTGAAGTCGGCCCATTCCTCGACCGCGGGATTGCCCGGGGTGTCCGAGACGCACATGACCTCGATCTCACCGTCGCGGTACTGGGCGTAGTAAACAGGGACACCGATGGCATCACGCCATTGAGCGAGCGCGTCGGCGACCGTGCTGCGACGTTTCTGCTGGGCACCACTGCTGCTCAGCCGTACAGCCGCGTCACCGAGGAAGAACAGCCCTTTGTCCCGGCGCAGATAGCCCTCGTGCACCAGCGTGCGCAACAGGTGGTAGGCGGTGGGCAGCGCCAGGCCGGTCTCACGGGCGAGTTGCTTGGCGGGAGCGCCGTAGTCGTGCTCGGCGACACACTCCAGCAGGCGCATCGCCCGCTGGACGGATCCGATGAGCGTCGCGGACTGCGGCTGCTCGGGGGATGTCGGGGAGGCCTGCCGCGGTACCTGGGGTACGGAGGAATGCGGCCGTCCGAGGGGTGAGTGGGGTTCTGAGGGGGCGGTGTCAACCGTGGCCAAGGGTCACTCCCGGAGCGCGAGGGGGGAGCCCGTGCGGGGAAACACGGGGTGGGGGTGCACGCCGCTCGCGGGGGCGTCCCCGCGTCGATTTCCGGACTCTATTGGTCGGCCACCGCTCGCAGACGCACTGCCCGGAAAACTTCCCTCGCCCGAGGGAACCGGTGATTCCTGTTACCGCCCACCGGTCCCCACGGCCCTCACGGCCCTCACCAGTCGCTGCGTGACGAGGAACTCGTCGTGAACTTCCGTACGACGTAGATCAGTCCGCCGACCAGGGCCACGAAGACCAGCACCTTGAAGAGCAGTCCGATGACGAACCCGATGACGCTGGCTATCAGCCCGCCGAACACGACCAGGGCGATGACCGGCACCGCGATCCACTTAACCCACCACGGCAGTCCTGCGAAGATCTCACGCATCGCCCTCGTCCTTACCTCTCCGCCCGTCTCTGCGCCGGGTTCTGATGTTTCGAATCCGCTGACTTCGTGGCCTTCGTATCCACTGAGACCCAAGCCGCTGATTCCCTGCCCTCGATGCTAGGTCCGGCAGGTGCCCCGGCGGGGGCCTCGCAGCCCTTGTCCTCCCCTGATCGATCCCCTAGGGAACCCCTAGGCCAAGGGTCAGCTCTCAGGCGGAGAGAACATCACCAGCACCCTCAGGTCCTCGCTGATGTGGTGGAACCTGTGGGCCACACCGGCCGGCACGTACACCACACTGCCGCGCGCCACCTGTGTGGTCTCCAAGCCGACAGTGATGTGGGCGCGGCCACTCACAACGAAGTAGACCTCGTCCTGGTTGTGCGGCTTCTGTGGATCATGCTCGCCGGCATTGAGCGCGTACAGACCGACCGACATATTGCGCTCCCGCAGAAACTGCAGGTAGGCGCCCTCGTTGGCGGCGCGCTCCGCCTCCAGTTCGTCCAGCCGGAAAGCCTTCATCGCTCTTGCCGCCCTCGTCCCCGTGTTTATCGCCGATCTCGTCTGCCACGATCAGACACATGAAGAATTTCGTAGTCAAGACGATCGCCAACGCGGGTGCCCTGGCGGTCGCCGTCTGGCTGATAGACAAGATCACCCTCACCGGTGACAGCACGGGCAAGAAGATCGGCACCCTGCTCCTCGTCGCGCTGCTCTTCGGCCTGGTGAACTTCGTCGTCAAGCCGATCGTGAAGCTCCTCAGCCTCCCCCTGCTCATCCTGACGCTCGGCCTGTTCACCCTGATCGTCAACGCGCTGATGCTGCTGCTGACCTCGTGGCTCGCCGACAAGTTCGATCTGAGCTTCCATGTCGAGGGCTTCTGGACGGCCGTGCTCGGTGGCCTGATCATCTCCATCGTCTCCTGGGCGCTGCACGTCGCCCTGCCCGACGGGGACTGAGCATCCGATGACCTACCGCGTCTGCTTCGTCTGCACCGGCAACATCTGCCGCTCCCCGATGGCCGAGTCCGTCTTCCGCGCCCGCGCGGCGGAAGCCGGACTCGACGGCCTGGTCGAGGTCGACAGCGCCGGCACCGGCGGGTGGCACGAGGGCGACCCGGCCGACCCCCGTACCGTCTCCGTCCTTGAGGAGCACGGCTACGACAGCGGCCACACGGCCCGGCAGTTCCAGACGTCCTGGTTCGAGCGCGTCGACCTCGTGATCGCGCTCGACGCCGGCCACCTCAAGGCCCTGCGCCGCCTCGCTCCCTCGTCGGAGGACGCGGCCAAGGTGCGGCTGCTGCGTTCCTACGACCCCGCCGCGGGCGACGACCTCGATGTGCCCGACCCGTACTACGGGGGCCGGGACGGGTTCGAGGAGTGCCTTGAGATGGTGGAGGCGGCAAGTACGGGCCTCCTCGCCGAGGTCCGCGAACACGTGGAGGGACAGACGCCATGAGCGGTACGGGGCCTCAGGAACGGCATTCCGGCGGCGGAGACGGCACGCGCGCGGTGCGGGCCGGGCTGCCCGAGGCGGTCAAGTACGAGCCGACCCTGCCGGGTCCCGTGTTCGCCGCCCACTACCACCTGCCGGGCGAGCCCACCGGACCGTACACCTACGGCCGTGACGAGAACCCCACCTGGACACACCTGGAGCGGGCGATCGGCGAGCTGGAGGCGCCGGGGGAGGTCGGCGTCGAGACGCTGGTCTTCGCGTCGGGCATGGCCGCCACGTCGTCGGTGCTCTTCTCCCAGCTGCGGGCCGGGGACGCGGTCGTCCTGCCCAGCGACGGCTACCAGGCGCTGCCCCTGGTGCGTGCGCAGTTGGAGGCGTACGGCATCGAGGTGCGCACGGCGCCGACCGGTGGGGACGCCCAACTCGGCGCCTTGGACGGCGCGAAGCTGCTGTGGATCGAGACGCCGTCCAACCCCGGTCTCGACGTGTGCAACGTCCGGCGGCTCGTCGAGGCGGCACACGCGCGTGGGGCCCTCGTCGCCGTCGACAACACGCTTGCGACGCCGCTCGGGCAGCGTCCGCTGGAGCTCGGTGCCGACTTCTCGGTGGCCAGCGGCACCAAGCAGCTGACCGGACATGGCGACGTGCTGCTGGGCTACGTCTCCGGCCGCGACGCCGGTGCCATGGCCGGCGTACGGCGTTGGCGCAAGATCGTCGGAGCGATTCCGGGGCCCATGGAGGCCTGGCTCGCGCACCGTTCGCTCGCCACGCTCCAGCTGCGGGTGGAGCGGCAGAACGCCAGCGCCCTCGCGATCGCCGAGGCGCTGCGGGACCGGACGGAGGAGCTCGGGGTGCGTTATCCGGGGCTGCCCGGCGACCCCTCGCACGAGATCGCCTCACGGCAGATGCGGCGCTACGGATGCGTGGTGTCCTTCACGCTGCCCACGCGCGCGCGTGCCGAGCGTTTCCTGGAGGCACTGCGGCTCGTCGATGACGCGACCAGCTTCGGCGGGGTGCGTTCGACGGCCGAGCGGCGCGGACGCTGGGGCGGCGACGCCGTGCCGGAGGGCTTCATCCGGCTGTCGGTCGGTGCCGAGGATCCCGAGGATCTGGTGGCGGATGTGCTGCGCGCGCTCGACGCATCGGCTCAGTGACCGGGCCCGCCCCCGCGTCCATCAGTCTTCGGATACGGAGAACGGGCGGTCCGAACCTCCCCCCTCGTGGCTCGGACCGCCCTCGGTTCCACGCGTGAAGAACCGCGCGAACAAGGCTAGTTGACTCTCTGTCAGTGTCCAATCACAGTAGCGACAGCGACCTATCGACTTATTTATAGTTGGGCCCTGCCCTGGGGGTGGAGAGAAGGGCGGGGAAGGAGAGGGTGCGGCATGGATCTGGCCTTGTTGCGCACTTTTGTGACGGTGCACCGGGCTGGTTCCTTCACCCGTGCCGCCGCGCTGCTCGGGCTGTCGCAGCCGGCCGTCACCTCGCAGATCCGCACTCTGGAACGGCAGCTGGGCCGTCCGCTGTTCCTGCGGCAGGCCCGCGGAGTGACGCCGACGACCATGGGCGACGAACTCGCCCACAAGGCGGCGCCGCATCTCGACGCCCTGGTGGAGATCACCGAGACGGGACTCGACGACGAGTCCTCCTTACGCACGCTGCACCTCGCCGGTCCTCCTGAGTTCACCGCCGAGCGGGCGCTGCCCGCTCTCACCGAACTGACCGGCGAGGACGGCCAGGGCTTCGCACTGCGTGCGTCCTTCGGTAATGCCGAGGAGACCCTGGAGGGGTTGGCCGCCGGGCACCACGATCTGGCCATCAGTACGGCCCGTCCGCGGGGCGCCCTGCTCACCGCGACTCCGCTCTGCGACGAGGAGCACGTCCTCGTGGCCGCTCCCCGCTGGGAGGAACGGATCGGGTCAGGGACGCTGTGCCGCAAGGGGGCACATGCGCTGGAGGACGTCCCGGTCGTGGAGGTGCACGAGTCGCTCCCCTTCGCCTCCCGTTACTGGGCTTCGGTCTACGACTCCCGTCCCGCCGCCCCCGGCACCGTGATCGTCCCCGACCTGCGCGCGGTCCTCGCCTGTGCGGTCGCGGGGGCGGGGCTGGCGGTGTTGCCACGCTATCTGTGCGCGGCCGCCCTGGAGCGCGGCGACGTCGTCGCCCTGCACGATCCGCCGGTGCCTCCGCTGCGAACGTACTTCCTGGTGGTCCGCACGGGCACGCTGGCGATGCCGCATATCGCGCGGGCGCATGAGTGGCTGTTGCGGGCGGCTTCCGAATGGGCCTGAGCCCCGGCTGACGACAGGGCCTGAGCGCCGGCTTCCGGGGGGCCTGAGCAGCGGTTCCCCACGGGTCTGAGCAGGCTTTCCAGGGCCATCACACCGTGAGCTGGGCCGGTGACGGTTCGCGATGTTTCACGTGGAACCAGCCGGGCCACATTTCTCCCATGACCGTCCGACCCGTGGTCAAGCGCACCGCCCGCGCCGTTTTGCTGGATGGCGACGACCTGATCCTCATCAAGCGCACCAAGCCCGGCATGGATCCCTACTGGCTCACGCCCGGTGGTGGAGTCGAGCCGACCGACACGACTGTTGTCGACGCCCTGCACCGCGAGGTGTACGAGGAGCTTGGCGCCAAGATCACCGACGTGGTGCCCTGCTTCGTCGACACCGTCGAGCACATAGGCGAGGACGGTGGAGCGACCGGTGTGAAGGTGCAGCACTTCTTCGTCTGCCGTCTGGGGTCCATGGACCCGTCGTTGCGGCACGGCCCCGAAGTGGACGAACCCGTCGGCGAGTACGAGATCGTGCGGGTGCCGTTCACTCGGGTCGGCATCGCGTCCGTCCATCTCGTACCGCTCTCGCTGCGGCACTACCTCGACGGAAACATCGAGGGCGTGCGCGCGATGCACGCACCCGACTTGGGCTGAGACCGACCCGGAGCGCTGCCGGGCCTTGGTTCGACTACGAGGACGGCTCGTCAGTCCCCGATGACGACGAGTTCCTCGACCGAGTCATGGCGTATGCGTTCGGACGGGATGCCGACGTCTCGGAGCGCGTCCACGCCGCTGCGGATCATGCCGGGCGGGCCGGAGAGGTAGGCGTCGTATTCGGTCCAGGGCCCGTACTGGCGTATGGCCTCGGGGAGCTGGAGCAGTCCGTGCCGGTCCACCACCGGGCGGACCTCCAGCCAGGGGTGGGACTGCTTGAGCCTGAGCATGGTGTCGATGTCGTACAGGTCCTGGTCGGAGCGGGCGCCGTAGAAGACCTCGACCGATCGCCGGTCGCCGTGCTCGGCGACGTCCTCGACCAGTGCCTTGATGGGCGCTATGCCGGTGCCTCCGCCCAGGCAGAGCAGACCGCTGTCGGTGGTGTGGTCCACGGTCATCGAACCGGCCGGCGGCCCGAGCCGGATGATGTCGCCCGGTCGGGCGCGATGCACCAGCGCGTTGGAGACCCAGCCCGCGGGCACGGCCTTCACATGGAACGTCAGCAGGCCGTCCGAGCGGGGCGTCGAGGCGAAGGAGTAGTGCCGCCAGATCCTGGGCCACCAGGGCGTCTCCAGGCTTGTGTACTGCCCGGCACGGAAGGGGTAGGGCTGGTCGGGGCGGACGGTGAGGACCGCGACGTCCGAGGTTCTCAGGTCGTGCGACACGACCTCCGCGTACCACCAGGCGGGGGCACGCAGTTCGTCTGCCGCCGCCGCATCGATCATGACCTGCGAGATCGTCGTGTACGTCCGGATCCAGGCGGCCTCTGTCTCGCCGTCCCAGACCCCGGCGGCGTACTTGCTCAGCGCGCCGATGAGGCACTCGCCGACGGCCGGGTAGTGCTCGGCCCGGGTGCCGTACTTGCGATGACCGCGGCCGAGGTTCTGCAGGTAGTCGACCAGCACGGGGGTGTTGTCGATGTGCTCGGCGGCGGTGAGCAGTGCCTTCAGCAGCCGGTCCCGCTGGGTGTCCATCGCGGCCGGGAACAGGGACCGCAGATCGGGGTGGCGTACGAAGAGCAGCGCGTAGAAGTAGGAGGTGACCTTGTCGGCCACGGGGCCGATCTCGGTCATCGTCCGGCGGACCAGGGCGGCGTCGGGGGAGACGGGTGTGGCCGGGGTCGGGCGCGGTGTCGGCACGCCTATGTGTGGGGAGGGTGAGGCGAGTGAGGTGAGACCCGATATCTCCGGCGGTGCGGCGATCGCCTGGGCGGAGGCTTGCGGGGCCTGCCCCGGGGAGGGGGCGTGGGAAGGCGTCGGCGGCGTGGGCGGCATCCGGCTCGGGACGGGCGGGCCGGGCGCGAAGGCGGGATTTGCCGGGTGGGGCCGTGCCGAGGTGGCCGTCGGGGCGGGCTGTGTGCCGTCCTGGGGTGGCGGGACCGTGTCGTCGTCCGTCGTCGTCCTGCCGACCGGGCGCAACGCCGCCAGGCGGCTGCCCTCGGCGGTCTCCTGTTCGCTGCCCGGAGTCGTCGGCGGCTGCTTGCGCGGCGTGAACCAGCCGCCCCCGCCGCCGGAAGTGCCGTTGTCGGCCGACGTGGTGGTCGGAGCGTCCATGGTGTGCCTCGCCTCGAACATCTTTCAGTCGGTCTGCGCACTTCCTCGATCGGAAGGTGCCTGCTTCCCCCGCGACGGCTTGCATTCCCCGTTCGTTGCCGCAACCAATACGGCTACATACAACCTGAATTCACACTCGGTACGGACAAGTAAGGCGAGAGTGTGACATTGGCCGCAGTGCTCTCACCGCAGCATCCCATCGTGTATGGGCGCCCGGCCGCATAACCGAGAATGCGGGTCTTCGATCTCTCCGTCCCATTAGGCTGCGTTGCCTTGCGCTCGATCCGGCTGTGCGTCTCCATCACAGCTCGGACACGAACCGGAGTCGACCATACCGGCCGCGGCCCCGATCACAAGTCCCCCCTTCATCCCTCACGAATGGGGCCAGGGGGCGAACGGGCAATTCCTTCAATTACCGGCTGCTGCGCACCAATTCATAGGCTTCCCACAGATCCATCCCCATGTAGGAGTGGGTCGCGAGTCCGGCCAGATGGCGGTCCGCGTTGACCGCGACAGAGACCGGGACGGCGCTGAACAGGTCTTTGTCCGACAGCGAGTCGCCATAGGCAACGCATTCGGCCCGGGTCACCCCGAACTCCGCACAGAGCCGGTCGGCGATCCGGACCTTGGCCGCGGCGCTCAGAACTCCCGCCGGGTCGACGGGCTGAGTGAACGGCACGGCTGGAAACCGGGAGCCGAAGGCCGCGTGCGCGCCCCAGCCCGTCAGCCGTTCCACGAAGAAGGAAGGTGAGAGCGATACGACGGCGCAGTAGTCACCCTGTCCCCTGATCTCCGCCCAGACGTCGCGGATCCGGGTCAGCCAAGGAGCGGCCTCGAAAGCGGCTGCCACGTGGGCCTCGGTGAGATCGGCCCAGAGTGCGTGGACCCGCGTCGCATACTCCGGAGGCCCGATCAGCCCCGCAGAGATCTCGCGGTCGAGTGCCACGGTCTCCGTCTCCAGCCCGAGTTGCCGTGAGATCTCCACGGGGGCGGACGTTCCGTGCAGGAGTGTGCCGTCGAGATCGAAGAGGTGAAGTCTCGCCATGGGCCATGAGGCTAACGGGACATGCTGTCGCTCCCCCGGATGGAGATCGGGAACAGCCCGACGGTCGCCGCGCAGCTCGGGGAACTCTCGTCCCCGACGTAGGTGATGGACGCCCGCCGTTCGTCCATGTTTCACGTGAAACACCCAGCGGCCATCGGCACGTCGCAGAGTGACCCATGACATGGCCAAAAGCTCGTACGTCTCCCCGGAAACGGCTGGACGACCAGGGCAGTCGTCAGACAGCCTGACCTGCGTGCCGACTCCTTCCCTCGCCGCTCTGCCCATCCGCCGTCTGACGCCTCGCGACCTCACCGCCTGCGCCGACTTGTCCGAGGAACGGGGCTGGCCCCGTGAGGAACACAAGTGGGGGTTCCTCCTGACAGCGGGGAAGGGCTACGGGATCGACGACCCCGCCGGTGGGCTCGTCAGCGCCTGCGTCGTCACGCAGTACGGGCCGCAGGACCGCCCCGACCTGGCGGCCATCGGTATGGTCCTGGTCGCCGAGCGTCATGCCCGCCAGGGCATCGGGCGCCGCCTGATGCAGCACGTCATCTCCGCGATGGGCACGACACCGCTGACGCTCCACGCGACGCCATACGGCCGGCCGCTCTACGAGGAACTCGGCTTCAAGGTCGCCGGCCTGGCGGAGATGCTGCTCGGGCATTTCAGGCCCGGCGTCGCGGAGACCTCGGTGGCCACACGTGCGGCCACCGCTGAGGACCTCAGCGCGATCCTCCGGCTCGATGAGGAGGTGTTCGGCGCCGATCGCACCCACATCGTCACGCGGTTGCCCGCATTCGTCGACCAACTGCGCGTCGCCGAGGCGCAGGGCCGGATCATCGGCTATGCGGGCGCCTGGCCCAACATGGACACCCAGGTCGTGGGCCCACTGATCGCCCGTGACACGGCGACCGCGAAGGCGCTCATCGCGTCCCTTGCCGCCCACACCGACCGACCGTTGCGCACCGATATCGATGTACGCCATGAGGAGCTGCTGACCTGGGCGAAGGAGCACGGTCTGGCGTCCGTCGCCTTCAACTCGGTGATGAATTTCGGCGTCTCGGAACTGCCCGGTGACTGGAGGCGGCGGTTCGCTCCGCTGACGGTCGCGGCGGGCTGAGGCACTCAGCCGCGAACCGAGACACCCATGAGGAAGCGCCGGTCCCTGCGGGGATCGGCGCTTTTTCATCGAGACGGAGATGCCGTCACGTGATGCGGATGGTCCGCCATCAGGCCAGGTCCTCGATCGCGGCCGTCGCGAACGCGTGGTCCTGCTCCGGTGCGCCACCTCCGACCCCGATCGCCCCGATCAGCCGACCGTCCCGATGGATCGGCACACCACCCGCGATGAAGAGCAGCGGCCGGTCGAGCGCGGTGGGCAGGGTGTGGAAGGGGCCACCGGGCTGTACCGCGTCGACGAGGTCGGCGGTGGGGGCGTCGAGCTGGACTGCCGTGTAGGCCTTGCGGGTGCTGGTCTCTCCGGAGATCAGCACGGCTCGGTCGTCCCGCCGGAAGGCGAGCAGATGACCTCCGGCATCCAGGACCGTGACGCTGACCGTCACCCCGGCGGCCTCGGCGGCCCGGTGGGCGGCGGCTACGAGGAGGTCGGCGTCCTGGATGGTCAGGGGGCCGACGGCGAGGGGGGTGCTCATGGGGCTCTCCTTGCTGTGGTGCTGCGGTGGACTGTCGCGGTGCCGGATGTGCGGGGGCGGCCCTGACCTCGCACACGGGTCAGCTCAGTGGTGTACGACGGCTCGCCGCCCGGCGGGCGCGGTGCCGGAGACGACGGTGCTGGAGGATGCTCCGTCACGGCGCTCCAGTGCGGCCGAGAGGAACGCGAGCAGCAGCGCGGCCGCGGCGAGGGCGGCGCCCACCCAGTTGGGGGAGGTGTAGCCGTAGCCCGCGGCGATGACGATGCCGCCGAGCCAGGCGGAGACGGCATTGCCGAGGTTGAAGGCGCCGATGTTCACGGCCGAGGCCAGTGTCGGGGCGCCGTGTGCCTGGTCGAGGACGCGCTTCTGGAGCGGAGGCACGGTGGCGAAGCCCAGGGCACCGATCAGCGCGATGGTGACGGCCGCGAGGACCTTGTTGTGGGCCGTGAGCGTGAAGAGCGCGAGCACGACGGCGAGTGCGCCCAGCGAGATGTACAGCATGGGCATCAGCGCCCGGTCGGCGTACTTGCCGCCCACGAGGTTGCCTCCGACCATGCCGAGCCCGAACAGGACCAGCAGCCAGGTGACGGAGCCGTCGGCGAAGCCGGCGACGTGCGTCATCATCGGCGCGATGTAGGTGATGGCCGCGAAGACGCCGCCGAAGCCGAGGACCGTCATCGCCATGGCGAGCAGGACCTGGGCGTTCTTGAACGCGGCCAGCTCGTGGCGCAGGCGTACGCCCTGCTGCTTGGGCATGTCGGGGACGAGCTTGGCGATGCCGACAAGCCCGACGACTCCGAGCGCGGCGACGATGCCGAAGGTGACGCGCCAGCCGATGGACTGCCCGACGAGCGTGCCGAGCGGGACGCCGACGACATTCGCGACGGTCAGGCCGGTGAACATCATCGCGATGGCCCCGGCCTTCTTGTCAGGGGCGACCAGGTCGGCCGCGACAACCGAGCCGATGCCGAAGAAGGCACCGTGGGCGAGCGAAGCGACCACACGGCCGATCAGCATGACGGAGAAAGCGGGGGCGAGAGCGGAGAGCAGGTTGCCGACGATGAACAGCCCCATCAGCGACATCAGCATCCGCTTACGGGAGACCTTGGTGCCGAGCACGGTCATGAGGGGAGCGCCGAGGACCACGCCGAGTGCGTAGCCGGTCACCAGAAAGCCGGCGGTGGGGATGGAGACCGCGAAGTCGTCCGCGACCTCGGGCAGCAACCCCATGATCACAAACTCGGTCGTCCCGATTCCGAAGGCCCCGATCGCGAGGGCCAGAAGCGCGAGAGGCATGAAGGGATGCACCTTCCCAGAAGATTGCAGGAGCACTTTACGCGTGGCGACAATACTTGCAAGCGCGTCATACTTGCAAGCGCAGACTATTGCGACCCTGCCCTATTATGGCTTCAGCCACTCCGGGACGGAGGAGTACGTCATGACAGCGACGGACCCCGCGCTCACCGCGCTCGCCCAGGGCTGGTGCGCCCTCTCCCTGCTGCACGGCAGGATCGAGGCGCACATCGAGCGCGCCCTCCAGAGCAGGCACGACCTCAGCGTGCGCGAGTACTCCCTGCTCGACGTCCTCAGCCGCCAGCACAGCGGCGAAGGCGGCCACCTGCAGATGAAGCAGGTCGCCGACGCCGTCGTCCTCAGCCAGAGCGCCACCACCCGACTCGTCACCCGCCTGGAAGACCGCGGCCTGCTCTCCCGCTACCTCTGCCCCACCGACCGCCGCGGCATCTACACCGACGTCACCGACACCGGACTCGAACTCCTCGAACAGGCACGCCCCACCAACGACACAGCCCTGCGCCAGGCCCTCGACGAAGCCGCCAAGAACCCCGAACTCGCCCCGCTGGTCCTCGTCGTGGAGTCGCCCCCTGCGCCCGCATAGGGTGCGGTCATGGGAGATCTTGAGATACGAGCCGCCGTCGCCGATGACATCCCCGCGATCGTCGGCATGCTCGCGGACGATCCGTTGGGCGCCCAGCGCGAGTCAACGGACGACCTGACGCCCTACCTGGCCGCACTGGAAAGGCTCAGCGACGACCCGAACCAGCACCTGGTCGTCGCCGTCCGCGAGGGCCGCGTCGTCGGTACGCTGCAGCTCACGGTCATTCCCGGGCTGTCCCGCAAGGGCGCGACCCGCTCCATCATCGAAGGCGTGCGCATCCACGCCGACGAGCGCGGCAGCGGCCTGGGCACGCGACTCATCGAGTGGGCGGTCGCTGAGTCCCGGCACCAGAACTGCCAGTTGGTGCAGCTGACCTCCGACAACACCCGTACTGACGCCCACCGCTTCTACGAGCGCCTCGGCTTCACGGCCTCACACGTGGGCTTCAAGCTCCAGCTGTGACACGGGCGGGTGCCTGTTTCACGTGAAACAGGCACCCCATCGGACCGTCAGAACGAACCGCTCCCCCGCCACCCGTCCGGATCCACTCCGCCCGGCACGGCAGCGCCCTCGTCGTAGGGCCGGCGCGTGAACACGAACGACCCGAGGTCCAGGTGGTCCACCGTCCCGTCCGGGCGTCGTACGGCCTTCAGGGGCTCGCCGGCGTAGTACCCCTCCAAGCCCGTCCATGTGCCGTCACTGTTGGGCCGGAATCGCGAGCGGCGTCCCTTGCCGGACAACGGCTCCAGCGAGACCAGCCCGTCGGCGGTCAACCGCAGGGCGAAGGCATACGTCCCCCAGTACCACTGGCCGGCCAGCTCCAAGAGCTCCCCGTCGGCTTCGGGCATCGGGCGCCATGGCTCGGGGATGCGCGGCTCGGCGTCGGCCACGATGCGGACGAGGTCTGCGGCGACCGAGAACGCCAGTGGCCCAGAAGTGCAGTTGGCCATGACGACAGCGGCCAGGTCGTCCTCCACGCTCACCATGAGGCAGGCGAGGAATCCCGGGAGTGATCCCGTGTGGCCGACGAGGGTCCTGCCGTCCTGATGCCGGATCTCCAGGCCCAGGCAGTACGCGTACCCACTCGCCACGTCCGCCGTCTCCGGCGGAGCCGCCGGCGTCCTCATCTCCCACAGCGACTCGACGCTCAGCACCCGATCGTCGCCCTTGATCAGGAAGGTCGCGAACCGGGCCAAGTCATCTGTCGTCGACCACAGTTGACCGGCCGGTGCCATCTGGCCGAGGTCTTCGACGGGCTCGGGCAGCATCACGTCGGCCCAGGGATGCACCGCCCAGCCACCCGCGTGCGGTGCCTGCGGGCGCGTACTCGTCCGGCTCAGCCCCAGGGGTTCCAGCACCTCACGCCGGAGCACGTCCTCCCACGAAGCCCCTCTCACCTTCTCGACCAGGGCACCCAGCAACGTGTAGCCGGGGTTCGAGTAGTGGAAGCGGCGGCCGGCCGGATGCAGGAAAGGCTGTTCACCCAGGACATCGGAGAGCTCGGGCCGCATGGATCCAGGGGTCCGTTCCCACCAAAACCCTGGTGACTCGGCCGCCAACCCGCTGGTGTGCGCCAGCAGCGCGGCAATGGTGGACTCCCCGGCGCCGGTGCCCGGCAGGTGCTTCTCCAGCGGATCACCGAGGTCCAACAGGCCCTCGTCACGCAGTCGCAGGACGAGAACGGCGGTGAAGGTCTTGGTGATCGAGCCGATGCGGTACTGCACGTTCTCGTCCGGCGCGTGCCCGTCCATCGAGGTACGCGAGCCGTGCCACACCGCCCGTCCGTCCCGTACGACCGCGGCGACCAGCGAGGGAGCACGTCCTTCGGCCTGGGCCACGGCGATACGGTGCAGCAACGCCCGGCGCGTGGCGGGGAGCAGCTCTTCCTGAGGTGTCGTCATTCCCTCAGTCCACCTCGTCGGCCACACGGGAGTCGAGCGCATATCCCGCGGCTCGATCCGGGGACTCACACTCCCGAGTGCGGTCCGGGATCAGGTCTGCGCCATGTCCACGAATCGTGAGTAGTGGCCCTGGAAGGCAACCGTGATCGTCGCCGTGGGGCCGTTACGGTGCTTGCCCACGATGATGTCCGCCTCGCCCGCGCGGGGCGACTCCTTCTCGTAGGCGTCCTCGCGATGCAGCAGGATCACCATGTCGGCGTCCTGCTCGATGGAGCCGGACTCACGAAGGTCGGACACCATCGGCTTCTTGTCCGTGCGCTGCTCGGGACCACGGTTGAGCTGCGAAAGCGCGATCACCGGGACCTCAAGCTCCTTCGCCAGAAGCTTGAGGTTACGGGACATGTCCGAGACCTCCTGCTGACGGCTCTCGGAACGCTTCGAACCACCGGCCTGCATCAGCTGGAGATAGTCGATGATCACGAGCTTGATGTCATTGCGCTGCTTCAGCCGACGGCACTTCGCTCGGATCTCCATCATCGACAGGTTCGGGGAGTCGTCGATGTAGAGCGGAGCCGCCGAGACCTCGGGCATCCGGCGCGCCAGGCGGGTCCAGTCCTCGTCCGTCATGGTGCCGGAGCGCATGTGGTGCAGGGCCACGCGCGCCTCGGCCGACAGCAGACGCATGGCGATCTCGTTGCGTCCCATTTCCAGGGAGAAGATGACACTCGCCAGGTTGTTCTTGATCGACGCCGCCCGCGCGAAGTCCAGCGCGAGCGTGGACTTACCCATGGCGGGGCGGGCAGCGATGACGATCATCTGGCCCGGATGCAGGCCGTTGGTGAGCGAGTCGAGATCTGTGAACCCGGTGGGCACACCGGTCATCTCACCGGTGCGGGAGCCGATCGCCTCGATCTCGTCGAGCGCACCCTCCATGATGTCGCCGAGCGGCAGATAGTCCTCGCTGGTGCGCTGCTCGGTGACCGCGTAGATCTCGGCCTGGGCGCGGTTGACGATCTCGTCGACATCGTCGTCAGCCGCGTATCCCATCTGCGTGATGCGGGTACCGGCCTCGACGAGACGGCGCAGGACGGCCCGCTCGTGGACGATCTCCGCGTAGTACTCGGCGTTCGCCGCCGTCGGCACCGTCTGGACGAGGGTGTGGAGATACGAAGCACCGCCGACCTTGTTGATCTCGCCGCGCTTGGTGAGTTCAGCGGCGATCGTGATGGGGTCGGCCGGCTCGCCCTTGGCATAGACGTCGAGGATCGCCTGAAAGATCGTCTCGTGCGCGGGCTTGTAGAAGTCGTGGCCCTTGAGGACCTCGACGACGTCGGCGATGGCGTCCTTGGACAGGAGCATGCCGCCGAGGACGGACTGCTCGGCGTCGAGATCCTGCGGCGGCACCCTTTCGAAGGCCGAACCGCCGCCGTCCCACTGACCGTTGTCCCGGCCGCGATCATGCTGCTCGTCGCGTCCCCGGCCACCGTCATCACGTCGGCGGGAGGCGGGCAGACGATCACTGGGACCGCTGTCGGCCCACGGGTCGTCCAAGGGCTCGGAAATACTCACCGAGCCACCTCCTCACGTCCGCCGAGCGGACCTCGCCGTGCCCCTCAGTTCTACGGCACGCCACTGACATTCGAGAGGCCCAACTCCGGTTCTGGCACGTCGGTTTTGTGAGGGTTTCCCGGCCGACGGACGGAGTGGGCGCCGCACCACGGTAGGCCCGCGGGCACCGTCAGCCAATCTGGTTATCCACAGGCCATGTGGACGACGGCCCGGATGCTGTGGAGAACTCCGCGAAACCTGTGCACGACACGGTGGACAGCCCTGTGAACAAGCTCTGATCGAATCTCGCACATAGCACCTGACCTGCTGGTTTACCGTCCACTGGCTGTGCAGAAGAAAAACTTTCCCAGTCGGACCAAGATCCCTTCGAACAGTGCGCGGAAGGACACACCACGAGACGGCAAGTAAGGGGCTCAGTGGCATTGCATCTCTTACCTGTGGACGATTAGATTGGTGGTCATGACACAGGCTCCCGCGACTCCCAAGGCTGCCCGGCGACAGCACGACCGAGAGATCGTCGCCTTGGCCGTTCCAGCCTTCGGCGCACTCGTCGCCGAGCCCCTTTTCGTCATGGCCGACAGCGCGATCGTCGGCCATCTCGGCACCGCACAGCTCGCCGGCCTCGGGGTCGCCTCAGCCCTTCTCATGACAGCCGTCAGCGTCTTCGTCTTCCTCGCCTACGCCACCACAGCGGCCGTTGCCCGACGCGTAGGAGCCGGCGACATCCAGGCGGCCATCCGCCAGGGCATGGACGGTATCTGGTTGGCTCTGCTTCTCGGCGCCGCCGTCGTCGCGGTCGTTCTGCCCACGGCACCGTTCCTCGTGGAACTCTTCGGGGCCTCGGACACAGCGGCCCCGCACGCAACCACCTATCTACGGATCTCCGCCCTCGGCATCCCGGCCATGCTCGTCGTGCTGGCCGCCACCGGAGTCCTGCGCGGACTACAGGACACCAAGACACCTCTCTATGTCGCCGGAGCAGGCTTCGTCGCCAATGGCGTCCTCAATGTGGGCCTCGTCTACGGCGCCGACCTCGGCATCGCGGGATCCGCCTGGGGCACTGTCATCGCCCAGTGCGGCATGGCCGCGGTCTATCTCGTGGTCGTCGTTCGCGGCGCCCGCGAGCACGGTGCCTCCCTGCGCCCCGACGCTGCGGGGATAAGAGCCTGCGCACAAGCCGGGGTGCCTCTGTTGGTCCGCACCCTCTCACTGCGGGCGATCCTCATGATTGCCACGGCCGTCGCGGCCCGTCTCGGGGACGCCGACATCGCCGCCCACCAGATCATCCTGTCGCTGTGGAGCCTGCTCGCCTTCGCGCTGGACGCCATCGCCATCGCCGGGCAGGCCATCATCGGCCGGTACCTCGGGGCCGGCGATGCCGAGGGCGCCCGTGCCGCCTGCCGTCGCATGGTGGAGTGGGGCATCGCGGTCGGCGTCGTACTTGGACTGCTCGTGGTGCTCACCCGGCCACTCTTCCTGCCCTTGTTCACCAGCGACGCGGTCGTCCAGGACACGGCCCTACCCGCCCTTCTCGTAGTGGCGCTCTCCCAGCCGATCTGCGGCATCGTCTTCGTCCTGGACGGCGTCCTCATGGGCGCGGGCGACGGCCCTTACCTCGCCTGGGCCATGGTGCTCACCCTGGCGGTGTTCACTCCGGTCGCGCTACTCGTCCCGGCGCTCGACGGCGGCCTGACCGCGATCTGGGCAGCCATGACACTGATGATGACGGTGCGCATGCTGACGCTCTGGACGCGCTCCCGCTCGGGCCGTTGGATCGTCACGGGCGCGACGCGCTGAATGGCGCTGGCTGTTTCACGTGAAACACGCTGTTTCACGTGAAACGGACGTGCTCCGCTGCCTGGGACGCGCCCGTTCTCCCACAGCGAAGGGGCCGTACCCCAGCGGGTACGGCCCCTTCATTCAGCTGTGCAAGCCGAAAGCCGCGGTCAGGCCGCGACGACCTCGATGCTGACCTTGGCGGCAACCTCGGGGTGCAGACGCACGGACGTCTCGTGAGCGCCCAGGGTCTTGATCGGCGTGCCGAGCTCGATGCGGCGCTTGTCGACCTCGGGACCACCAGCAGCCTTGATCGCGGAAGCGACGTCGGCCGGAGTGACGGAACCGAAGAGACGACCGGCGTCGCCGGAGCGAACGGCCAGACGGACCTTGACCGCTTCGAGCTGGCCCTTGACCTGGTTGGCCTGCTCGATGGTCTGGATCTCGTGGATCTTGCGAGCACGACGGATCTGCTCGACGTCCTTCTCGCCACCCTTGGTCCAACGGATAGCGAACTTCCGCGGGATCAGGTAGTTGCGAGCGTAACCGTCCTTGACGTCAACGACGTCGCCCGCGGCACCGAGGCCGGAAACCTCGTGGGTGAGGATGATCTTCATTAGTCAGTCACCCTTCCCTTAGCGCGCGGTGGAGGTGTAGGGCAGCAGCGCCATCTCACGGCTGTTCTTGACAGCCGTGGCGACGTCACGCTGGTGCTGCGTGCAGTTGCCGGTCACGCGGCGGGCACGGATCTTGCCGCGGTCGGAAATGAACTTCCGCAGCATGTTCGTGTCCTTGTAGTCCACGTACGTGACCTTGTCCTTGCAGAAAGCGCAGACCTTCTTCTTAGGCTTGCGCACAGGCGGCTTCGCCATGGTGTTTCTCCTGTGTGATCAAGAAGTTTGGGTACGACCCGCCCTTTGACCCGGACCGGCCCGAAGGCCAGGCCCGAAGGCCTAGAAGGGGGGCTCGTCCGAGTAGCCGCCGCCACTGCCGCCGCCGGAGTTTCCACCCCAGCCGCCGCCACCGCCGCCGCCCTGCTGGCCACCGGCGGGAGCGCCGGTCGCCCACGGGTCGTCCGCGGGGGCACCGCCGCCTTGCTGACCGCCGCCGGAGTTTCCACCCCAGCCGCCGCCACCCTGGCCGCCACCGCCACCGCCGCCATAACCACCCTGGCCACCGCGGCCGGCACCACCGGAGGTCTTGGTGACCTTGGCCGTGGCGTTCCGCAGGCTGGCGCCGACTTCCTCGACGTCCAGCTCGTAGACCGTGCGCTTGACGCCCTCACGGTCCTCGTAGGACCGCTGCTTCAGCCGGCCCTGCACGATGACGCGCATGCCTCGCTGGAGCGACTCAGCGACGTTCTCCGCCGCCTGACGCCAGACCGAGCAGGTCAGGAACAGGCTCTCGCCGTCCTTCCACTCATTGGTCTGACGGTCGAAAGTGCGGGGAGTGGACGCGACACGGAACTTCGCGACCGCCGCACCGGAAGGGGTGAAGCGCAGCTCGGGGTCGTCGACAAGATTGCCGACGACCGTGATGACGGTCTCGCCTGCCATGGGGAACCTCTCGGCGGGTTTGCTGCTCTGGCTGCTTGGTTGCTGCTACTCGAATCCCGAGATCAGCTGAGCGGGAGAGCTCAGTGGGTCTCGGGGCGGAGGACCTTGGTCCGGAGGACCGACTCGTTCAGGTTCATCTGGCGGTCGAGCTCCTTGACGATCGCGGGCTCAGCCTGCAGATCGATGACCGAGTAGATGCCCTCGGGCTTCTTCTTGATCTCGTACGAGAGACGACGACGGCCCCAGGTGTCGACCTTCTCGACCTTTCCGTTGCCCTCACGGACGACGGAGAGGAAGTTCTCGATCAGGGGGGCGACAGCGCGCTCCTCCAGATCGGGGTCGAGGATGACCATCACCTCGTAGTGACGCATGTGGAACCCACCTCCTTTGGACTCAGCGGCCACGGTCGTTCCGTGGCAGGAGGGTTGTGATGCGTACGCAACGGTATCGGCCGCCACTGACAATCGGGGGTGACCTCGCGGTTTCCCCGAGCTGGCCCGGGCAGACACCGGTGCAGACGCTACACAGTACCCGCACACCGGCGTCCGGTTGAAATCCGGCCGCCGTCCCCCACAATCTGTACACATCGGGTGTGTATGGCGCTACGATGCGCCGCCTTCCGCAGGAGGTGCCCTATGGCACAGGCATTGCGACCCAACACCGTCGGAGGTCTTTTCGCCACGGACGGAAAGCCCCACCCTCTCCAGGACACCCTGCTCGCGGTGACCCTGGTGCTGGGCATCACGGCCTTCGTCACGGCGATGTTCCACAACCTGCACCTGCTCAGCTCCTGGACCGGCCTGGTGGGAATCCTCACCGGGGCGTACGGGCAGTGGATCTCGGAGACGACCCGCGAACGCTTCGGGCTGATCATCGGCCTCGGCGCCTCGGCGGTCGGCTTCTTCCTCGGCATGGCGCACGGCGGCCTCTTCGGCGGGGTCTTCTGACGCCAGGGGCACTGTCCTCCCCACCCCGGCCACGGAGGTTGTCCTCCGAACACCGGTAGAACACCGAATAGCGCTCCATCGAACGCCTCGGCGGCCACCAGGCCGAGGCGGAGCTTCCATACGCCCATTCGGGGCGCTCGAAAGGCGCAGTAGGCTTCGGCGCGAGAGCCGGAGCCCCTGTACCCATGGGGACACCCCAGCCCGAGGAGCGCCCCGAATGAGCCTGACCCTGAGGACGATCAGTCGCGAGCAGCATCTGGCATACATCCAGAGCCTGCCGTCGGCGAGCCACATGCAGGTCCCGGCCTGGGCGGACGTCAAGGCGGAGTGGCGATCGGAGAGCCTCGGCTGGTTCGACAAGAGCGGTGAACTCGTCGGCGCGGGCCTCGTCCTCTACCGGCAGCTGCCCAAGATCAAGCGCTATCTCGCCTATCTGCCCGAGGGCCCGGTCATCAACTGGTTCACGCCGAATCTGACCGACTGGCTGGAACCGATGCTCGCGCACCTGAAGAACCAGGGCGCCTTCTCCGTGAAGATGGGCCCGCCGGTGATCATCCGGCGCTGGGAGGCGGGCTCCATCAAGCAGGGCATCCAGAACCCGGACGTGAAGCGGCTGCGCGACATCGAGGCGGACTTCATCGAGCCGCGCGCCTTCGAGGTCGCCGACAAGCTGCGCCGTATGGGCTGGCAGCAGGGCGAGGACGGCGGGGCCGGCTTCGGCGACGTACAGCCTCGCTATGTCTACCAGGTGCCGCTGGCGAACCGGTCCCTGGAAGAGGTCCACAAGAACTTCAACCAGCTGTGGCGGCGCAACATCAAGAAGGCCGAGAAGGCCGGCGTCGAGGTCGTCCAGGGCGGCTACCAGGACCTCGCGGAGTGGCAGCGCCTGTACGAGATCACGGCCGTGCGCGACCACTTCCGGCCGCGCCCGCTGTCGTACTTCGAGCGCATGTGGACGGCCCTCAACACCGAGGACCCCAACCGCATGCGGCTGTACTTCGCCCGCCACAACGGCGTGAACCTGTCGGCGGCGACCATGCTGATCGTCGGCGGGCACGTCTGGTACTCCTACGGCGCCTCCGACAACATCGGCCGTGAGGTCCGGCCCTCGAACGCGATGCAGTGGCGGATGCTCCGCGACGCCTACGCGCTCGGCGCCACCGTGTACGACCTGCGCGGCATCTCCGACTCGCTGGACGAGACCGACCACCTCTTCGGACTGATCCAGTTCAAGGTGGGCACCGGTGGGCAGGCCGCCGAGTACCTCGGGGAATGGGACTTCCCGCTCAACAAGCTGCTCCACAAGGCGCTCGACATCTACATGTCGCGTCGCTGACCTCGCGTTCTCTTCTTCGATACCGTCAACAGCTGCAACGTCGATAGCTTCCATATCTCTGATACACCGCAGCTACGAGAAAGGCTCCAGGTCCGGCCATGGCGCTCACGCTCTACGTCGACACCGCGCGCTGGCGGGCGCATCACAAGCACGTGCAGGAGCAGTTCCCGGGCCTCGTCCCGGTCTGCAAGGGCAACGGCTACGGGTTCGGGCACGAGCGGCTGGCGGAAGAGGCCACGCGTCTGGGTTCCGAGGTCCTCGCCGTCGGCACGACGTACGAAGCGGCGCGCATCAAGGACTGGTTCGGCGGCGACCTGCTGGTGCTGACGCCGTACCGGCGCGGCGAGGAGCCGGTGCCGCTGCCCGACCGGGTCATCCGCTCGGTGTCGTCGGTGGACGGCGTGTACGGCCTCGTGGGCGCCCGTGTCGTCATCGAGGTGATGTCCTCGATGAAGCGGCACGGAGTGAGCGAGCACGAGCTGTCGCAACTGCACGCCGCCATAGAGAACGTCCGGCTCGAGGGCTTCGCCATCCACCTGCCGCTGGACCGCACCGACGGCTCGGACGCCGTCGAGGAAGTCATCGGCTGGATGGACCGCCTGCGTGCGGCCCGGCTGCCGCTGCACACGATGTTCGTCAGCCATCTGAAGGCCGAGGAACTCGCCCGTCTCCAGCAGCAGTTCCCGCAGACCCGCTTCCGCGCCCGCATCGGCACGCGGCTGTGGCTGGGGGACCACGAGGCCACCGAGTACCGCGGCGCGGTGCTGGACGTCACGCGCGTCTCCAAGGGCGACCGCTTCGGCTACCGGCAGCAGAAGGCGGCCTCTGACGGCTTCCTGGTGGTCGTCGCGGGCGGAACATCGCACGGGGTGGGCCTGGAGGCCCCCAAGGCCCTGCACGGCGTCATGCCGCGTGCCAAGGGCGTTGCCCGGGCCGGCCTCGCCACGGTCAACCGGAACCTTTCTCCCTTCGTGTGGGGCGGCAAGCAGCGCTGGTTCGCGGAGCCGCCGCACATGCAGGTATCCATCCTGTTCGTCCCCGCGGACGCCCCCGAGCCGAAGGTCGGCGACGAGTTGGTCGCCCATCTGCGCCACACCACCACGCAGTTCGACCGGCTCGTCGACCGCTGAGGGACCGTTGAGGGACCGTTGAGGGAACTCCGCTCGGCAATGCCGTAACAACGAAGGCCGTACACGGAGAACCCGTGTACGGCCTTTCGCGTCTGCCTCTATCGCCCTGTTCGCTCAGAGCGAACCGTCGGTCGTCGCCCCCGGACTGCCCCATTCCACAGGCGTCCCGTCGAAGTGGGCCGCGTGCCGCGGGGGATGGGCCGCGGGGCCGAACACGAACACGTCCTCCGCTCTGTCGAGGACTCCGCCCGAGGGATCGTCCTCGCCGGTCCGGCGCACCGGATCGCGCTCGGGCATGAGGATGTCCCGTACGACGACGGCACACAGGTACAGAGTCCCCAGCAGGTGCATGCCGATAGCCCAGTGGTAGCCGTCGGGCGGCAGTCCCTTGTGGGCGTCCCCGCTGGTCGTGTACGCGAGGTACAGCCAGATCCCGAGGAAGTAGGCCACCTCGCACGCCTGCCAGATCAGGAAGTCCCGCCACCTCGGCCGGGCCAGCACGGCCAGCGGCACCAGCCACAGGACGTACTGCGGCGAGTAGACCTTGTTGGTGAGGATGAACGCCGCGACGATCAGAAAGGCCAGCTGGGCGAAACGTGGACGCCGCGGCGCGGTGAGCGTGAGCGCGGCGATGCCGGCACAGCACAGCAGCATCAGCAGCGTGGCGAGCGTGTTGACCGTCTCCGTGCTCAGCGGATCGGTGGAGTTCTGGGCCATGATCAGCCAGAAGGAGCCGAAGTCGACACCCCGCTCCTGACTGAACCGGTAGAACTGCGACCACCCGTCCCAGGCGAGGAGCATCACCGGAAGGTTCACCACCAGCCAGGCGACAACGGTGCCGACCAGCGCCTTTCCGAAGTCCCGCCACTTGCCCGCACGCCAGCACAGGACGAACAGCGGGCCGAGCAGGAAGACGGGATAGAGCTTCGCGGCCGTGGCCAGTCCCAGCAGGATGCCGAAGGCGACAGCGCGACCGCGCGACCACATCAGCATCGCGGCGGCCGTCAGGGCGACGGCCAGCAAGTCCCAGTTAATGGTCGCGGTCAGCGCGAAGGCGGGCGCCAGGGCGACCAGCAGTCCGTCCCAGGGGCGCCGGACGTGCGTGCGCGTCACGCACACGGCGATGACGACCGCGCACGCCATCAGCATTCCGGCGTTGACCATCCAGTACCACTGCTCCTGGTGCTGGATGGTGCCGCTCCCGGTCGTGAGCCAGGAGGCGACTTCCATGAACACACCGGTCAGGACCGGGTACTCGAGGTACTCCATGTCGCCGGGGAGCTTGTCGAAGTACGGCACGAGCCCGTCGGCGAAGCCACGCCCCTGGTAGAGGTGCGGGATGTCCGAGTAGCAGGCATGCGTGTACTGCGAGCTGGCGCCGAAGAACCAGCCACCGTCGTAGCAGGGTGCCTTCTGCACCAGGCCGAGGGCGAACATGCCGATCGCCACGAGCGCGATGATCCGGACCGGAGTCCACCAGGACGTCCCGAGCAGGGCACGCCGTCCGATGGGGCCACCGATCAGCTCACTCCCGTTCGCGGCGACCTCGTCCTCCTTGGTCGGCCGCACCGGGTCGGGCTCGTGCACGCTCGTGGGCGTCGTCTCTGCACTGGGCATGGGGCACATCCTGCCGTACGTGCCTTGGAGTGAGGTGTCAGGAGGGCGATCGAGCACCGGTCGGCCGGCGAGGTCTCACGTCAGTACCACTTGTAGTCAGTGCAGTACCGGATCGGCTCAGGGTTGTTTCCCTCCCAGACCGCGGCCTGGACAGCGAATCCCACGGTGGTCGCCGCGGAGTAGGCCGAGGTCGACCAGCCCTGCGAGGTGCCCTTACCGCCGTAATGGGCACGCCACGGGTAGTAGGTGTGGGGACCGGCCATGCTGAGGGAGATGAAGCGGATCCGCACGTGGTGGTCGTCGGCCGCGTTGTCAGCCAGCGAGAGGTAGACGTGCGGGTAGTTGTGGGAGCCTGCGGTGTAACCGTCGACGTTGACAGTCCCGCTGACACCCGTAGCGCTGCACCCGGCGACCGCGACGGCGGCATGCGCGGGACTGCTCGCCTGGCCCACCAGGATCAACCCAGTGAGCGCAGTGATGGAGGCCCAGGCCCTGGAGCGGTCTCGCCATCTCATTTCATTGCCTCACTCACGTTCAGACTGATGTTCCCTGCACCGTAGGGATCTTGGAATGTCCTGTACAGATCAATCCAAGCCACCAGGGGTACGTTCGTTTCCGGACCACGGGGATGGCGGTGGAACGAGCGGCAGCGCACCCCAGGCGGCGCCTCCCCGACGAACTCGGCTCGTTCCAGACCGCTCGACAGCGCAACATCGGTGGTACATCAACCGCGTCTCGAAATGCGGCGCGGCCTGGCCACACGACCGACGAAATTCGCGATCGGCTACCAGGCCGCTCTCCACCTCGCCACCATCCTCATCCGGACACGGCGCTGACCAAGGAGACAGAACCTAACCCGTCGAGCCTCCGAAAATACCGCCGTTGCCGTTGGCATTGCCGTTGTCGTCTGTTTCCGTAGACGTGGGCGTCGGCGACGAGGTCGCTCCCCCGTCCTGGCCACCGTCCTGGCCACCGCTGGTGGGGTCACACTGCCAGCTGATCTGGCAGGTCTCACTCGCCGTGGGCGTCGGAGAGGCGGCACTCTCGCTGGGTGACACGCTCGGCGTCGGGGAAGCCGACTCGCTCGGCTCAGGAGTGAAGGACGGGGTCGGCGACGGCGCGCCCACGGCGTCGTGGATCTCGCCGATCTCCTCGGCCTCCGGGAAGCCGGGATCACTCTCGCTCTTGAGCGCGGCCTTCATGTACTCGGTCCACACTTCCGTGGGGACATCACCACCATGGATGGAGTCCTCGCCGGCCGTGCCGTTCATCGAGAGAAGTTTGTGATCCTTCGGGTTTTCGCGGAACATCGCGACCGCGGTCGAGAGTTGCTGGGTGTACCCGACGAACCAGGCCGACTTGTTCTCGTCAGTGGTACCGGTCTTGCCGGCTGCCGTCCGGCCCAGGGCCTTGGCGTTCTGACCTGTACCGTTCTCGATGACGTTCTCGAGTGTGTCGGTGACATTGTGAGCTACGTTCGCAGGCATTGCTTCACTGGCCTCAGGCTTGGTGAATCCGGAAAGCCTTTGGCCGTCCTTCTTGACCTCAACAACCGAGTACGGATCGGTGTGCTGGCCGGACGCGGCGAACGTCGCGTAGGCGTCCGCCATGCGGATCGCACTGGGGGTCGACGTGCCGAGCGCGAAGGACGGGTTGAGCGTGGCAAAGCTGTCCCTCAGGATGCCTGACCTCTGGGCGACGTCCCGCACCTTCGTCATTCCGACGTCCCAGCCAAGCTGCACGAACGGCGTGTTGATGGACTGCTCCATCGCCTTGCGCAAGGTGATGTAACCCCAGGCGCGAGGGCTCTCGTTGCGCTGCAGAAAGACCTGGTCATCCTTGTCCAGGACATAGCTGCCGTCATCATTCCGGACCTTGAGCTTGTCGTTGCCGTTGTACTTGCTCATCGGCGACAGGGCCTCGCCGTTGGTGTCGTACCTGCCGTACTGCATGGCCGCGGCAAGCACGAACGGCTTCCACGTCGAACCGACCGGGACACCTGAGGTATCCGCATTGTTGGTGAAGTGGTCGTTCTCGTAACCGGCGCCGCCGTAGATGGCGACGATGGCACCATCGTTGGGCTTCACCGAAGCAGCACCGAACTGGACGTACTTGTCCAGCTCACGCTTCTCTGGGTCGAGGCGCTCACTCTCGATCTTCTTTACGGCCTTGGTCAGGGCGTTGACCTTGTCCTTCTCGAAGGTCGTGGTGATCTGGAAGCCGCCCTTGTCGAACTCCGTCTGTGTGATGTCCGAGTGGTTGAGGACGTACTTCTTGGCCGTGTCGACCAGGTAGCTGATCTGGCCGGTCATGCCCTTGGTCGCCTTGAGACCCTGGGGCATGGGGTACTTCTTGGTGGCTTCCTGGTACTGCGCCTCCGTCAGGTGGCCGTCCTTGCGCATCTCGCCGAGGATCCAGCCCCAGCGCACCTGGGAACGTTTCTTGTTCGCCACAGGAGTCGCCGACTTGTCAAGGTTCGTGTTGCCCTCGGGGTCGTAGTACGTCGGGCCTTTGAGTAGCGCGGCGAGGAAGGCACACTCGCTCGGCGTGAGCTTGACCGCGTCCTTCCCGTAGTAGGTCTGGGCCGCAGCCTGGAGACCGTACGCGCCACGGCCGTAGTACGACGTGTTCAGGTACCCCTGGAGAATCTCGTCCTTGGTGAGTTCACCCCCTACCTTTATGGAGATGAACATCTCCTTGAACTTCCGGGAGAGCGTCTGCTCCTGGCTCAAGTAGGTGTTCTTGACGAACTGCTGAGTGATCGTCGAACCGCCCTGTGTGTCACCGCCCCGGGCCATGTTGGCCAGCGCTCGGGCGATGCCCGCGGGGTCGATGCCCGAGTCCTCGTAAAAGGTCTTGTTCTCGGCCGAGATCACCGCGTACCGCATGGCCTTCGGGATCTTGTCGATCGTGATGTTCTGACGGTTTTGGCCGCTGCCCGTGGCGACCATCTGAGTGCCGTCTGCCCAGTAGTAGACGTTGTTCTCAGACTTTGCCGCGGCATCCTCCTTGGGGATGCCGACCATCGCGTACCCGATACCTGCGACGGCCACAAGACTGCCGAAGAAGCCGATGAACAGTCCGGTGACAAGCCGCCACGACGGAACCCAGCGCGCCGCGCCGTACTTGCCCGCGCGTGGATAGTCGATGAACCGCTTCTTGTCGGGCGGGGCCGCGCGTCCTCTGCCGCGCCCGGGGCCGTTCGGCCCGCCGGGAGCGCCTCGGCGGCCGCCCCGGGCTGGTTCGGGCGCTCTACGGCGGCTGCCCGCGCCTCTCTGGGCAGCGCGCCGTGCTTCGGCGCGTCCGCCATACGGACGTTCCTCGCCTTCCGGACCGCTGGGACCCGACCCGTACGAGTCGGAAGGAGATCCGGTGGCGCCTCGCGGTGCCGCTCGGCGGCCGGAGGAAGAGCCGACCTGGCCGCGTCGGGTCGCGGCACGTCCGCCTCCCTGCGGCGGCGGCGGTTTGCGACGGTGCTCGCTCATCGAACGACTACTCCTCGGGCAGGCGCACCCCTGCGCGCCTGACAACGGCGGCTGTTTTCCGGTCCCCCCGAAGTACGGATGCGGTCGGTTCCGCATTCACCCGTACTGCACCAAGAACGACGACGCCCTCAGGCGTCACTCGGTTCCCGGTGCTGTGCATGGCGCACAGACTACGCACCGTCAAAGCCCCACCAGCCCCGAACTTCACCCCAAATCAGGCAACTCGCTCCACATGAATCGTTGATGTGATCCCGTTCACCGTTCCCCCACTTGTCGCGTCCGGGAGGCCGTTCTATCGTTCTGATGTATCGAGTCGATACATCAGCGCGAGATATGCCGAGGAGGCGAGGGGATGAGCCGACGTTCCGGGATCCTCGAGTTCGCCGTCCTCGGACTGCTCCGCGAATCCCCGATGCACGGCTACGAGCTGCGCAAACGACTCAATACGTCGCTGGGCGTGTTCCGCGCGTTCAGCTACGGCACGCTCTATCCCTGCCTCAAGACGCTGGTCGCCAACGGCTGGTTGATCGAGGAACCGGGGAACACCACCGAGGACGCCCTCGCCGCACCACTCGCGGGGCGTCGCGCCAAGATCGTCTACCGGTTGACGGCAGAAGGTAAGGAGCACTTCGAGGAACTGCTCTCGCAGACCGGCCCTGACGCGTACGAGGACGAGCACTTCGCTGCCCGATTTGCTTTCTTCGGACGCACACCCCAGGACGTGCGCATGCGCGTGCTGGAAGGCCGCCGCAGCCGGCTGGAGGAGCGGCTGGAGAAGATGCGCGCCTCCCTGGCGCGTACTCGGGAGCGCCTCGACGACTACACGCTTGAGCTCCAGCGCCACGGGATGGAGTCCGTGGAGCGCGAAGTGCGCTGGCTGAACGAGCTCATCGAGAGCGAGCGGGCCGGGCGGGACCTGAAAGGTTCCGCTTCCGGGGGGTCCGCTCAGCAGGACACCACATCTGGAGAGCCGGGCGATCTGCCCCGTCCCGGGGGTACCCCCGGGACGGATTCGCCTGGCGACACCGCCACGTGAGAGCCCAGTCAGGGCCTCACTCGTACACACAGGGAGCAACCGGAATGGGTTCGGTTCGCGTAGCCGTCGTCGGCGTCGGCAACTGCGCCGCGTCGCTGGTTCAGGGAGTCGAGTACTACAAGGACGCCGACCCGGCGTCCAAGGTCCCCGGCCTGATGCATGTGCAGTTCGGCGAGTACCACGTCCGTGACGTCGAGTTCGTCGCCGCCTTCGATGTCGACGCGAAGAAGGTCGGCCTCGACCTCGCGGACGCCATCGGCGCCAGCGAGAACAACACCATCAAGATCTGCGACGTGCCGAGCACGGGCGTGACCGTCCAGCGCGGCCACACCCTCGACGGCCTCGGCAAGTACTACCGCGAGACCATCGAGGAGTCGGCCGAGGCCCCGGTCGACGTCGTCCAGATCCTCAAGGACAAGCAGGTCGACGTCCTCGTCTGCTACCTGCCCGTGGGTTCCGAGGACGCGGCGAAGTTCTACGCCCAGTGCGCCATCGACGCCAAGGTCGCCTTCGTCAACGCTCTGCCGGTCTTCATCGCCGGTACGAAGGAGTGGGCGGACAAGTTCACCGAGGCGGGCGTCCCGATCGTCGGCGACGACATCAAGTCCCAGGTCGGTGCCACCATCACGCACCGCGTCATGGCGAAGCTGTTCGAGGACCGCGGCGTCGTCCTGGACCGCACGATGCAGCTGAACGTCGGCGGCAACATGGACTTCAAGAACATGCTGGAGCGCGACCGCCTGGAGTCGAAGAAGATCTCCAAGACGCAGGCCGTCACCTCGCAGATCCCCGACCGTGAGCTCGGCGAGAAGAACGTCCACATCGGCCCGTCCGACTACGTCGCCTGGCTCGACGACCGCAAGTGGGCCTACGTCCGTCTCGAGGGCCGCGCCTTCGGTGACGTCCCGCTGAACCTGGAGTACAAGCTCGAGGTCTGGGACTCCCCGAACTCCGCCGGCGTCATCATTGACGCGCTGCGCGCCGCGAAGATCGCCAAGGACCGCGGCATCGGCGGCCCGATCCTCTCGGCCTCCAGCTACTTCATGAAGTCCCCGCCGGTCCAGTACTTCGACGACGAGGCCCGCACGAACGTCGAGAAGTTCATCAAGGGCGAGGTCGAGCGCTAAGCAGACGGCGCCGCACTAGAACGCTCCTGCCAGAGCTGCCGAGGGTCCCCGGGTTGTACCGCCCGGGGACCCTCCCCATATGTGAGGCTGTGCCCCATGTCCGTCGTACGCGACCTGCGGGTCCTGCTGCGCTTCCGGGACTTCCGGCGCCTGCTCGTCGTACGCCTGCTCTCGCAGGGCGCGGACGGCGTCTACCAGACCGCGCTCGCCACGTACGTCGTCTTCTCCCCGGAGAAACAGACCTCGGCCGCCGCGATCGCCTCCGCCATGGCGGTACTGCTCCTGCCGTACTCCCTGGTGGGCCCCTTCTCCGGTGTCCTCCTGGACCGCTGGCGCCGCCGCCAGGTGCTGCTGTACGGCAGCCTGCTGCGCACCGTACTGGCCTCGGCGACGGCCGCCCTGATCATCACCGAAGTCCCGGACTGGCTCTTCTACGTCTCCGCCCTGTGTGTCACCGCCGTCAACCGCTTCGTCCTGTCCGGCCTGTCCGCGGCGCTGCCGCGCGTCGTCGACGAAGAGCGGCTCGTGATCGCCAACTCCCTTTCGCCGACCGCCGGAACACTCGCGGCGGCCGCGGGTGCCGGCCTGGCCTTCCTCGTGCGGCTGGTGGCATGGGACTCCGATGCGGCCGTGGTCCTTCTGGGAGCCGCGCTGTATCTGTGTGCGGGGCTGGCGTCGCTGCGCATGGCACCGGAACTGCTCGGTCCCGATCGCGAGTTGGCGCAGCCTGGGCTCGCGGCCGCCGTGTCCGGCACAGCGCGCGACCTGGCGGCGGGCGTACGCCACCTCGGCACCCCGCCGCGTCGGGAGGCCGCCTGGGCCCTGTTCACGATGACCCTGATGCGCTTCTGCTACGGCGCTCTGCTGGTCATGCTGCTGATGCTCTGCCGGTACGCCTTCTCCTCGAACGCCGATGACGGACTCGCCTTGCTGGGGCTGGCGTTGGCTATCTCGGCCGCCGGCTTCTTCGCTGCGGCGGTGGCGACCCCTTGGGCTGCGGGACGGCTGGGCTCCGGCCTCTGGATCGCCGTGTGTGCGGGGGCCGCCGCGCTCCTGGTGCCCGCACTCGGCCTCCCATTCGCCACAACTCCCATGCTGGTGGCGGCATTCGTGCTGGGCCTGACGACGCAGGGGGCGAAGATCGCGACGGACACGATCGTGCAGGCCTCGGTCGAGGACGGCTTCCGTGGCCGGATCTTCTCCGTTTACGACGTGCTGTTCAACGTAGCCTTCGTCGGCGCCGCGGGTGTAGCCGCCCTGATGCTGCCGCCGGACGGCCGCTCTGCGCCGCTCGTGGTCACAGTCGCCGTTATCTACGCGGCAGTTGCTGGGGCTATGGCCCGCTTTGAACGCCAGTCTGTGTCACATCAATGACACAGAGCCACTCCCGGCGACTTGAGTGTCAGTGGGGACCGGTAACTTACGTGCGTCTTATCTCGGCGCTCGGTTCGCGCCACGCACCCACGTTCTAGGGGGACCCCCAAGTGACCACTCCGCCGCCCCAGGGCAACCCGTTCGCCCAGGGCCAGAACCCGTACGGCCAGCCCCAGGCCCAGGCACCGTACCCGCCCCAGGCACCGTACCCGGCCCAGGGCGGCTACCCGCAGCAGCCGGGCCAGCCCGGGTTCCCCCAGCAGGGTGCGGCACCGTACGCGCCGGTTCCGCCGCAGCAGCCGCGTCGCAGGGTCAGCTTCAAGACGATCAAGAACGTCGGCGCCGTCGTGATCGTCGCCACCATGATGATCGTCGGCTACATAATGAGCCAGGACGACGCCAAGAACGCCGCCGTGGGCGACTGCCTGAAGGCCCCGTCGTCGTCCGTGTCGGACGACGCCCTGGAGGTCGTGGACTGCACCTCCTCCGACGCCGAGGTGAAGGTACTCAAGAAGGTCAAGGGTCACTACACGCAGCTCACGGCCGAGACCGAGTGCGGCAAGGTCGACGGGGCCACCAGCTTCTACACCGAGACGATGAAGACGGGCACCAGCGACGACGAGTTCCTGCTGTGCCTCAAGGACGTCTGATCTGACTCCGGCCGCTTCTGCAGGCCGCCATCGCACGCGTCGTCGTTTCACGTGAAACATCGAAGAGCGGGCGCCATGTTTCACGTGAAACATGGCGCCCGCTCTTTACGTATCGGCTCGATTCAGGCCTCTGACTCCTGCGCCCACCATTCCTTGAGCGCCGCCGCCGCCTCGTCGTGTGCCATCGGCCCGTTCTCCAGCCGCAGCTCCAGCATGTGCTTGTACGCACGACCGATGACCGGCCCGGCCCCCACACCGAGGATCTCCATGATCTGGTTGCCGTCGAGGTCGGGGCGGATGGCGTCCAGTTCCTCCTGCTCCTGGAGCTGAGCGATCCGCTCCTCCAGGCCGTCGTAGGCGCGGGACAACGCGGCCGCCTTGCGCTTGTTGCGCGTGGTGCAGTCCGAGCGCGTCAGCTTGTGGAGTCGGTCCAGGAGCGGGCCTGAGTCACGGACATAGCGGCGAACTGCGGAGTCCGTCCACTCTCCCGTGCCGTAGCCGTGGAAACGCAGGTGAAGTTCGACCAGCCGTGAGACGTCCTTCACCAGCTCGTTGGAGTACTTCAGCGCAGTCATGCGCTTCTTGGTCATCTTGGCACCGACCACCTCGTGGTGGTGGAAAGAGACCCGGCCGTCCTGCTCGAAGCGGCGTGTGCGGGGCTTGCCGATGTCGTGCAGCAGCGCGGCCAGCCGGAGGGTCAGATCGGGGCCCTCCTCCTCCAACTCCATCGCCTGTTCCAGAACGATCAGAGTGTGCTCGTACACGTCCTTGTGGCGGTGGTGCTCGTCGCTCTCCAGGCGAAGAGCCGGGAGCTCGGGCAGCACGTGGTCGGCGAGCCCGGTGTCGACCAGCAGGGTCAGACCCTTACGGGGGTGGGCCGAGAGGATCAGCTTGTTCAGCTCGTCCCGCACCCGCTCCGCCGAGACGATCTCGATGCGGCCGGACATGTCCTTCATGGCAGCGACAACCTCGGTAGCCACCTCGAAGTCGAGCTGTGCCGCGAAGCGCGCCGCCCGCATCATGCGCAGCGGGTCGTCCGAGAAGGACTCCTCGGGAGTGCCCGGCGTACGCAACACACCCTCCGCCAGGTCCTCCAGCCCGCCGTGCGGGTCGATGAACTCCTTCTCCGGAAGCGCGACGGCCATCGCGTTCACGGTGAAGTCACGCCGGACGAGGTCCTCCTCGATCGAGTCGCCGTACGACACCTCGGGCTTGCGTGAGGTCCGGTCGTACGCCTCCGACCTGTAGGTGGTCACCTCGATCTGAAAGCATCGGTCAACGTCTCCGACGCGGGCTTCCTTCTGCACCCCGACCGTGCCGAAAGCGATACCGACTTCCCACACGGCGTCCGCCCACGGGCGCACGATCTTCAACACGTCCTCGGGACGGGCGTCGGTCGTGAAGTCCAGGTCATTACCGAGCCGGCCGAGAAGCGCGTCCCGGACCGACCCGCCGACCAGGGCGAGTGAGAACCCGGCCTCCTGGAAACGGCGGGCGAGGTCGTCGGCGACAGGGGCAACCCGCAGCAGTTCACTCACCGCACGGTGCTGCGCCTGGCTCAGGGCGCTGGGCTTGTCTTCGTTGGCGTTCGGCACAACAGAAGAGGGTACGTGGCCTGGGCGACCGGGAGCGCCTCCATTAAAGGTGCACATCCGAGGGCGGAGACAGCTCCGTCGATACGCCCACAATGCCTGCTCTTACGACGTACGAAAACGCTCCCCTTTATAGGGGCACATACGGGACAGGCTGAGCGGTCCGAGCCGATCTTGTGGAGGAGACCGCGGCACTTCCCCTCAGCGCGCATCGTTACCATGCGTGGACGCACATTCCGACGACCACTGACGACGACGAGGGACGGGCGAGCGCGTGGCCGAGGCGGCAGACTTCCAGGGGATGAGTCCCTCACCTGCCCGCCGGTGGATGCGGCGCACCGGAGCGCTGCTCGCCGGTGCGCCTCTGCTGGCAGGCCTGCTCCAGCTGCCTGCCGCCGCCACGACGCACGCCGCCATGCAGGACTCTGTGCAGGACTCCGTGCAGGCCGCTTCCGGCCCGGGCACGGTGGCCGTCGCTGTGGACTCGCTCACGCCCACCGTCCCCGGTGAGGGCGACACCCTGACCGTGTCCGGCACGGTGACCAACAAGGGCAAGCAAGCGGTCACGGACGCGCAGGTGGACCTGCGCCTGGGGGCGCCCCTGAACACCCGCTCGGCCATCGACACGGTCGCCGCGCGCACCGGCTACCAGCAGGGCCTCGACGGAGCCCCGGTAGGCGGGAAGTACGTCAAGGAGTTCTCCAAGCTCACTCCAGGTGTCTCCCAGCCCTTCAGCATCTCCGTGCCGGTCGACAAGCTGGACCTGGGAGAGGACGGGGTCTACGAGTTCGCCGTCTCGCTGTCCGGTGAGACGGCGGCGCAGCAGTGGGACCAGGTGCTCGGCATCCAGCGGACCTTCCTGCCGTGGCAGCCCGACGAGGCCGGCACGAAGACCCGGACGACCGTTCTGTGGCCGCTCATCTCCTCCTCGCACATGACCGCGCAGACGGGGTCGGACGAATCACAGACTCCGGTCTTCCGTGATGACGACCTCGCCAAGGAGATCTCCCCGGGCGGCCGACTGCAGCAGCTCGTGTCGCTGGGCAAGGAACTCGACGTCACCTGGGTGATCGACCCCGACCTGCTGGCCTCCGTGGATGCCATGACAGAGAGCTATCGCGTCCAGGGCGAGGGCGACACGACCAGGCCGGGCGGCTATCGGGCGGTCGCCGCGCAGTGGCTGGCCGAGCTACAGGACGCGGTGCAGGACAAGGAAGTCGTCGCCCTGCCCTTCGCCGACCCCGACCTGGCCTCCCTGGCGCACAACGGCACCAACGCCACCGGTTCCCTGAACCACCTCAAGGAGGCCACCGACGTCGCCGCCGACACGGTCGACTCGATCCTCCACGTGGAGCCGACCACCGACTTCGCCTGGCCGGTGAACGGCGCCGTCGACCCGTCCATTGTCAAGGTCGCCACGTCCGCCGGCGCGGACAAGGTGATCGCCCGCAACGACAGCCTGGTGGAGACCGGCGGCCTGCCCTACACGCCCTCGGCGGCCCGTCCCATCGGCGGCGGTACGACGGCGGTCGTCGCAGACGCACGGATGTCGACGGCATTCCAGGGCAACCTGACGAAGGCGTCGAGTTCGACGCTCGCCGTGCAGAGGTTCCTGGCCCAGAGCCTGACTCTCAACCTCCAGACGAACAAGCAGCGCAGCATCGTCGTCGCCCCGCAGCGGATGCCCACGACGAGTCAGGCCCAGACGATGGCCGAGGCGGTCTCGGCGCTCCAGGACGGCACGTGGTCCCAGTCCCAGGAACTCACGGCCGCTGCCACGGCCAAGCCGGACTCCGCCGCCACCACGAAGGTGCCGGCGGCCTCCCAGTACCCCTCCTCACTGCGCAAGCAGCAGCTGCCGCGAGCGGCCTTCGAACAGGTCGCCACCACGCAGGACAAGCTCGACAAGTTCAAGGTGATCCTCACCAAGCAGTCCCGGGTGGTCACCCCCTTCGGACGGGCCATGAACCGCGAGATGTCCACGTCATGGCGCGGCCGCTCCGCTGAGGCCGCGGACTATCGCAACGGCATTGAGGCCTACGTCGACTCGTTGGCCGGACAGATCACACTGATCGAGAAGTCGGAGACCAAGCTCTCCGGGCGCAGTGCCACGATCCCTGTGACCGTGCAGAACAATCTCGTCCAGGGTGTCGACCACCTGGTGCTGCGGCTGACCTCACAGAGCCCGAGGCGCCTCGAGATCGGCGGCGACTCCTACTACGAACAGCGTGTCGCGGTCTCCGGCGGCCACAGCCAGACCGTGAAGTTCACCACGTCGGCGCAGGCCAACGGCCAGGCCAGGGTCGTTGCCCAGCTGTTCACCGAGGACGGCCAGCCCTACGGCTCACCCGTCACCTTCGACGTGAAGGTCACCGAGTTCACGGCCACCGTGATGCTCGTCATCGGCGGCGGTTTCCTCCTGCTCGTCCTCGCCGGGTTCCGCATGTACACGCAGCGCAAGCGCGCGGCGGCCCGCAGGGCCGAGGAGGACGCCTCCCAGGAGCCGAGCGAGACCGACGGCGACCCGGAGAACCCGGAAGGCCCCGAGGACCGTCTCACGCCCGAGGAACTCCGCGAGGAAGAGTCGGACACCGGTCCCCGGGCAGACGCCCCGGAGCAGCCGAGTGACCCGACACCGGACACCGCAGCGGAAAGCGCCGACCCGTCCGGCACGGGTGAGAGAGTGGACCGTTGAGCGATGTCGTGGCCGGTGGGCCCGGGACGATGAGGTGGGGTAACCATGAACGCGCCGTACGACGGTGACCGCGGCCAGCCCGCGGGCCCCTCGGGGCACCCCGAGGGCCCGCCGCCCGAGCACGGCCAGGTACCGCCGCAGCACCCCGCGGACATGTACCTCCAGGACGCCTACGACCAGGACCCCTACCGGGCGCAGGACCTCTCCGCCCAGGACCCGGTCGCCGAGGCGCTGTACGACCGTGCCGCCCACCCGCCGCCCCCACCGGGCACGTACCAGTCGCCCGAGTCGCTGTACGCCCAGCCACCCCAGTCGCCGTACGCCCCCGACCCGCACGTGTGGGCACAGACCCCGGCGCCCGAACCGGAGGGCCCGACCCAGTACCTGCCTTACGGCGACGACCCCCGTACGACCCAGTACGTGGGCGTCGACGACCTCGTCTCGCACTCCACCGAGGAGCGCCCCGAGCACGACGCCTTCGCGCACCTCTTCCGGGACCAGCAGCAGGGCGGTGTTCCGCCGTACCAGCCGCCGACGGTTCCGGGGCCTTCTCCGGCGCCGGCGGCGACAGCGGGGCCGTATCCGGGACCTACGCCGCCTGCCGCCGCCGAGCCCTCGGCGCCCGTCCAGGCGTCTGCTCCAGCGCCCGCGTCCGCGTCAGCGCCGAAGAAGGGCGGGCGCGCCGCGGGCCTGATGAAGTCGAGCGCCGTGATGGCGGCCGGCACGATGGTGTCCCGGCTCACCGGGTTCGTCCGCTCGATGATGATCGTCTCGGCACTGGGCCTCGGCCTGCTGGGCGACTCGTTCCAGGTCGCCTACCAGCTGCCGACGATGATCTACATCCTGACCGTCGGCGGCGGCCTCAACTCCGTCTTCGTGCCGCAGCTGGTGCGCGCCATGAAGGACGACGAGGACGGCGGCGAGGCGTACGCGAACCGTCTGCTGACCCTGGTGATGGTGGCGCTCGCCGCCCTCACCGCACTCGCGATGTTCGGCGCGCCGCTCCTGGTCAGGGCCCTGTCCACGCCCGTCGCCAACGACCCCGCCGCGAACGAGGTGGCCGTCACCTTCACCCGCTACTTCCTGCCCTCGATCTTCTTCATGGGCGTCCACGTGGTGATGGGGCAGATCCTCAACGCCCGCGGCAAGTTCGGCGCGATGATGTGGACGCCCGTCCTGAACAACATCGTCATCATCGTGACGCTCGGGATGTTCCTCTGGGTGTACGGCACCGCGGAGCGCTCCGGCATGGCCGTCACGAACATCCCCCCGGAGGGCCAGCGGCTCCTCGGCATCGGTGTCCTGCTCGGTCTGGTCGTCCAGGCCCTGGCGATGATCCCGTACCTGCGTGAGACGGGCTTCCGGCTGCGGCTGCGCTTCGACTGGAAGGGTCACGGTCTCGGCAAGGCGGCGATGCTCGCCAAGTGGACGATCCTTTTCGTCCTGGCCAACCAGGCGGGCGCCCTCGTGGTCACCCAGCTGTCGACCGCCGCCGGAGTCGACTCCGACGTCGACGGAACCGGCTTCGCCGCCTACGCCAACGCCCAGCTGATCTGGGGTCTGCCGCAGGCCATCATCACCGTCTCCCTGATGGCCGCCCTGCTGCCGCGTCTCTCGCGCTCGGCGGCGGAGGGCGACAGCGGTGCCGTACGGGACGACATCTCCCAGGGCCTGCGCACCACGGCGGTGGCGATCGTCCCCATCGCCTTCGGGTTCCTGGGCCTGGGCATCCCGATGTGCACGCTGATGTTCGGCTCCTCGGGCACCAGCGAGGCCACCAACATGGGCTACATGCTGATGGCCTTCGGCCTCGGCCTCATTCCGTACTCCGTGCAGTACGTGGTCCTGCGTGCCTTCTACGCCTATGAGGACACCCGGACCCCGTTCTACAACACGGTGATCGTGGCGGCCGTCAACGCCGTCGCCTCGGCCGCCTGCTACTTCGTCATCCCGGCCCGCTGGGCCGTCGTCGGCATGGCCGCCTCATACGGTCTCGCCTACGCGATCGGCGTCGGCGTCGCCTGGAGCCGGCTGCGCAAGAAGCTCGGCGGCGACCTCGACGGCGCCCGCGTGATGCGGACGTACGCACGACTCTGCATCGCCTCGGTACCGGCGGCCCTGCTGAGCGGTGCGGCCTGCTACGGCATCGCCCAGACCCTGGGACAGGGCGTTCTCGGCTCCTTGGCCGCACTGCTGGCCGGTGGAGCCGTGCTGCTCGGGGTCTTCTTCGTCGCCGCCCGCCGGATGCGAATCGAGGAGCTGAACTCACTGGTCGGCATGGTCCGCGGACGCCTGGGTCGCTGAGGTGGGGGGCGCGACGAAGCCTCTCGGAGTGTGCATGAGTGTGCACAACCTGCTTCTAGTTGCGTTATGCTCCTCGCGTGAATCTGACTGAGTGGGCACGGTCGCAGGGGGTGAGCCCCCACACGGCGTATCGCTGGTTCAAGAACGGGACGCTTCCGGTTCCTGCTCAGCGTGTTGGGCCTCGCACGATCTTGGTGAACGTCGACGCTGCCACAACGCCGGAGGCAATCGGCGGTCTGGGCCTGTACGCCCGCGTTTCCTCGCACGAAGAAAAAGCAGATCTGGAACGTCAGATCGCCCGCTTGTCGGAGTGGGCGGCCAAGGCCGGTCACCGTGTGGTCCGCGTGGAAGCCGAGATCGCATCCGGCATGAACGGCACCCGTTCCAAGGCGAAGCGACTGCTGGCCGACCCCGCCGTGACCACGGTCGTGGTTGAGCGCAAAGACCGCCTCGGCCGCATGAACGTCGAACTCGTCGAAGCCGCTCTGTCCGCGCACGGGCGCCACCTCGTCGTCCTGGACGACGGCGAGGTCGAAGAGGACATGGTGCGCGATGTGGTGGAAGTACTGACCTCCTTCTGCGCCCGCCTGTACGGCCGGAGGTCGGCGAAGAACCGCGCCCACAAGGCCCTGGAAGCAGCCCGGCATGGCTGATCATCGCAAGCCACTCAGGCAGATCGCCCGGCCGTTCGTCGCCGACGGTCCCACAGGTGTCTCGATACGCGACCGCCTCAAAAAGCTGACAGTCGAGGATGAGAAGGTCCTGCAGGCCGTGGGACAACACATGGGACGTCTCGCCTCCCGCGACCTGGCCCGCCGGTGCCGTGACGGCCTGGAGCACTCCACCGAAACATGGGCCGCCCGTAAACGGGAGCTGACCGCCGAATCGTCGTCCCGCTGGGCCGGGTCGGTCACCTCCAACACGCACGACCAGTGGGGCCTGTCTCGCCGCGCCCAGCATCAGCACCTTGCATCGCTGGACGCTGGTATCCGCACAGTGCGGCACCGCCTGTCACTGCCAATCGGGGAGAAGGGCAGCCAGGGCAAGCCCGGCGGCTACCGATCCAGGAACGAGTGGTTTCACAAGACGCGCCGTCTGGCCATCCTGGAGCACGAATACGAGCGGGTCCGCGCCGAGCGCGAAGCCGGACGCGTATCGGTGGTTCGGGGCAGCAGACGGCTACTCAAGCAGCGTCACAACCTCACTACGGCGCAGAAGACCGAGACGCAGTGGCGAGAGGCGTGGGAGGCCGCGCGCTGGTTCCTGACCGCTGATGGCGAGTCCGGCAAGCGCTTCGGCAACGAGACGATCCGCGTCACACCCAACGGTGAGATCAGCATCAAGTTGCCCGCCCCGATCACCTACCTCGCCAATGCCCCGCACGGCCGCTACACCCTCGATGCCCGTGTGAACTTCGCCCACCGAGGTGCAGAGTGGCGCGACCGGATCGAGGCGAACCGGGCTGTGGCCTACCGCATCCACTTGGACGTAGGGCGCGGCCGCTGGTACCTGGACGCGTCCTGGACCCGCAAAGACCTGCCCGTCTTGCCACTAGAGGTACTGCGGGCCTCAGGCGTGATCGGCGTTGACACGAACGCGGATCACCTGGCCGCCTGGCTGCTGGACGAGTACGGCAACCCGACGGGCGCACCCCGTCGATTCGACTACGACCTGACCGGGACAGCCAGCCATCGCGACGCCCAGCTCCGCCACGCCCTCACTCGCCTCCTGCACTGGGCCAGCCAGACCGGCGTGCAGGCCATCGCGATCGAAGACCTCGACTTCACCAACTCCAGGACGCGGGAGAAGTATGGCCGACGCAAGTGGTTTAGGCAGCTCATCTCCGACATCCCCACCGGCAAACTCCGCGCACGTCTGCTGAGCATGTGCGCCGAAGCCAGTATCAACGTGATCGCCGTTGATCCCGCCTACACCAGCCGTTGGGGCGCCGAACACTGGCAACAGCCCCTCACCACAACCCGACGCCCCGCAAGCCGACACCAGGCGGCTTCGGTGGCGATCGCACGACGCTCCCTCGGGCACCGGATCAGGCGACGGACGGCACCGCCCCCGCACCACCAGAGCGATGGTGTGGGGCATCGGACCGTCCAGGCTTGGCCTGGTGACCGCAGGAGTGAGGAAAGCCGCCCCTGCGTACCCGGACCACGGACACGATCCGATGGCGCTGGACGCGGAGCGAACGCGGTCGACCAGAATGCCCAAGACCGTTCGGGGCATTCGGCAGAGCATGTCCAACTCATGCTCAGTCTTTAGGAACGGTACGCGCACAACCATCGTCCGCCATCGAGTGTCGTGCATAGCGGCGGACTGTGGGCACAATTGGTTCGACGTCGGACGGCGCGCACGAGTCTGACGGCGCGCAATGGATGGGGAGGCAGGAGCGACGGTGGCGGAACGGAGCACGGCTGCCGTCGACGTGGCAGACAACAGCGGCGACGAGCCGCTGACCGCTCAGGCGGACCAGTCCACGTCCGACGGGGTGGCCAAGTATTGGGAGCGGGACACGGACATCGATGAGGCACAGGGGAGTGGCGGGACTGAGGGTCCCGGAAAGGCTTCACCGCCTGAGCTGCACAGCGGTCACAAGCTCGCCAGACGCTACCGCCTCGAGGAGTGCGTCACCCGTCTGGACGGTTTCAGCAGTTGGCGTGCGGTCGACGAGAAGCTTCGTCGCGCCGTCGGCGTCCACGTCCTGCCAGCGGACCACGCACGGGCTCGGTCCGTCCTGGCCTCGGCCCGCTCTTCCGCACTGCTCGGTGACCCCCGCTTCGTCCAGGTCCTCGACGCCGTCGAAGAGAACGATCTCGTCTACGTCGTCCATGAGTGGCTTCCCGATGCCACCGAACTGAGCACGCTCCTCGCCTCAGGGCCGCTGGAGGTGTACGACGCCTACCAGATGGTCACCCAGGTATCCGCAGCCATGGCCGCCGCCCATCGCGAGGGCCTGGCCCATTTCCGCCTCAACCCGAACGCTGTGCTGCGCACGTCGACCGGCCAGTGGCGCATCCGCGGGCTCGCGGTGAACGCCGCATTGCGTGGGGTCAGCTCCGACACCCCGCAGCGCACCGACACGGAGGCCATCGGCGCCCTGCTGTACGCCGCGCTCACCCAGCGCTGGCCGTACGAGAGCGACGCCTACGGCTTGTCCGGGCTACCGAAGAACGTCGGTCTGATCGCCCCCGACCAGGTGCGTGCCGGCGTCCACCGAGGGCTGTCGGAGCTCGCCATGCGTGCGCTGGTCAACGACGGCGCGACGGCGTCCCGCCATGAGTCCGCGTGTACAACGCCGGAGGAACTGGTGAAGGCGATCGGTGAGATGCCCCGCATCCGCCCGCCGGAGCCCGCGTTCACGGCCCCGCCGGAATATCAGCGCACGACGTACCAGCAGGGCACTTACGGCCGCCAGGCACCGCGTCCGGGCGTCACTCAGCCGATAGCGGCTCCGCCTCCCCCACTGCAGGGCCGAACCGGCAAAGCGCTCAAGTGGGCCGTCTCGGCCCTCCTGATCGCCGCCCTGGGCCTGGGCAGCTGGCAACTGGCGGATACGCTCATGGGCCAAAGCGACAAGTCCGAGGACACCAACCAGACGCAGACAACGGATGGCGACGACGAGAAGGACGAAAAGGCCAAGCCGGTGTCCTCGCTCAATATCGAAGATGCCGCCGAGTACTACCCGGACGGCAAACCCCAGCACGCGAACGATGTGAGGCTCACTTACGACGGCGACAGTTCCACGTACTGGAGGACGTACTCCTACGACGACGGACCTGAGCTCGCACCGTATAAGCGGGGCGTGGGCATCGTCTACGACCTCGGCTCCACACACACGTTGTCGACGGCGTCGATGGGGCTGCTTTATGGCGGCGACCGCACCACAGCGACCTTGTATAGGGCCAACTCGCTATCTTCGTCGGCACCTCTCAGCTCCATGACAGAGATCGCCACAGCCACGACTTCCGGTCAGGATCTGAAGATCTCCACCGACAGGACGGTGAAAGCCCGGTACGTACTCGTGTGGATCACAGCAACGCCCTACTCGGGGCAAGACCAATACAGTGGCGCCGGCTACAAGCAAGCTATCACCGACGTGACGTTTAAGGGCTGAGGGTTCACCGTCACAGACCAAGAGAGATCGACAGCAGACGGCTCAATCCCCTCAAACAGAGCTTAGTCATACGTCCGCGATCGTGTGTGACGAGGGAGCGGCGGTGGCAAACGGGGCAATCCTGAAAGTTGCCTGTCAAAGGCGGACGGTAGGACTGCGGAGATACTTCAAGCCGCTCGAAGCGCGGAAACCTTTCTACGAAGGCCCCTCGCTGAGACTGGCCCAGGAGTCGCGTCCATAGTCGATCGGTCTCTTGAAGACACACATTGTGTAGCCGTCGGACGTCGCAGAAGTCGCTGATCCCGGTGTGATCCTGATCCAGGCCTCTTACGAGTGGCGAAGAGGTGCCGCCGGACATACACGACCTTCAGCACGTTGTTGAACGCCTCGCCGACGGGCGCTATCGACACAGGATCCGACCCGAACCATGGACTGGAAAACGCCCAGTTTGCGGCGGGCTTGACGGATCCTCCATGAACCCTGTTCGCTGCCGCGGTCCATATGGAAGGTGGTGCCGCGTATGTTCCCGCCGCGGCTGGCCGCGGCCATGTGCACGGCACCAACGACCAGTTGGGAATCACGACGTTTCCCCGTCGCACCTCTCCGTGACGATCCGTGCAGCCCTGCCAGAACCCCAAATGGAACTTCCGTTTCTTCTCTGTCATCACTTCCAACTTCCCCTGCAGTCACGGTCTGCACGCTACGAGGAAAGAGACAAGGTGATGAGCAGAAGTCCTGCGAGGATCGCCGTCGTCGAAATGAAAGCGATCCAAATCAGTCGGCGCTTTCGAATAGCGCGCCCCCTCATCTCACCTGCTCTCACTAGTGCTACAGGATTGACATTACCAGCTGGGCCTGAGGCATCAATTACCTTCCTCAGGGCAAATTCGAATGAATCACTACTGTCGTTCAACCTTAGTAACTCACTTTCTCAGCGGGACTTGGACAAGACTTGCCGCGCATTCTGGATCTCTACCTCCTGGAATGCGCGAAGTTCCTGTAGGAGATTGGAGTGTTTGCGAATCATCACATCCTGCTCACTTCTTTCTACTCCACTCCAAATTTCCATAAGTTTCGTTTCACGTTTGCAGGAAATGTCCATCACTGCAACACGCTTCTCCTCCTCGGTGGGCTCATCCGCTTCTTGGAACTTGGCATCCGAAATCGCCTTTAGCGGCGAATCATACTTATACCCCCTCTCCGCCATGCAGGCAGACCATCGCCTATTTGCTTTGACAAAAAGTGGATCCTTCAAAGAAATTGTGAAACTTTCAGAGTTAATTTGTTGAGCCACGGAAATCGCAGATTCAGGCCTCTGGGTAGTAGTTATTATCGACTCAGCTTTTCCACTGCAACCCCCAGCAGGAACTTCCATGCCATTCGCCTCGACACTCGCCCGCCGACTACTCCCAAAAAGCAGCGTTCTCTCTCTCGCTGCGATCTTCCCTGGGTCTTCACCTGCGCCCGAGCTCGCTTTCGGCATGTGATAGCCGTAGGTTCTCGCAGTTTTCATATCCGTTACTCCGTATCTTCTTGTTGCCTGAACGATAGGTTCTCCAGGCAGGGGAGCGGAGTAATCGCTTCCAAATTCTTCCATGCAGCGATCAATAAGGATCTTCTTTGCTTTGTCGATCAAATAATGATCCTCAGGGCTGATCCCGTAGTCATCGATGGGCAGTTGGAAGGGTTGAGACAAATCTTGCTTGGGATCTGCTTTTGCGCTCGATTCCGTGCGATTTTCATGATTCTGACCAGAATCTGAACTCGATCCGCTCGCACAACCAGTAGCTAGCGCTAGAAGGACCAGAATCGTGGTACTGCCCGGTGTAAATTTTCGAGAAGGCCGCAAAATGACACCTCCAATAACAGCTCCGGCGGACACCTTAGAGGAGCCCGCCGGAAAGCAAACTTGATTACTACTATCCCCAGTAGGTGCAGCCTTGGCTCACCACGGAACGGCGCCAATAGAGTGATGCATTTTCGTTGTACGTATTGACAAGCTTGGAGGCATAGGTGTACTCATCAGGAGTGGCTTGGAGCCTGTCACAGGGACCAGAGTATCCGCTACGGTAGTAAATGGTCACATTGTAATTCAAGCCCCAGTTTCTTGCTTGTGCTGACGCAGCATTGTTCTTTACCGAAAGCCCATTTCCTGCGCCCGAAGTCTTGAATGTATAGGGGCCCAAATCGTAGAAACCTTCCTCCTCCTTATTGTTCTCGAAAGTCGTTCGCGAACCACCATACTGGGAGTTATAGAAGAGTACTATGCAGGCGGCGTCACAGTTATTAACCGTATTGGTGCTGGTCCACACGGCCGCGTTTGCGTTTGAAGCAGTTGCCACAACGCCAAACGTAGCGACCGATATAACCGAGGTAAGTGCAGCAATGCAACGCCTCTTAAGCATCTAAGACCTTTCCATTTCTCTCAAGTAGTAGATAGATGTGCCGATTGATCCCCTGAATCTGGCACCAATGGCGATCATTGTGATCGATGTGAGATTCTGTCTATGGTTTGCGGGCTGGGAAGCTACGCAACCTTCCCGCATCGAGTTTGGGGGATATGTGTGAGTCATGGGCCAGTTGACAATATTCGGTCCTCACGTTCTGACGAAGCTCTCTTGGCCCTCCATGTCGAGGGCGACCCCGACGCCTTCGGTGAACTCGTGCGGCGTCACCGAGACCGGCTCTGGGCGGTGGCCCTGCGTACACTCGGCGACCGCGAGGAGGCCGCTGACGCCGTCCAGGACGCCCTCGTTTCCGCCTACCGGGCCGCCCATACCTTCAGGGGCCAGTCGGCCGTCACGACGTGGCTGCACCGGATCACCGTGAACGCCTGCCTGGACCGCGCCCGCAAGGCGGCGTCCCGGAAGACCTCCCCCGTCGACGACACCGAGCGCCTGGAGCAGTTGCTGGAGCCCCACGAGGAGGCATCGGCTCCGGCAGAGCGCAACGATCTGCACCGTCAGTTGCTGGAAGCACTCGGCACGCTTCCGCCCGACCAACGGGCGGCGCTCGTCCTGGTGGACATGCAGGGCTACCCGGTCGCGGAAGCCGCCCGGGTCCTCGATGTACCGACCGGCACGGTCAAGAGCCGATGCGCGCGCGGCAGAGCCAGACTCCTGCCTCTCCTCACCCATCTACGGCCTGACAGCGCCGGAGGGGGCAAGGACTCCAGCAAGAGGCGGAACCGGACGCCGGGGGCATCCGTCCCACCGGCAGCGGGTCCACATGCCACGAGGCCACCGGCCACGGATCCGCGAGATACCGGGCCGAGCGATTCAGCTGCTGTGAAGGGCGGAGGTGGGCGAGCGTGACTTCCACGACGGACACGGCCGGGCACCCGGACGTCGCCGAGATCTCCGACCTCACCGAGGGGCTGCTCCCCCCGTCCAGGACGGCAGACCTACGGCAGCATCTGGACCAGTGCGAGTTGTGCGCGGACGTCCACGCCTCGCTGGAGGAGATCCGGGAACTGCTCGGCACTCTGCCCGGCCCCGCGCGTATGCCCGCCGATGTCGCCGGACGCATCGACGCCGCCCTCGCCGCGGAGGCTCTACTGAACGCCACGGCGCCCGATGACACCGAAGCGGCACCCCCCCTCGGGGACGCCCACCCGGTCTCCGGCGCGGACGACAGCGCGCATGTTTCACGTGAAACATCGGCACCGGCAGGCCGCCCGGCAGGCCACGCCCGCTCATCAACCACCGGTCCCGGCCGCAAGAATCGCAAGAATCCCGGACGTCGCAAGGTGGCCATCCTCGGCGCCGCATTCACGGCGGCCGCCCTGGGGCTCGGCTCCGTGCTGCTGACCTCGCTGGTGGGTGGAGGGGCCGGCCCTTCGGCCGACGGAGGGCAGAGCGGCGCTGACACCTTCTCCGCAGCGAAGCTGGAGCATCAGGTCGCCGATCTCCTCGCCAAGAGCGACAGCTCTGCGGGTGACTCCCGCAAGCCGGAACGCAGTATGGGGATGGAAGGCGGATCCGACACCAGGAGCCCCAAGATCCTGCGCGAGATCACCGTGCCCGAATGTGTCAGGAAGGGCATCGGCCGCGACGACGCGGCGCTCGCCGCCAAGGAAGGCGTCTACCAAGGCAAGGACGCTCTGCTCGTCGTGTTGCCGGATGCCACCAATGCCAGCCGGGTCACCGTCTACGTCATGGATGCGACCTGTGTGAAGCACGCGTCATCCACCACGGCCGAGGTCCTCCTGAAGGACTCTTACACGCGTTCCTGAGAGCCCAGCTGTTCGTCTCCGTCCTGCCTGACAACCCCTCCGATGGGGCTTGACCGTGTGCCCGGACACAGTGGGAATGCGCGCCCCTTAGGATCCGTTGGGTGGGGTGAGAGTTCTGAAAGGGGCTCCCCCGGTCCGATGACGCAGTCCAGAGACGAGGAATCAAGCCGTGAGCGATGTCCGTAACGTGATCATCATCGGCTCCGGGCCCGCCGGCTACACGGCGGCGCTCTACACCGCGCGCGCGTCGCTGAAGCCGCTTGTGTTCGAGGGTGCCGTCACCGCCGGTGGTGCGCTCATGAACACGACCGAGGTGGAGAACTTCCCGGGCTTCCAGGACGGCATCATGGGCCCCGAGCTCATGGACAACATGCGCGGCCAGGCCGAGCGCTTCGGCGCCGAACTCGTTCCGGACGACGTCGTCAACGTCGACCTGAGCGGTGAGATCAAGACCGTCACGGACACCGCGGGCACGGTCCACCGGGCGAAGGCCGTCATCGTCACCACCGGCTCGCAGCACCGCAAGCTCGGCCTGCCGAACGAGGACGCCCTCTCCGGCCGTGGCGTCTCCTGGTGTGCCACGTGTGACGGCTTCTTCTTCAAGGACCAGGACATCGCTGTGATCGGCGGAGGCGACACCGCGATGGAGGAGGCGACCTTCCTCTCGCGCTTCGCCAAGTCCGTGACCATCGTCCACCGCCGCGACACCCTGCGTGCCTCGAAGGCGATGCAGGAGCGCGCCTTCGCCGACCCGAAGATCAAGTTCGTTTGGGACAGCGAGGTCGCCGAGGTCCAGGGCGAGCAGAAGCTCTCCGGTCTGAAGCTGCGCAACATCAAGACTGGCGAGCTCTCGGACCTGGCGGTCACCGGCCTGTTCATCGCGATCGGCCACGACCCGCGTACCGAGCTGTTCAAGGGCCAGCTGGAGCTGGACGAGGAGGGCTACCTCAAGGTCGACGCCCCGTCCACCCGCACCAACCTGACCGGTGTCTTCGGCGCCGGCGACGTGGTCGACCACACGTACCGCCAGGCGATCACCGCGGCCGGTACCGGCTGCTCCGCCGCTCTCGACGCCGAGCGCTTCCTCGCCGCCCTCGCGGACGAGGAGCAGGCCGAGCCCGAGAAGACCTCTGTCTGAACCCCCGCCTGAACCCCATCCGCCCCACGCATCAACCAGTTAAGGAGCCCGCCGTGGCCGGCACCCTGAAGAACGTGACCGACGACTCCTTCGAGCAGGACGTCCTCAAGAGCGACAAGCCCGTCCTGGTGGACTTCTGGGCCGCCTGGTGCGGACCGTGCCGCCAGATCGCGCCGTCCCTTGAGGCGATCGCCTCCGAGTACGGCGACAAGATCGAGATCGTCAAGCTGAACATCGACGAGAACCCGGGTACGGCCGCCAAGTACGGCGTCATGTCCATCCCGACGCTGAACGTCTACCAGAACGGCGAGGTCGCCAAGACCATCGTCGGCGCGAAGCCGAAGGCCGCGATCGTCCGCGACCTCGAGGACTTCATCGCCGAGTGACGTTTCACGTGAAACACGAATGGGCCAACCCCCTCGGGTTGGCCCATTCGCTTTGGAGGCGCCTGCTCTGGAGCGTCCTTGCTCTAGAGCGGCCTCAACGCCGGTTCCTTCTGCACAGCCCCCAGCAGTCGGTCGATCGCCATCTCCATGTCTTCCTTCCAGGACAGAGCCGTCCGCACTTCCAGCCGTAGACGCGGAAAGCTGGGGTGCGGACGCACGGTCTTGAAGCCAACCGCCAGGAGATGGTCGGCCGGCAAGACACACGCCGGTTCCTTCCAGCGCGCGTCTCCGAACGCCTCGATCGCCTTGAAGCCCCGGCGGAGCAAGTCCTTGGCGACTGTCTGGACCATCACTCGGCCCAGCCCCTGACCCTGGTAGCCCGGCATGATGAACGCGGTCATCAACTGCACCGCGTCCGGCGACACCGGGCTTGTGGGGAACGCTGTCGCACGGGGGACGTACGCCGGAGGCGCGTACAGCACAAAGCCCACTGGCGCGTCGTCGACGTAGACGACCCGCCCGCAGGAGCCCCAGTCCAACAGGACGGCGGAGATCCAGGATTCCTTCTCCAGGGCGGCGGTTCCGGCTGTTACCGCGGCTTCACCGCTGACCGGGTCCAACTCCCAGAAGACACACGCGCGGCAGCGCTTGGGAAGGTCCGGAAGGTTGTCCAGCGTGAGCGGTACGAGCCGACGCCCCATGAAGGCTGATCCTCGCTTCCTTCGCCCGCGGCATCACGAGCGGCTGTCAGGGCGCTCCGTTCCCTGAGCAGGCTGCCGACGAACCCGCCGACCGCGCCCAGCCCAAGGCCCGCGCTCACCAGTCCGGTCCGGCTCACCGTTCGCATGGACCCCGCCTCCCCTAAGAGGTCTTGCCACATGGATGCGCCATACCCAAACGCATCGTATCCACGAAGCGATTCCATCGATACCGCCAGAAAGCAAAGTGCGGGCCGTGTTCCGGTACACACCGGACACGGCCCGCGTAGGGGGCCAGGAAGGAACCCCGGCCGACCGAGCCTCAGAGCTCGTCTTCGTCCACGTCACTGTCCAGGAGACTCCTCTGGAGCGCCAGCTTCTCGCCCGGGGCGAGCGTGCTGAGGATCCGCTCAAGGTCGTCCGGAGAAGCGAACTCGACGGTGATCTTGCCCTTCTTCTGGCCCAGTTCGACCTTCACGCGCGTCTCGAAGCGATCCGAGAGCCGGGTCGCGAGGTCGGACAGTGCCGGGGAGGGAACGGAACCGGCTCGCGGCCCCCTGGAGCGCTGGGCCTTCTGCGGCCGGGAGCCCATCAGGGTCACGATCTCTTCGACGGAGCGAACCGAGAGCCCCTCGGCCACCACTCGGTACGCCAGCCGCTCCTGCTCCTCCGGGTCGTCGACGGAGAGAAGCGCCCGCGCATGCCCGGCGGAGAGCACACCGGCGGCCACCCGGTTCTGCACCTTGGGCGAAAGCTTCAGCAGACGCAGAGTGTTGGAAACCTGCGGGCGAGAACGGCCGATGCGGTCTGCCAGCTGGTCGTGCGTGCAGTTGAAGTCCTTCAGCAGCTGATCGTAGGCAGCCGCCTCTTCGATGGGATTCAGCTGAGCGCGGTGCAGGTTCTCCAGGAGGGCGTCCAGGAGAAGCTTCTCGTCGTCCGTGGCCCGCACGATCGCCGGGATGACGTCGAGGCCGGCCTCACGGCAAGCCCGCCAGCGCCGCTCGCCCATGATGAGCTCGTAGCGTGCGTTGCCGATCTGCCGTACGACGATCGGCTGGAGGAGCCCGACCTCCTGGATGGAGGTGACGAGTTCCTGCAGCGCGTCCTCGTCGAAGACCTCACGCGGCTGCCTCGGGTTGGGCGTGATCGCGTCGAGGGGGATTTCCGCGAAGTGGGCGCCCATGGGAGGTGCGGGCGTCTCGACAGCGCCGTTGAGCGCCGGCTCCTCGGTTTCATGTGAAACCGGCGGCAGCGTCGCCACCTTGGCAGCGGCCACGCCACGGTCACTCAGCACCGGTACAGCGGCTGGGGACGCGGAAGCAGCGCCTCCCATCGCAGCCGGAGGCACCGTCTTCTCCGTCGGTGCAGCAGGGATCAGTGCGCCGAGACCACGGCCCAAACCCCTCCGTCGCTCGCTCACTGGATGCCCTCCGCCATACTCGGGTTGCTCTGGGCGCCGAAGTGAGCGTGCGTCGGGTCGTAATTGACGCCGACACCCTTCAGCGCGATTTCTCGTGCCGCCTCAAGATACGACAGGGCACCGCTGGATCCTGGATCGTAAGTCAGCACCGTCTGGCCATAGCTCGGCGCCTCGGAGATACGGACCGAGCGGGGAATGCTCGTCCGTAGCACCTCGTCGCCGAAGTGGGTCCGTACTTCATCCGCGACCTGGGAGGCTAGGCGCGTACGGCCGTCGTACATGGTGAGCAGGATCGTCGAGACGTGCAGCGTGGGGTTGAGGTGACCCCGCACCAGGTCGACGTTGCGCAGCAGCTGGCCCAGGCCCTCCAGCGCGTAGTACTCGCACTGGATCGGGATCAGGACCTCCTGGCCGGCCACCAGCGCGTTGACCGTCAACAGGCCGAGCGAGGGCGGGCAGTCGATGAGGATGTAGTCCAGCGGCTGTTCGTATGCCTGGATAGCCCGCTGCAGACGACTCTCGCGTGCCACCAGGGACACCAGCTCGATCTCCGCACCGGCGAGATCGATCGTGGCGGGTGCACAGAAGAGGCCCTCGACATCGGGGACCGGCTGAACGACTTCCGCGAGCGGCTTGCTCTCGACCAACACGTCGTAGATGGAGGGAACCTCCGCGTGGTGATCGATCCCCAGGGCAGTGGACGCGTTGCCCTGCGGGTCGAGGTCGATGACCAGCACCCGGCCGCCATGAAGGGCCAGCGAGGCGGCAAGGTTGACGGTCGTCGTCGTCTTGCCCACGCCCCCCTTCTGGTTGGCGACCACCATGACGCGGGTCTGCTCGGGCCGCGGCAGGCCCTCGCCGGCGCGGCCTAGAGCCTCCACCGCCAGTTGGGCAGCACGACCGATGGGAGTGTCGTCCATCGGGGGCGGTGTTTCACGTGAAACATCCTCCCCCATCGACTCGGTACGGGGACCGGGGACCGGATCGGTCATCGGTCCCGCGATGTTGGCGTCGGACCGCAAGGATTCACTCTCCTCGACTTCAGGCTCGCAATGAACAGAGCCTCCCATGCCTTCGGGGTCGTGAACCAGTGAGGCCTGGTGTTCTGTGGAGAAATCCACCTCTGTGGACAACTCCGTGCCCCCCAGGAGGGACGGAGCACCACCAGGAGCCCCCTCTCTGAGAGAACCGAGGGGCTTTCGATCTCTGGGTTCGGCCGCGGCGCGGCCGCGACCGATGATGCCGTGCAGCAATGAGCGACGTTTCACGTGAAACACGATGCCAGCGTCATCCCGAAATACTTCACGACACTCCACCCTGAGTAGTTTTGTACCCTTTTACGGAGTACACCCTGAGCATCGGCAGAGTGTCACTATCCCCACCCGGCTGTCCCAGATGAGACCTCCGCCACAGCCGGCACCCCCACGCAGGGCTGGACGATAGCGATCTTTCCGGAAGAAACGCCCTCACGCCATACAGCCCAAATACCCCTCAAGGGATTTATCGTGAGGATTTCACCACCTAATCAACGAGGTAGGGTGTGAAATGAATCGGGGGCGCCGGATGTCGACCAATCCGGCACAATTTTCGGAAGTACATTCGCGCGCTCTCCGCTTCATTGAATTGACCAAGAAAAGCATTACGGGGAGCACCATGAAGACCAGGAATGTCGCGCGCACGGCTGCCGTTATCATCGGCATCGGAATGCTGAGCGCCACCACGCCGGCCTTCGCCGACCAGGACGTCAAGGCCATCTGGGGACAGGCCTACCGCACCAACGGTGACCACGGCGTTGCCGCCGTCAAGGACCTGGCCGACGACGACAACGAGGTCTACGTGCAGTACACGCGCAGCGGCCACGGAAGCAAGATTTTCACCCTGTGGAACAAGAAGGGCAAGGGCACCACGACCTACAGTGGTGACGGCGGCACGGTGACCATCAAGAGGGTCTGCCGCTCCATCTCCCTGGCCTCGGACTACTGCGTCGAGCGGTAAATTCGGAGCCTGCTGACAAGCGGTCCGGAAACACGTAAAAAGAGGTGCCTTTCCCGCGGGATAACCCTGGGGGAAAGGCACCTCTTTTTCGCAGAATTCGATACCCGGTGTCTGGCCTCGCTCAGCGCCTGCGCCGCGCCCGGCTCGGCCGGGCCGCCTTCGCACGCTTCGCCGCGAAACGCACACCTCCCGGGCTCTCCCCGACCTCCACGCGGACGACGGTGGACATCGGATCCACCAGTCCCTCGCCCACATGCAGGATGGACGTCTCCACAGCACCGAGTTTGCTCAGCGCCGTGGCCGCGCTCTTGAGCTCCTCCTCGGCGGTGTCGCCCTTGAGGGCGAGCATCTCGCCGTACGGTCGCAGCAGAGGAATGCCCCACGTGGCCAGTCGGTCCAGCGGTGCCACGGCTCGCGCGGTGACCACATGCACCGGTGTCAGCTTCCCCATGACCTCCTCGGCACGGCCCCGCACCACCGTCACGTGATCGAGGCCCAACAGTTCCACGACCTCGGTCAGGAAGTTGGTGCGCCGGAGCAGTGGCTCAAGCAGGGTGATCTTCAGGTCCTCCCGGACGAGGGCCAGAGGAATGCCGGGCAGTCCGGCGCCCGAGCCGACATCGCACACCGTCACCCCCTCCGGTACGACCTCGGAGAGCACCGCGCAGTTCAAGAGGTGCCGCTCCCACAGGCGGGGCACCTCACGCGGGCCGATCAGACCGCGCTGCACACCCGCCTCGGCGAGCAGCTCGGCGTAGCGGACCGCATCACCGTAGCGATCGCCGAACACCTCACGTGCCTGCTCGGGCACAGGGGGAAGCTCCGCTGCCTCCGTCACGGGGGACCGTCCTTCCGTACGCACCGGCGCACCGAGCGCCGACACCAGAACCACCAGGCTGACAAAGTTCGGCCCCGCCTGCGGGCAGACGGGGCCGGGGGAACGAACGGGCCGATCAGGCGGGGAGCACGACGACGAACCGCTGCGGTTCCTCGCCCTCGGACTCGCTGCGCAGGCCCGCGGACTTGACCGCGTCGTGCACGACCTTGCGCTCGAACGGCGTCATCGGGTTCAGCTTCACGGGCTCGCCCGTGTTCTTGACCTCAGCGGCTGCCTTGGCGCCCAGCTCGGAAAGCTCGGCACGCTTCTTGGCCCGGTAGCCCGCGATGTCCAGCATCAGCCGGCTGCGGTCCCCGGTCTCCCGGTGTACGGCCAGGCGCGTGAGCTCCTGGAGTGCCTCCAGCACCTCGCCGTCACGCCCGACCAGCTTCTGCAGGTCTCGGCCGCCCGCGTCGCTGATGATCGAGACAGCGGCGCGGTCGGCCTCGACGTCCATGTCGATGTCGCCGTCGAGATCGGCGATGTCGAGCAGACCCTCGAGGTAGTCCGCCGCGATCTCGCCCTCCTGCTCCAGGCGGGTCAGGGTGTCTGCACCCTCGGCAGCGGAGGTGGTGCCTTCCGTCACGGGATGGGCTCCTTCTTACTTCTTGGACGGGGACTTGGGGCGCTGCGGGCCGCCCTTGCGCTGCCCGGACTGGGCCTTGCTGCGAGTGCTGCCGCCGGACTTCTGAGCGGCGTTCTTGGCAGCGCCGGGCTGGGTGTCCTCGGGCTCGTCGGCCTTCTGGAGCGAGGTGGTCGGCTCACCGGCCTGCTTCGCACTGCCGGACTGGCGCTGGGACTTGCTCTGCCGCTTCGGCTGCTGACGCTTGGGGGCACCAGCCGTGGTCGGCGTACCGTCCTCGGCCACGGTGGCGACAGAGCTCTCTCCCTGCACCACACTGCCGTCGGCCTGCGCCGCGAGACCCGCCTTGGTCAGGCCGTTGATGAACTTGCGCTCGTACTCGTTGCGGTCCCGGCCCTTGGCGACGATGGCCTTGACGATGACACGCTCGCTGCGCTTACGGGCCTTGCCGTGCTGCGTGACGTGCTTGGTGAGCCGCTCCAGGTACGCGGCCTGGGCCTTGGAACCCGGAGTCGGGTTGTTGCGGATGACGTACATCTGCTGGCCCATCGTCCACACGTTGGTGGTCAGCCAGTAGACCAGGACACCGACGGGGAAGTTGATGCCGAAGACGGCGAACATGACCGGGAAGACGTACATCAGCATCTTCTGCTGCTGCATGAACGGCGTCTTCACCGTGGTGTCGACGTTCTTCGTCATCAGCTGGCGCTGCGTGTAGAACTGCGACGCCGACATCAGGACGATCATGACCGCGGTGACGATCCGGACCGTGGTCAGCGAGGCTTCGAGCGCCGCGACGTCCGCGGAGCTGTCGGTGAACTTCGCGGCCAGCGGGGCCCCGAAGATGTGTGCCTTCTGCGCGCTCTCCAGCAGGCTCTGGTTGATGACACCGATGGTGTCGTTATTGGCGATGCTGTTGAGCACGTGGTACAGGGCGAAGAAGAACGGCGACTGCGCCAGGATGGGAAGGCACGAGGAGAGCGGGTTGGTGCCCGTCTCCTTGTACAGCTTCATCATCTCTTCGGACTGACGCTGCTTGTCGTTCTTGTAGCGCTCCTGGATCTTCTTCATCTCGGGCTGGAGCGTCTGCATGGCCCGGGTCGCCTTGATCTGCTTCACGAAGAGCGGGATCAGGCAGATACGGATCAGGATCACCAAGGACACGATGGACAGGCCCCAGGCCCACCCGGTGTTCTCGCCGAAAATGGCGCCGTACACCTTGTGGAACTGGACGATGACCCATGAGACGGGTGTCGTGATGAAGCTGAAGAGGCTGGCAATCGTGTCCACTAATCATGCTCCTTGGGCATGGGGCGAGGTCTCTGCGGCCGGGCCCGAAGGAACATTCTCCTCGGTGGCCGTTTCGGCGGCGGAGGGCCCGCCCTTGCGTGCGCGCCAAGCGTTGCGCAGCAACTCGTGCCACCGCGGGCGCTTGCGTGGCGGGACATGGTCCACACCGCCCAGCGACCACGGATTGCACCGTAGGATGCGCCAGGCTGTGAGCGCCGTGCCCTTGATCGCACCGTGCCGGTCGATCGCCGTGTAGCCGTAATGGGAACACGACGGGTAGTACTTGCACACCGGCCCGAGCAGCGGACTGATCGTCCACTGGTACAGCTTGATCAGAGCCAGCAATGGGTACTTCATCGCGCGCCCCCTCCCAGGAGCCGCTGCAAAGCGGCGTCCAGGTCTCGGGCCAGCTGTGCATGGTCGGCGTCACCCGCACCGGGCAGCGCTCGTACGACTACCAGGCTACCGGGGGGCAGCTGGTCGACTCGGTCGCGCATCAGATGGCGAAGCCTGCGCTTCACCTTGTTCCGTACGACCGCGCCGCCCACAGCCTTGCTCACGACGAAACCCGCACGCGTCGGGGGAGCGCTCTCCCCAGGCGCGTGCGGGTCCGTGGCACCGCTACGAAGATGGACGACGAGGTGCTGGCGTCCTGCCCTGCGTCCTCGTCGTACCGCGGTCGCGAAGTCCTCGCGCCGCCTCAGCCGGTTCTCGGTGGGCAGCACGATGTCATGACCTGATCGGAATCAGGCGGACAGGCTGGCGCGACCCTTGCTGCGACGGTTCGCGAGAATCGCGCGGCCGGCACGGGTGCGCATCCGCAGGCGGAAGCCGTGGGTCTTCGCGCGACGACGGTTGTTCGGCTGGAAGGTGCGCTTGCTCACTCGGGGGCTCCAGAAAGAAATCGGTGTTGGCGGGTGCCGTCCTGGCTGTCACCGTGCGCCCACGAGGTAGCTCGCGTTACGCCCGAGTGCACCGCTTCCCGATCACCCGAGGCGATCTGTGCCCATCGGAGGCAGGCGGCAGCAGCCATCGACAACTCGACCTGGTTACGGTACGCGCGGCTACGCCATCCGGTCAAACCAGAGGTCACGGGGAGACACTATCCACAGGCTGGGGACAACAACTTGAACCGCACCCGCCGCCCTGACTACCGTGACTGAACTCCGATTCGTTGCCTTGTCCCCTTGATTCTGGCTCCACCACTTTTGAATCCCGACCCGTCCCACCATCACACGTTCGTGGGACCCGTGAGAGAGCGTGCCCTGTGGCTGACGTACCTGCCGATCTTGCCGCAGTGTGGCCACGAGTACTCGAGCAGCTTCTCGGTGAGGGCCGCGGGCAGGGCGTCGAGGTGAAGGACGAGCACTGGATCCGCCGCTGCCAGCCGCTCGCGCTGGTCGCCGACACCGCTCTGCTCGCCGTGCCGAACGAATTCGCGAAGGGCGTACTGGAGGGCCGTCTGGCCCCGATCGTCAGCGAGACCCTGAGCCGCGAGTGCGGCCGCCCGATCCGCATCGCGATCACCGTCGACGACTCCGCCGGGGAGCCCCCGGCCCCGCCGGCGCCCCCTGCCCCGCTCCAGCCGCGCTACGAGGAGCCCGAACTCCCCTCGTACGACGGCTACGGCCGCCACCGCGCCGACGACCGCGGGAGCGCACCCAACGACCCGCTGCCCACCGCCCGCCCGGCCTACCCGAGCGAGTACCAGCGCCCCGAGCCCGGCCCCGGCAGCTGGCCCCGCCCGCCGCAGGACGAGTACGGCTGGCAGCAACAGCGACTCGGCTTCCCGGAGCGGGACCCTTACGCATCGCCGTCACAGGACTCCTACGCACAGGACTCCTACGGCGCGCCCTCCCAGGACTACCGCCCGCAGCCGATGGAGCGGCCGTCGTACGACGGGCACCGCCCCGACTACGAGCAGCACCGTCCTGACTACGAGCAGCACCGCCCCGAGTACGAGCAGAAGCGGCCGGACTACGACCAGCCGCGCTCCGACTACGACCGCGACGCCCGCCGCGACCGGCCCGAGCCGCCGTCCGGCTCCGGCCATGTGCACCGAGGCGGCCCCGTCGGCTCGAACCTGCCGACCACCGGCGCCCCCGGACCGCTGGCAGCGCAGCCCGCGCCGGCGCCCGGGCCCGGTGAGCCGACCGCCCGCCTGAACCCGAAGTACCTCTTCGACACGTTCGTCATCGGCGCGTCCAACCGCTTCGCGCACGCGGCAGCGGTGGCGGTCGCCGAGGCACCCGCGAAGGCGTACAACCCCCTCTTCATCTACGGGGAGTCGGGGCTCGGCAAGACGCACCTGCTGCACGCGATCGGGCACTACGCGCGCAGCCTGTATCCCGGCACGCGCGTGCGCTACGTGAGCTCGGAGGAGTTCACCAACGAGTTCATCAACTCCATCCGCGACGGCAAGGGCGACAGCTTCCGCAAGCGCTACCGCGAGATGGACATCCTGCTCGTCGACGACATCCAGTTCCTGGCGGACAAGGAGTCGACGCAGGAGGAGTTCTTCCACACCTTCAACACGCTCCACAACGCGAACAAGCAGATCGTGCTCTCCAGCGACCGGCCGCCGAAGCAGCTGGTCACGCTGGAGGACCGGCTGAGGAACCGTTTCGAGTGGGGTCTGATCACCGACGTCCAGCCGCCCGAGCTGGAGACGCGCATCGCGATCCTCCGCAAGAAGGCCGTCCAGGAGCAGCTCAACGCCCCGCCGGAGGTACTGGAGTTCATCGCCTCCCGCATCTCGCGCAACATCCGCGAGCTGGAGGGCGCGCTGATCCGGGTCACGGCGTTCGCGTCGCTGAACCGGCAGCCGGTGGACCTCGGGCTCACGGAGATCGTCCTCAAGGACCTGATCCCCGGCGGCGACGACGCGACGCCCGAGATCACCTCGACGGCCATCATGAGCGCGACCGCCGACTACTTCGGCCTCACCGTCGAGGACCTGTGCGGCAGCTCCCGCGGCCGCCAGCTCGTCACGGCCCGCCAGATCGCCATGTACCTGTGCCGCGAGCTGACGGACCTCTCACTGCCGAAGATCGGCGCGCTGTTCGGCGGCCGCGACCACACCACGGTGATGCACGCCGACCGCAAGATCCGCAATCTGATGGCCGAGCGGCGCTCCATCTACAACCAGGTCACCGAGCTGACGAACCGCATCAAGAACGGCTGACAGAGCCGGCCGACGAGCGGCCGGAAGAGCCGTCGTACGACGCCGAGGGCGCCCCCGGAGCAGGTTCCGGGGGCGCCCTTCGTCATGCCGCGACCGAACGTCCGGACACCGGCTGTTCGATTACCTGCCAGGTTACGGCCACTCTCCACAGATTCGGTGACTTTCTCGCGTCCACACCCTGGGGACTGGGAAGTTGTCCAGACTGTGTCCACAGCGCTCCCTGCTGAGAGACCATCAGAGCAGGTCAACTGCATGTGGATTCGTGGACGAACGATCTCCACAGGCTGTGGACAGCGAAAAGATCCACAGGCTGTGCATCAAGTTGTCCACCGGCAACCCACAGGATGAGGCCGGTTGTCCCCAGCGATTCCCGGCTTCTCCACATCGCTGTCCACTGTTCGGCAACGCGACGCGCCTTCTCACCGGCCCGAGTGAAAGGCGTCACACGAAGGTGCCGGGTTGGCCTGTGGGAAAGGTGGGTAAAGCTGGGGACGGCGCTGGGGAGAAGTCGCCTCGGTCTGTGCACGGGGTGTGCAGAACTTTCTGTTCTCCACAGATACGCCCGGTTGTCCACCGCCGTCACCCACAGGCCCCGTGGACAAAATCTCCGGCCTGAGCTGGGAAAACGAGGTTATCCACGGTATCCACAGGCCCTACTACTACTCCCAACTAGAGAGAGCTGGGAATCCGTTTCGAAGTGGGTCCTGTGCACAACTCGCTGTCCGGCTCCCGGCTGCCCCTCGTCACGACTTGACCCCGAGAGGCACCTACTGTCAGTGGGGTGCGTCAGACTGTTCCCGGTGTCCTTCCCCTCACTGGGGCCGACGACACCGAGACAGACGACGAAGCCAGGCAGGCCGAGAAGCGCCGGCAACAGCAGGAGGCGGCAACAGTGAAGATCCGGGTGGAACGCGACGTACTCGCGGAGGCCGTGGCCTGGGCGGCGCGCAGCCTCCCGGCCCGTCCGCCGGCGCCGGTCCTCGCCGGCCTCCTCCTCAAGGCCGAGGACGGCCAGCTGAGCCTGTCCAGCTTCGACTACGAGGTCTCCGCGCGTGTGTCCGTGGAGACCGAGGTCGACGAGGAGGGCACGGTCCTGGTCTCCGGCCGCCTGCTGGCGGACATCTGCCGCGCTCTCCCCAACCGGCCGGTGGAGATTTCCACAGACGGTGTACGGGCGACCGTGGTCTGCGGCTCCTCGCGGTTCACACTCCACACCCTGCCTGTGGAGGAGTACCCGGCGCTGCCGCAGATGCCGACCGCGACCGGCACCGTGCCCGGTGAGGTCTTCGCCTCCGCCGCCGCCCAGGTCGCCATCGCGGCCGGCCGTGACGACACGCTGCCCGTCCTCACCGGCGTGCGCATCGAGATCGAGGGCGACACGGTGACGCTGGCGTCCACCGACCGCTACCGCTTCGCGGTCCGCGAGTTCCTGTGGAAGCCGGAGAACCCGGAGGCCTCGGCGGTCGCCCTGGTCCCCGCCAAGACGCTCCTGGACACCGCCAAGGCGCTCACCAGCGGTGACAGCGTCACGCTGGCGCTGTCCGGCTCGGGTGCGGGCGAGGGCCTGATCGGTTTCGAGGGCGCCGGTCGTCGCACGACGACCCGTCTTCTGGAAGGCGACCTCCCGAAGTACCGCTCACTGTTCCCGACGGAGTTCAACTCCGTGGCTGTCATCGAGACCGCCCCCTTCGTGGAGGCCGTCAAGCGTGTGGCGCTGGTCGCCGAGCGGAACACCCCGGTGCGGCTCAGCTTCGAGCAGGGTGTGCTCATCCTGGAGGCCGGTTCCAGCGACGACGCACAGGCTGTGGAGAGGGTCGACGCGCAGCTGGAGGGCGACGACGTGTCGATCGCCTTCAACCCGACCTTCCTGCTGGACGGCCTCAGCGCCATCGACTCCCCGGTGGCCCAGCTGTCCTTCACGACGTCCACGAAGCCCGCGCTGCTCAGCGGCAAGCCGGCGCTGGACGCCGAGGCGGACGAGGCCTACAAGTACCTGATCATGCCGGTGCGGCTGAGCGGCTGAGCGGCTGCCGCCGGCGCCGTAGTTGTCCACAGCGTCCCCAGGCTCGGTGGATCACCGAGCCTGGGGACGATCTGTTGGATGAAGCCGCAGGTGACGGCGTACGTATGAGCGCCTATGCCCACGGATGTGCGCGTGCGTCCGGGTTTAGGGTCGTACCTGGGTACGCAGGTGCCCGACACGCCACAGCAACCTAAGGAACAACTGATGGAGCTCGGTCTCGTCGGCCTCGGCAAGATGGGCGGCAACATGCGCGAGCGGATACGCCGCGCGGGCCACACCGTCGTCGGATACGACCGCAACGCGGACCTCGCGGACGTCCACAGCCTGGAAGAGCTTGTGGGCAAGCTCCCCGGGCCGCGCGTGGTCTGGGTGATGGTCCCGGCCGGTGCCGCGACCCAGTCCACCATCGACGAGCTCGCCGAGCTGCTGGAGCCCGGTGACGTCGTGGTGGACGGCGGGAACTCCCGCTGGACGGACGACGAGCGGCACGCCGAGGAGCTGGCGGCCAAGGGCATCGGCTTCGTCGACTGCGGCGTCTCCGGCGGCGTCTGGGGCCTGGAGAACGGCTACGCGCTGATGTACGGCGGCGACGCGGAGAACGTCGCCAAGGTGCGGCCGTTCTTCGACGCCCTGAAGCCGGAGGGCGACTTCGGCGCCGTGCACGCCGGCAAGGTGGGCGCGGGCCACTTCGCCAAGATGGTCCACAACGGCATCGAGTACGCCATGATGCAGGCCTACGCCGAGGGCTGGGAGCTGCTGGAGAAGGTCGACTCCGTGACCGACGTCCGCGAGGTCTTCCGGTCCTGGCAGGAGGGCACGGTCATCCGCTCCTGGCTGCTGGACCTCGCGGTGAACGCCCTCGACGAGGACGAGCACCTGGACAGGCTCAGGGGTTTTGCACAGGACTCCGGCGAGGGACGCTGGACTGTGGAAGCCGCCATCGACCACGCGGTGCCGCTCCCGGCGATCACCGCGTCGCTGTTCGCGCGGTTCGCGTCCCGCCAGGACGACTCTCCGCAGATGAAGATGATCGCGGCGCTGCGGAACCAGTTCGGTGGCCACGCGGTCGAGTCGAAGTAACCGTCGGGAACGACCGGCGGAAACCAGAAGAAGTAATCCACACCCTGGGGATGGCACCCTGGCACCCTCGGGAGTGACCCGGTTGTCCACAACTGGGGAAAGTTTTTGAGCCACTTGTTGGGGGAGGTCGGCGAACGACCATGCACGTCACGCATCTGTCGCTGGCCGACTTCCGCTCGTACGCCCGGGTCGAAGTGCCGCTCGACCCGGGCGTCACCGCCTTCGTCGGTCCCAACGGCCAGGGCAAGACCAACCTCGTAGAGGCCGTCGGCTATCTCGCCACCCTCGGCAGCCATCGCGTCGCCTCCGACGCTCCCCTCGTCCGGATGGGCGCCGACCGGGCGATCATCCGGGCGCAGGTGCGGCAGGGCGAGCGACAGCAGCTGGTCGAACTGGAGCTCAACCCCGGCAAGTCCAATCGGGCCCGCATCAACAGGTCCTCGCAGGTCAGACCCCGTGACGTACTCGGGATCGTACGAACCGTCCTGTTCGCGCCCGAGGACCTCGCCCTGGTCAAGGGCGACCCCGGCGAGCGGCGCCGTTTCCTCGACGAGCTGATCACCGCCCGTTCCCCGCGCATGGCCGGTGTCCGCTCCGACTACGAGCGGGTGCTCAAGCAGCGCAACACCCTGCTGAAGTCGGCCGCGCTGGCCCGTCGGCACGGCGGCCGGTCCATGGACCTGTCCACCCTGGACGTCTGGGATCAGCATCTCGCGCGCGTGGGAGCCGAGTTGCTCGCCCAGCGACTCGATCTGATCGCCGCGATCCAGCCACTCGCCGACAAGGCGTACGAGCAGCTGGCCCCCGGCGGCGGCCCTGTCGCCCTGGACTACAAGCCGTCGGCTCCCGGCGAGGCGCACACGCGCGAGGACCTCTTCGAGCAGCTGATGGCGGCGCTCGCCGAGGCCCGCAAGCAGGAGATCGAGCGCGGCGTCACCCTCGTAGGCCCCCACCGAGACGATTTGCTTCTCAAACTCGGTCAGCTGCCCGCCAAGGGATACGCATCGCACGGCGAGTGCTGGTCCTACGCGCTGGCGCTGCGCCTGGCCTCCTACGACCTGCTGCGGGCCGAGGGCAACGAGCCGGTGCTCGTCCTCGACGATGTCTTCGCGGAGCTGGACACCCGGCGCCGCGAGCGCCTGGCCGAGCTGGTCGCGCCCGGCGAGCAGGTCCTGGTGACCGCCGCGGTCGACGACGACGTACCGCACGTACTGACGGGAGTGCGGTACGCGGTGGCCGAGGGGACAGTGGAGCGCGTATGAGCGAGATCCCGCCCCACGGCCCGTCCGGCAAGCCGTCCGAGAACGCCCCGAAGAAGACCCCCGAGCCGTCCGGCGTCGATCTCGCGCGCGTGGCGCTCAGGGCGGCCAAGGAGCAGGCACGCGCGCGTGGGGACGCGGCGCAGCAGAAGAAGCAGGCGCGGCGCGGCGGTCTGCGCTCCGGAGCGCGTGCGGACGGCCGCGACCCGATGGCGCTCGGCTCCGCCATTAACCGCTTGATCACCGAGCGGGGCTGGGAGACCCCGGCCGCGGTGGGCGGGGTGATGGGCCGCTGGCCGCAGATCGTCGGTGAGGACGTCGCCAATCACTGTGTGCCGGAGAAGTACGACGAGGACGAGCGGATCCTGGTCGTGCGCTGCGACTCGACGGCCTGGGCGACGAACCTGCGGCTGCTCGCCCCGACCCTGGTCGCCCGCCTCAACGAGGACCTCGGCCACGGCGCGGTGCGGCAGATCAGGGTGCAGGGCCCCGGCGGCCCCGCCCGTCGTTACGGTCCTCTGCGCGCGCCCGGTAGCACGGGGCCCGGCGACACCTACGGGTGACGGACGACAGGTGTCGGATGACGGGTGATCGGCCCGTCCGCGAAGGGTGGGCCGGGCCGGCCGGGCCGTCGTCACAGAGGTCCCCGAGGCCCCTTGAGCCACAGGTGACCGACATCACATCAGCAGTTGTCGGCGGTCCCGGAGCGGCGTCGGTGACCTGCTCGTCGTACCAGCGCACGGGGTTGCGCATCGCGACCTGACTCCGAAGTAGCCAAGGGTTGAAGGCCGGAAGCGCTGAGTGGCTCTGTGAGCCTCTTTGAGCCCCCATCCGTATATCGGGAGTCGGCGGAGGCAGGTTCAGGGCGGCACATGCGGACTCAGGTACCGGCAAACCCCCATCACTGTCGGCGCTACCGGTAGACTGGAGGCCAATCCCGCCCCAAACGTGGGGACCGTCCGGGAGAAGCTGAGCAACGCTGATCAAGGCTTACCAACGCAACATGCCGCAGCCGCTCCGGCAACCCGCCGGCGAGCCTGGCTAGTGCTGTGCCAGAAAGGGCGCTTCGTGGCCGATTCCGGCAACCCCAACGAGAACATCCCGTCCACCGACGCCGGCGCCAACGGCGCGGTCACCTCGTCGAACAGCGAGGTCACCGCCTCGTACGACGCCAGCGCCATCACCGTCCTCGAGGGTCTGGACGCGGTCCGCAAGCGACCCGGTATGTACATCGGCTCCACCGGTGAGCGCGGACTTCACCACCTGGTGCAGGAAGTCGTCGACAACTCCGTCGACGAGGCACTGGCCGGGCACGCGGACACGATCGACGTGACGATCCTCGCCGACGGCGGCGTTCGGGTCGTGGACAACGGCCGTGGCATCCCGGTGGGCATCGTGCCGTCCGAGGGCAAGCCGGCCGTCGAGGTCGTGCTGACCGTGCTGCACGCGGGCGGCAAGTTCGGCGGCGGCGGCTACGCGGTCTCCGGCGGTCTGCACGGCGTCGGCGTCTCCGTGGTGAACGCCCTGTCGACGAAGGTCGCCGTCGAGGTCAAGACCGACGGCCACCGCTGGACGCAGGACTACAAGCTCGGCGTCCCGACCGCTCCGCTCGCCCAGCACGAGGCCACCGAGGAGCACGGCACCTCGGTCACCTTCTGGGCCGACCCGGACATCTTCGAGACCACCGACTACTCCTTCGAGACGCTCTCACGGCGCTTCCAGGAGATGGCGTTCCTCAACAAGGGTCTGCGGATCAACCTCGCGGACGAGCGTGAGTCGGCGAAGGCCACGGCCGGTGCGGACGAGGCGGGCGAGGACGAGAAGCACGAGGTCAAGGCCGTCTCGTACCACTACGAGGGCGGCATCGTCGACTTCGTGAAGTACCTCAACTCCCGCAAGGGAGACCTGGTGCACCCCACCGTGATCGACCTGGAGGCCGAGGACAAGGACAAGCACCTGTCCCTCGAGGTCGCCATGCAGTGGAACGGCGGCTACACCGAGGGTGTGTACTCCTTCGCCAACATCATCCACACCCACGAGGGCGGTACCCACGAAGAGGGCTTCCGCGCCGCGCTGACCTCGCTGATCAACAAGTACGCGCGTGACAAGAAGCTGCTGCGCGAGAAGGACGACAACCTCACGGGTGACGACATCCGCGAGGGTCTGACCGCGATCATCTCGGTGAAGCTGAGTGAGCCGCAGTTCGAGGGCCAGACCAAGACCAAGCTGGGCAACACCGAGGTGAAGACCTTCGTCCAGAAGGTCGTCTACGAGCACCTCGCGGACTGGCTGGACCGGAACCCGAACGAGGCGGCGGACATCATCCGCAAGGGCATCCAGGCCGCCACCGCGCGCGTGGCGGCCCGCAAGGCCCGTGACCTGACGCGTCGTAAGGGCCTGCTGGAGACCGCGTCCCTGCCGGGCAAACTCTCCGACTGCCAGTCGAACGACCCCATCAAGTGCGAGATCTTCATCGTCGAGGGTGACTCCGCCGGCGGCTCGGCCAAGTCCGGCCGCAACCCCGAGTACCAGGCGATCCTCCCGATCCGCGGAAAGATCCTCAACGTCGAGAAGGCGCGGATCGACAAGATCCTCCAGAACCAGGAGATCCAGGCGCTGATCTCGGCCTTCGGTACGGGAGTCCACGAGGACTTCGACATCGAGAAGCTGCGCTATCACAAGATCATCCTGATGGCGGACGCCGACGTCGACGGCCAGCACATCAACACCCTGCTGCTGACCTTCCTGTTCCGCTTCATGCGGCCGCTGGTCGAGGCCGGGCACGTCTTCCTGTCCCGTCCCCCGCTCTACAAGATCAAGTGGGGCCGGGACGAGGTCGAGTACGCGTACTCCGACCGTGAGCGCGACGCCCTGCTCGAGATGGGCCGTCAGCGCGGCAAGCGGGTGCGCGAGGACTCGATCCAGCGCTTCAAGGGTCTCGGTGAGATGAACGCCGAGGAGCTGCGCATCACGACGATGGACCAGGAGCACCGCGTCCTCGGCCAGGTCACCCTCGACGACGCCGCCCAGGCCGACGACCTGTTCTCGGTCCTCATGGGCGAGGACGTCGAGGCACGCCGCCAGTTCATCCAGCGCAACGCCAAGGACGTCCGCTTCCTCGACATCTGAGTCGGTCTCAGCTGACCGCACCAGGAAGGACCTTCACCAGCAATGACCGACGAGAACACTCCCGTCACGCCTGACGAGGGACAGACTCTGCGTGTCGAGCCCGTCGGGCTCGAGACGGAGATGCAGCGCTCGTACCTCGACTACGCGATGTCCGTCATCGTCTCGCGTGCGCTGCCGGACGTCCGCGACGGCCTCAAGCCCGTCCACCGCCGCGTCCTGTACGCCATGTACGACGGCGGCTACCGCCCCGAGCGCGGCTTCTACAAGTGCGCGCGCGTGGTCGGCGACGTCATGGGCAACTACCACCCGCACGGCGACTCCTCGATCTACGACGCCCTGGTGCGTCTCGCCCAGCCGTGGTCGATGCGCATGCCGCTCGTCGACTCCAACGGCAACTTCGGCTCTCCGGGCAACGACCCGGCGGCGGCCATGCGCTACACCGAGTGCAAGATGGCGCCGCTGTCGATGGAGATGGTCCGTGACATCGACGAGGAGACCGTCGACTTCACGGACAACTACGACGGCCGCTCCCAGGAGCCGACCGTCCTGCCGGCCCGCTTCCCGAACCTGCTGATCAACGGCTCGGCCGGCATCGCGGTCGGCATGGCCACCAACATCCCGCCGCACAACCTCCGCGAGGTCGCGGCCGGCGCCCAGTGGTACCTGGAGAACCCGGAGGCCTCGCACGAGGAGCTCCTGGACGCCCTCATCGAGCGCATCAAGGGCCCCGACTTCCCGACCGGCGCCCTCGTCGTCGGCCGTAAGGGCATCGAAGAGGCGTACCGCACCGGCCGCGGCTCCATCACCATGCGCGCGGTCGTCGAGGTCGAGGAGATCCAGAACCGCCAGTGCCTGGTGGTCACGGAACTGCCGTACCAGACCAACCCCGACAACCTCGCGCAGAAGATCGCCGACCTGGTGAAGGACGGCAAGATCGGCGGCATCGCGGACGTCCGCGACGAGACGTCGTCGCGCACCGGTCAGCGCCTCGTCATCGTGCTGAAGCGCGACGCGGTCGCCAAGGTCGTGCTGAACAACCTCTACAAGCACACGGACCTGCAGTCGAACTTCGGCGCCAACATGCTGGCGCTCGTCGACGGCGTCCCGCGCACCCTCTCCCTGGACGCGTTCATCCGGCACTGGGTGACGCACCAGATCGAGGTCATCGTCCGCCGTACGAAGTTCCGCCTGCGCAAGGCCGAGGAGCGGGCGCACATCCTGCGCGGCCTGCTGAAGGCCCTGGACGCCATCGACGAGGTCATCGCGCTGATCCGGCGCAGCGACACCGTCGAGATCGCGCGCGGGGGCCTGATGGAGCTCCTGGAGATCGACGAGATCCAGGCCAACGCCATCCTCGAGATGCAGCTGCGCCGACTGGCCGCCCTGGAGCGCCAGAAGATCATCCAGGAGCACGACGAGCTCCAGGCGAAGATCACCGAGTACCAGGAGATCCTGGCCTCGCCGGTCCGCCAGCGCGGCATCGTCAGCGCGGAACTCGCCGCGATCGTCGAGAAGTACGGTGACGACCGCAAGACCATGCTGGTGCCCTACGACGGCGACATGTCCATCGAGGACCTGATCGCCGAGGAGGACATCGTCGTCACGGTCTCGCGCAGCGGCTACGTCAAGCGCACCAAGACCGTCGACTACCGGGCGCAGAAGCGCGGCGGCAAGGGCGTACGCGGCACGAAGCTGAAGGAAGACGACATCGTCGACCACTTCTTCGTCTCGACGACGCACCACTGGCTGCTGTTCTTCACCAACAAGGGCCGCGTGTACCGGGCCAAGGCGTACGAGCTTCCGGACGCCGGCCGTGACGCGCGTGGACAGCACGTGGCGAACCTGCTGGCCTTCCAGCCCGACGAGGCGATCGCCGAGATCCTCGCGATCCGCGACTACGAGGCGGTGCCGTACCTGGTGCTCGCCACGAAGGGCGGACTTGTGAAGAAGACGCCGCTGAAGGATTACGATTCGCCCCGCTCCGGCGGTGTGATCGCGATCAACCTGCGTGAGCGCGAGGACGGTTCCGACGACGAACTGATCGGCGCCGAACTCGTCTCGGCCGACGACGATCTGCTTCTGATCAGCAAGAAGGCGCAGTCGATCAGGTTCACGGCCACGGACGACTCGCTGCGCCCCATGGGGCGTGCCACCTCCGGTGTCAAGGGCATGAGCTTCCGCGAGGGAGACGAGCTGCTCTCGATGAATGTTGTTCGAACCGGTACGTTCGTGTTCACTGCCACCGACGGCGGGTACGCGAAGCGGACCCCCGTCGACGAGTACCGCGTCCAGGGTCGCGGTGGCCTCGGCATCAAGGCCGCCAAGATCGTCGAGGACCGCGGTTCGCTCGTCGGTGCGCTGGTGGTCGAGGAGACCGACGAGATCCTCGCCATCACGCTGGGCGGCGGTGTGATTCGCACGCGAGTCAACGAGGTCAGGGAGACGGGCCGTGACACCATGGGCGTCCAACTGATCAACCTGGGCAAGCGCGATGCCGTCGTCGGTATCGCACGTAACGCCGAGGCGGGACGCGAGGCGGAGGAGGTCGACGGCGACGTGGCCGTCGACGAGACCGCCGAGGGTGTCGCCGAGACCATCGGCACGGACGAGGGTGAGGCACCCTCGTCCGAGTAGCACGAGGAGTGAGTCATCGTGAGCGGAGCCACGGGCGCCGGGTCGTCCGGAACCTCGGCCGGTTCTACGACCGGTAAGGAGACGGACGGCGGGGGCCGTGGCTCCGCCGCGCGTGCGGCGGACACGCACACCACCCAGCTGAAGGCGATCAAGTCGCCGGCGAAGGACTCGCCCTCGTCGGGCGCACCTGGATCCCAGGGGGGAAACGTGACGGACACCCGAGGCTCGCAGCCCCAGCAGTACGCGGCCGGCGCGGGCTCGGCAGGTCCGGGCGCCCAGCCGCAGCCACAGCCGGCCCCCACGGGGGCGCAGCAGGGGGCCCCCGCGGCGCCTGCGTCGCCGCTGCCCGGGGAGCGGCAGGCGCAGCAGCCCGCCGGGCCCTACCACCCGCCGCAGGCCTACCAGACGCCCGCTCCGGCGAGCGCCGCACGTCGGCCGCGCACAGGAGCGAGCACGACGCCCCGCACCCGCAAGGCGCGTCTGCGTGTGGCCAAGGCCGACCCGTGGTCGGTGATGAAGGTCAGCTTCCTGCTCTCCATCGCGCTGGGCATCTGCACGATCGTCGCGTCCGCGGTGCTCTGGATGGTCATGGACGCGATGGGCGTCTTCTCGACGGTCGGCGGAACGATCTCCGAGGCGACCGGCTCGAACGAGTCGAACGGCTTCGACCTCCAGTCCTTCCTGTCGCTGCCGCACGTCCTGATGTTCACGTCGATCATCGCGGTCATCGACGTCGTCCTCGCGACCGCGCTGGCGACCCTCGGCGCGTTCATCTACAACCTCTCCGCCGGCTTCGTGGGTGGCGTCGAGCTGACGCTGGCCGAGGACGAGTGACCTGCTGCTAAACGGCGGCTGACCGCCCCCCGACAACCGATTTTGGGACTGCCCCGGTCGTGCGCTAATCTTCAGGAGTCAGCGCGCGGCACACACACCGCAGAGCGCGGCGGGGCTATAGCTCAGTTGGTTAGAGCGCATCCCTGATAAGGATGAGGCCACAGGTTCAAATCCTGTTAGCCCCACCAGCGAAAAGACCCCCGGTCCACTCGGATCGGGGGTCTTCGCATGTCCGGTTGTCAGTGCCGGATGAGAGCCTGACGCAATGATCGTCGAACGGGCATACGCGCATGTCGCCGAGGGCGAGCTGGAGGAAGGCGACCCGTGGCCGTGGTCGGTGCCGTGCGTGCGGCAGCTGCTGGACGACGGCCTGAAGTTCACCGCGCCGGTGACGTTCCTGGTGGGGGAGAACGGCTCGGGCAAGTCGACCCTCGTCGAGGCGCTGGCGGAGGGGTTCGGCCTGGACTCCTGGGGCGGATCCGCGGGCTACAAGTACGCGAGTCGGCGTGAGCCGTCGGAGCTGGGCGGGCGGATGCGGTTCGAGGCGACGCCGGCCGGCCGTCGTATGCTGCGGGGGCCTCGGACGCGCCGCAGAGGCTTCTTTCTGCGGGCGGAGACCGCGCTGGACGCGCTGGGCCGGGAGCAGGAGTCGGGAAGGCTGTCCGGGGCCGCGGACGAGATGAGCCACGGCGAAGGCTTTCTGATGGCCTTCCGGGAGCGGTTCCGGGAGCCAGGGCTGTATGTCCTGGACGAGCCCGAGGCCGCGCTGTCCTTCGCTTCCTGTCTTCAACTCGTCGGGCATCTGCACGAACTGGGGCGTTCCGGTGCGCAGATCATCTGCGCCACGCACTCACCCGTGCTGACGGCGCTGCCCGGCGCCGAGATCATCGAGGTGGGCGACCACGGAATGCGTCCCGCCGGCTGGCGGGATCTGGAAATCGTCGACCACTGGCGGCGTTACCTCAACGATCCGTGGGCCTATCTCCGGCACATCGTCCAAGAGGGATGAAGCACGCCATAGGGGCCGTCGTCATGAGCGGTGCTGCATGAGCGGTATGGCAAAGCGGTACGGCAAGAGTCGTACTGGGTAAGCAAGCTCGCTGTGACCGAGCGGTCTGGAATCAACAGGCTTCGCGCTTTGGGTCAAGGGGTGACGGCTCAGGGCGAGCCGTCGGTTCAACGCTGGTGCGGGACCAGTGGTTGCCCCGAGGAGCCGGCGTGAGCGCACTCCCGTGGGGCCGAGCCGGAGGTGGCCGAGCCAGGGGTGGTCGAGCCGGGGGCGGCCGCGTCCGCTTCCGTGTCCGTGAGGGGGCGGTGTCGGCAGCCGGGGGTCTTGCCGTGGGCCTCGGCCCGGATGCGCTGCTTCATCGTGGGTGGCAGTGCCCTCGCATAGGACCAGGCCCATTGGGGCATCGCCGGCACCGTCAGCTCCGCGCTGCGGTCCTTGTCGTCGCTGTTGCTCTTGCGCGACGTCTCGGTGTGCGGTACCGCCGCGGCGGAGGTGGTCGAGACGAAGCCGAGCGCCGTGAACAGCGCGAGGAAGGCGGTGACGATGGTGGTCCACAGCTTCATGACCGTGTTTCGGGTCATGGCCCCTCACTTTCGGGTTGGGCGATTTGCGTACTTTCCTCATGATGTGTATGGGGGCCGAGAAGTCATGGACCGACGCCCGTGACGCGGCGATCTTCAGATGAACACCACTCGAATGGGCGCAAGAAGCGCGAAGAGAGCGGAAAGGCGGAGGAAGGAGAGCGAAGTCACCCTCTGTCGGGGTGTGATCACCCTCCGATCGGAGCGATGTCATCCGCTTCTACTGCGGTGTTCCGGACGGAAGTTGAGCGCCCACGCAGGTCACCGATCGGTATCGGTCGGTGTGTATAGTCGGGCGCCAGAGGTCCCCTACGTCAAGGAAAGACGAGGTCGCACGGTGAAGAAGCTTCTCCTGGTCGCACTGGCCGCCATCGGCGGGCTCCTCGTGTACCGCCAGATCCAGGCGGATCGCGCCGAGCAGGATCTGTGGACGGAGGCGACTGACTCCGTGCCCACGGGTTCGTGAGTCACCACATCGGAATCTGAAGCAGACCCCGGCCGCCCAGCGGTCGGGGTTTTTGTGTGCCTGGAGTGCGTGTGCGCTCCTCGTCCTGGTGTCGTCGGGGCCGCGGAGCGTCACGCCGTCGAGTTGCGGGAGCCGCTCGGAGGCCTTAGAGACGGGCGTATCGGACGGTCGTACGGATTGGGTGGGTGGCGAGCGGCCGGGCTGGGCAGGATGGGCGACGGTCCATGGTCCGGCGGCGACGAGGGGTGGCGCGTGATGAGGCGGCGTACGGCGCGGTGGCGCCGGGCGAGGGTGCGGCGCGGTCGTCTCCCGGCACGCGCGCGCGTGGCCGTCGTAGGGGCGCTGCTGCTGTGCGCGTCGGCTGCCCTGCCGGGCGGGGCGGCACTCGCGGCCGCGACGCCCACTCCTTACGCCTTCGCGCCGGACGCCCGGTCCGTCACCGGTGCGTCGGGCACCGCGGACGCCGCATCCCTCACCCCCGGCGCGACGTACCGCAGCTCGCTGCCGAGCGACGCGAGGACGTACTACAGCCTCGAACTCGACGCCGTCTCCGACGTGTACGTCTCCGCGACCGCCATCCCCGCCCCCGGCAGCACCATTCGTCCGGGCGACGGGATCAAGGTCTCCGTGGAGGACTCCGACGGCCGCTCCTGTTCCTCCGGCACCAAGACCTTCGGCATCGTCAGCACACCGCGCCCGATCGCGGCGTGGGGCGCGCGCGAGGTTTCCGTCAAGCGGTCGCGCTGCACGACCGAGGGCACCTACTACGTGATCGTCGAGCGCGTCAGTACGGCGACTTCCGCGCCGGGCACCTGGGACCTGGAGCTCTTCGCGACCTCGGAGCCGCCCCTGAGGCAGACCGGCGCGACGACGGCCCCCGGGGCCTGGGACTCCGCCTCGCCGGCCCCCCTCACCGGTGAGGCCGTCCCCCGTGAGGGCGGCTCCGGCTTCGCCTCGGCGGAAGCCGTCGGCAACGGCGTCTGGAGCGCCGACGTCGAGCCCGGCCGGACGCTCTTCTACAAGGTGCCGCTCGACTGGGGACGCCAGCTGTACGCCACCGCCGAACTGGGCAGCTCGAACAGCGGCTACGGCAACACAGGCGGCGCCCTGAACCTCTCGCTCTACAACCCCGTGCACGGCTTCGTCGACGACGCGAGCGCCACCTACGACGGCCGGCAGAAGAGCGCCGAACTCGATCCCCTGCCGCCGGTCACGTACGAGAACCGGTACGCCGGACCCGCCCCGCTCAGCGCGATGCGGTTCGCCGGTTCCTACTACCTCGTCGTGCACCTCGCGGCAGAGGTCGCCGAGAAGTACGGCGAGGGGCCGTTCCGGCTGACGTTGCGCGTGCGGTTGGAGGGCGCGGCGCAGCCCGGTCCCGCCTACGCGGGGGTGCCTGAGCCGCGGGACGTCATTCAGGCCGGCACAGGCGATTGGGCTGCCACTGGAGGCGGGGCCGGGTCCGGGAGCGGCGGTGACGCTGCCATGACCGTGCTCGCGGTGAGCGGGATCGGCGCGGGGACCGCGGTGCTGGTGGTGCTGGGGGTGTGGACGGTGGTGGCGCGGCGGAGGGCTGGAGCCCTCTAGCAACGGCGGGCCCGCGGCGCGCCTCAGATGCGGGTCAGCGCCCAGAAACCCACGGCGTAGCAGGCCAGCGCCAGCAGCAGGAGCGGTACGGCCACCTTGGCGGGCGGGCCGGGACGGCGCCGTGCGAGGCCATGGGCCCGGCGGCGGGCGGCGCGGTGGCCGCCGCGTCGGTGCGGCTGCGCGTTCGAGGGCGCCGAAAGTGGAACCTGCGGGTTCTGAGCGGTGTACGAGGCAGTAGAGGCATCGACGCGTTGGTGTTGCACCGGCGTCGGGGGCTGGGTCGGGTACTGCGGTGCGCGTGGTGGGGAGGAGGACAGGACATGAGTGGTGTCGTAGGGGGAGGTGAGGGGCGCGCGATGCTGCGCGTCCTGGTGAGCCTGGCCCTGTGCATGGCTCTGCACGCGTGCCTGTGCCTGTGCCGGGGGCGGCTGTGCCGGTGGCGGGGGCGGGGGTGTCCGAGTCTGCGGGGAGGAGGCGGTGGCCTGCGGAGGCGGCAGCTGGAAGCTGCCGGTGTCCGACATGTTGGGGCGTCCATCCCCGGGGCCGGACCGCGAGGAGACGGACGATTCCTCGGAGGCCGGGGCCGACGCGGCCACGCCCTGGCGCGGATCACTCGATGCGGTGGCCCTCGGTGCCGAGTCGGTGCCGGCGGCCGAGGAACCGGTGCCGGGCGCCATCGACCCGGTGCCCGTAGGCCAGGACCCGGAGGTCCCCGAGCCCGCGCCGAACTGCCGCCGGCCACCCGTGTCCCCATCGACTCCAGGCGCGCGTTTCAGCGGCCCGCCCGCCTCGAACCCCGTGGGCAGGGGCCCGATCTGGTCGAAGATCTCGATGAGCTCGTCGTCGGGACCGGGCTCCGGCAGCAGCTCGGCGGCCGAGGCGAGGGCCTTGCGCGCCCCTGTGGCAGAGCGGAACCGCGCCTGCGGATCCGGCTGCAACAGCGAGGCCACGACCTGCCACAGCGGTTCGGGAATGCCCGTGGGCGCACCGGGAGTTCCGTGCTCGGCGAAGTACTGCACGAGCGCTTTTACGTCAGGCTTGGCGCCTTCCAGCAGATACAGGGCGACGAGTCCCACGGCGAACAGGTCGGCGGGGAAGTCCGGTTCCGCACCCATGAGTTGCTCGGGCGCGAGATAGCCAGGGGTTCCCACCACGAGGTTGGTCTCGGTCAGGCGGGGCTCACCCAGCCGCATGGCGATGCCGAAGTCGGACAGGCGCAGCCGAGGCCGGCCGGTGCCGGTGGCTTCGAGGAGCAGGTTGGCGGGCTTGATGTCACGGTGGACGACACCCTCCGCGTGCACCGCGGCCAGCCCCGCGAGGAGTTGGTCGAGGAGCGTGCAGACGAAAGAGGTCGGCAAGGGGCCGTAGTCGCCGACGAGATGGACCAGCGAACCGCCGGCCACCAGGTCCATGGTGAACAGGACCTTGTCGTCGTCGGCGGCCCAGCTGGCGGGGGCGAGCACATGGGGGTGATCGATCCGGAGGGCCTGTTCACGGACGAATCGCAGCAGCGAGTGCGCGTCGCTCTGCTGGAGCACCTTGGCGGCCACATACCGCCGACGGCGGTGGTCCCAGGCACGCCAGACGGCACCGACGCCGCCGCGCCCGATCGGGTCGACCAGTTCGTACCGGCCGGCGAAGACCTCACCCATGGTTGTGCGTCGCTCCTCCCCCTTCGGTTACCCCCTTGCCTCCCCCTCGACGAGCGATACGACTCCCCCTCGCTGAACCGCGTTCGTGCCTTCCACGGACAGAGACACACCCTCGTCGTGCCCGTCGTGATCAGCCCGCGCGCGGGCGGACCCGCGTGACCCAGCCGATGAGCGGCACGACCCCTCGTGCCGCTCAGGACGTAGGCCGTCGGCCCGGTCGCCGAACCCCCTTCGGCGACCGGGCCTCGGGGTCAGCTCTGGTGGGACTGGTAGTGCGTGACCGCGTCGGAGGTGCGGCCGGCGCCGTACACCCGGAGGAACTCTGCCAGTTCCGGGTGGCTGGGGGCGAGAGTGTCCGCCGCCTCGATGATGTCTCCCGCGGCCGCGACCGACCGCAGCAGCGACTGGATCTCACGGACCACCCGCTTGACCGTGGGCGCGCCCGAACTGCTCGTCGTCTGCGTCGTGTTGCTCAACACCGAGCCCCCCTGTGACTTCTTGATCTCTTCCATGCGCTCGGTGGCCTCCGCCGCGCTCACGCTGCCGTCCGCGACCTGCCCCGCCAGGTCCTGCAGCAGCTGCACCCGCTGGACCACGGCGGGATTGCCGATCTTCGCCCGCTGACCGCTCATCAGCTGCGACAGCATCGGTGCGGACAGGCCCAGTACCCCCGCGAGACGAGCCTGGTTGAGACCAAGATCGTCGATGAGCTTACGGAAGAGCGTCCCCAGCGGCTCCCCGTACCAGTTCCGCTGCAGATCCCGCGCTCTTGCGGTGGCTTCCTGCTGTGCGGCGTCCATTGCGTCTCCCCATCGCTTCCCCAAAAACTGTGGTTCGCTGTAGCGAACCACGCCGAGCATCTTACGGAGAGTGGTCGTTCATCGGGACCCCCAATCTTTTTGCGAGATACGGGGGACGACCCGGTACTCTGGTCTGCGACGCCCGTCGGTACGTGGTTCTTCCGTCGGACGCACCTCTTCCGGGGCCTTAGCTCAGTTGGTAGAGCGCTGTCTTTGCATGGCAGATGTCAGGGGTTCGACTCCCCTAGGCTCCACACCTCGGACCGGTCAGACGCCTCGTGGCCTCTGGCCGGTCTTTGCATGCCCGGACTCCAGTGGACGCATCTCGCTGAGTGACGTGCGTCACGCGGGTGGCCAGTGGTGCCATTGCAGATATTTGCGCAAACGGGCGAGGTGGGCGGAGCCCGCAGGGTGGTCGCGGAGCTGGTCGGGAGGATGTCAGGGGTGCTCCAGGGCATGGAGGCCTTGTGTGAGCTGGCACTAACGCAATCGGGTAATCGGAAAGACGCGGTCCGTCAGGGAAATCTGTGCGGGACTTGCACACGCGGGCCGTTGCAAACGTCATCGTGCGGAAGGGCGTAAACACTCGCCGGGATGGCGCCGCGGGCGCGGTACGGCCACGGACACGGCCGATGTTCCACGTGAAACATCGCTGTGGGGGGGGGGAACCCCAAACCCCCCCCCCCCCACCACAATTCGACTTCCGGGTCATCCCCGGCCCCCACATCCCCGCCCTCACATCACCGGCCGTCGTCGCGCCGGGCGGCCTCCTCCTCGGCTTCCTTCGCCTGGACCTCGGGGTCGAGGACGGACTGGCCGCTGCCGTCCACCGACGTGAGATGGCCCGACTCGGGAACCTCGGTCGCGGCGGGAGGCTCGACCAGCCAGTCAGGGTTGGCCTGCTTGTCCCACCACCTCCAGGCGGCGAAAGTGCCGCCCGCGAGGACGCCGAGCACCGCCAGCACCTTCGCGGCACGGCCGGCCTTGGCACGCCGCTGATGCTTGCGGACCAGCTTCTGGATCTCCTTCGGCGAGACCTGACCGCGTAGCGCGGCCATAGCGGCGACACCGCGCGCGGTGGCCTCGTCCCTGACGGGCCCGGCCGCGGCCACCGCCTGCTCCAGCCTTGGTCGGGAGTAGTCGGCGGCCTGCCGGGCAGCCTTACGGGTGCGGACGGCAGCCTCATGGGCGGCGTGGTCGACCTTCGGCGGCACATGTGTACGGGCCTGCTCGGTGGCCTGCGTCATCTTCGGCGCGAGCCGTACGCGTGCCTCGTGTGCGTAGTGCGTGGCCCTGTCCCTGGCGGTGTCGGCGTAGGGCGCCACCACTTCCGCGGCGTGCAGCACGCTGTCCTTCGCCGAGCCGGTCGCGGCGCGCACGCTGTCGATGCGGGTCACGGGTTCCTCCTCCTCGGTGGCGTACGGTATTTCGACTTTCCACCCTTTTACGGATCATGCCTGTCGGACCACTTTGCGGCATGTGAGGGCGGGCATATGGGTGCCGATGTGCTTGATCAAGTGCAATAACGGACCAATGCGGGGCAACGGTGGCTTGTCGTCGACAATGCCACGGTTCTCTCCGTCTCGCCCCCGCCACGGACCGACTCGATGGGTTTTCTGCAAGCAATCAGCCCGGTTGCGTGCGGGTGAACGAGTGCCGGGCGACGGGCGACGCGGTCCGTGCGAGGATCGGGGGGTCACAGGAAGACAACGGAAGGCAGATCGTGGCCGAGCAGCTGTACGCCACCCTGAAGACCAACCAAGGCGACATCGAGGTCCGGCTCTTCCCGAACCACACGCCGATCACGGTCAAGAACTTCGTCGAACTCGCCCAGGGCGAGCGTGAGTGGACGAACCCCACCACCGGGGAGAAGTCCACGGCCAAGCTCTACGACGGCACGGTCTTCCACCGCGTCATCAGCGGCTTCATGATCCAGGGCGGTGACCCCCTGGGCAACGGCACCGGCGGCCCCGGCTACCAGTTCCAGGACGAGTTCCACCCGGACCTCCGCTTCGACAAGCCGTACCTGCTCGCCATGGCCAACGCCGGACCAGGCACCAACGGCTCCCAGTTCTTCCTCACCGTCTCCCCGACGACCTGGCTGAACCGCAAGCACACGATCTTCGGCGAGGTCACCGACCCCGCCAGCCAGAAGGTCATCGACGCCATCGCGACCGTACAGACCAACCCGCGCACCGACCGCCCGGTGAAGGACATCGTCATCGAGTCGGTCGTCGTCGAGACCCGCGAAGGCTGAGTCCGACACCTCCCGCAGGGAACCAAACGCCCCGCTCGTCCGTAAGGATGAGCGGGGCGGTGTGCTGGGACGCGCATCGCGTACGACGACCTAGGGGACCTCATGGACCAGCCGGCAGGCAGCCCGCAGGACGCCCAGAGCCTGCCCGTCTGCTACCGCCACGCGGACCGCGAGACCGGCATCCGCTGCACCCGCTGCGAGCGTCCGATCTGCCCCGAATGCATGGTCAGCGCTTCCGTCGGCTTCCAGTGCCCCGACTGCGTCCGCGGCGGCTCCGGTACCGGACATGCTCCCAGCGCCTCCCGCCCCCGCACCATCGCCGGGGGCACCGTCACCGCCGACCCCCGCCTGCTCACCAAGATCCTCATCGGGATCAACCTGGCGGTCTTCATCGCCGTCCAGACCAGCAACGCACTCCTGAACGACCTTGTCCTCCGCGGCGCATGGCCGCCGGCGCCGTACACGCCCACCGAGGGCGTCGCGGGAGGCGAGTGGTACCGCCTGGTCACCTCGATGTTCACGCACGAGGCGCCGTGGCACATCGGCTTCAACATGCTCAGCCTGTGGTTCCTCGGCGGCCCCCTCGAAGCGGCCCTCGGCCGAGCCCGCTATCTCACGGTCTATCTCGTCTCGGGTCTGGCGGGCAGTGCCCTTGCCTATCTGCTGACCCCTCCGGCCACGGCCACACTCGGCGCCTCCGGTGCCGTCTTCGGCCTGTTCGGCGCCACCGCCGTGCTGATGCGGCGGCTCAACTACGACATGCGGCCGATCATCGCCCTGCTGGTGATCAACCTGATCTTCACCTTCAGCCCGGGGTTCAACATCTCCTGGCAGGCCCACATCGGTGGCCTCGTCGCCGGTGTCATCACGGGTTACGCGATGGTCCACGCCCCCCGCGAGCACCGCGCTCTCGTGCAGTACGGCACGTCCGCGCTCGTACTGGCCGTCGTGGTCCTGCTGACCCTGCTCAGGACTGCCCAGCTCACCTGAGCGCGGCCTTCTTCCACGTGAGCCCCGCTGTTGTCCACAGCGGGTGCCGGATCTTGTGCACACTGTGCGGGAACAACTGTGCCCCCTGTCAGCGACCCGCGTTTCCGCAGGTCAGACAGGGGGCGAACAGGTTTTCGGTTACGGGTGTCCGACCGGTACTTCCGTCACACCGGCGTCAACCTTCGATGAGTTATCCACAGATCGTCTTTCTTTTTCAACACTGTGGAAAACGGCTGTGGATAACTCAGCGGATAGCCCTGGGCAGAGCTGCGTTCACCGCGAAGTGACCGCCCGTTCGGCGGCTACTTCCACTGCGTGGAGACGCCGAATCCGGCGGCGATGAAGCCGAAGCCCACCACGATGTTCCAGTTGCCCAGAGCGTCGATGGGCAGCGAACCGTCGGTCACGTAGAAGACGACGATCCAGGCCAGACCGATGAGGAACATGGCCAGCATCACGGGCGCGACCCAGGCGCGGCTGTTCAGCTTGATGGCGGTCGCCTGCTTCGACGACGGCGGCGTGTAGTCGGCCTTCTTGCGGATACGTGACTTCGGCACGAGGGTCTCTCCTGTCGATGCGCTGCGTGGCCGCGCAGGGAACTGTGGCTGGCTCGGGGGCAGCGTACAAGGGGACTCTGATTGCTCCCCCGGGCGTCCGTTAGCGTAGTGCTTCCGCGGCGCCGAAGGAGATAAGGGTACGTTGAGCAATTCTGCCGACTCCCCCGGGACGGGATCCAGTCCTGTCCGTGGCCGATTTCGGCCGGTGCGGGTGTTGACCGCGGCCGTCTTCGCTCTCGCCGGGCTCATTTTCTTCACCAGTTTCAACACGGCCAAGGGCACCAACATCCGCACGGACGCCTCGTTGCTGAAGCTTTCGGACCTCATCCAGGAGCGCAGCCACAAGAACGGCCAGCTCAACGAGTCCAACGCGGTCCTGCGTGACGACGTGGAGGCGCTGGCCGAGCGCGACGACGGCAGTACCAAGGCCGAGGACGCCAAGCTGGCGGCGCTGGAGAAGAACGCGGGGACGCAGAAGCTGTCGGGCGAGGCGATCTCGGTCACGCTCAACGACGCCCCGCCGGACGCCACCGCCAAGCTGCCCGGATATCCCGAGCCGCAGCCCGACTACCTGGTGATCCACCAGCAGGACCTCCAGGCCGTGGTGAACGCGCTGTGGCAGAGCGGCGCCAAGGGCATCAAGGTCATGGACCAGCGGCTGATCTCCACCAGCGCGGTGCGCTGCGTGGGCAACACCCTGATCCTCCAGGGCCGGGTCTACTCACCGCCGTACAAGATCACGGCGGTCGGTGACCCGGAGAGGATGCAGCAGGCGCTCGCTGCCTCGAAGGCGATCCAGAACTACATGGTCTACGTCAACGTCTACGGCCTCGGCTGGAAAGTCACCGAGGACGGGACGGTGACTCTGCCGGGTTACTCCGGCACAGTGGATCTGGAGTACGCCAAGCCCGTGGAGTGAGCCTCTCTGGAGCTGCCGGTGCGCGTCGTCGTCAGGACCGTCAGCGAACTGTGCATCACCGTCGGCACCGTCATCGTCCTGTTCGTCGTCTATGTGCTGTTCTGGACCGGCGTGAAGGCCGACCACGTCATGGACGACCAGATCGACCGGTTACAGGAGCAGTGGGCACAGGGGGCTGTTCGCCCGACAGCCGCGGCTCCCGGCAGCGAGGCCGGTCAGGGCGAGGGCACGCAGGCGGGTCCGCCGAAGCCCGCCCCCTACACCGCGGACAAGCCCTTCGCGATCATGTACATCCCGCGCCTTGGTTTCACGTGGAACAAGCCGGTACTCGAGGGCACCGCCACCAAGACCCTCAAGAAGGGCCTCGGCCACTACGCGGCCACCGCCCAGCTGGGCCAGAAGGGCAACTTCTCGGTCGCCGGCCACCGGCGTACGTACGGCGATCCCTTCAAGGACTTCCCGCGGCTGCGCCCCGGTGACGCCGTGGTCCTGACCGACGGGACCACCTGGTTCACGTATCGGATCGACAAAGGCCCCTACAAAACCCTGCCCGCGGACATTGAGGTGATCGACGCTGTGCCCCGTAAGTCGGGGTACACGCGTGAGGGCCGCTATCTGACCCTGACCACGTGTGATCCGGAGTGGGGGCACAGCCACCGTCTGATCGTGTGGGCGCATCTGGACTCCACCCAGCCTGTGGAGGCCGGGAAACCGGAGGCGTTGCGCCGTTAGTCTGTTGGCTGTACGGCGTGAGTCTGGTGCCGTGGTGCGACGGAAGGGACGGCATGTACGGCTGGATCTGGCGGCATCTGCCGGGGAGTGCGTGGGTGAGGGCGCTGATCTCGCTCGCTCTGGTCGTGGCCGTGGTCTACGTCCTGTTCAACTACGTCTTCCCGTGGGCCGAACCGCTGCTGCCCTTCAACGATGTGACGGTGGACAACCAGTGAGCGCGCGCATCCTCGTCGTGGACAACTACGACAGCTTCGTCTTCAACCTGGTCCAGTACCTCTACCAGCTGGGCGCCGAGTGCGAGGTGCTGCGCAACGACGAGGTGTCGACCGCGCACGCCCAGGACGGCTTCGACGGCGTGCTGCTGTCGCCGGGCCCGGGGACGCCCGAGGAGGCCGGGGTCTGCGTCGAGATGGTGCGTCACTGCGCCTCGACCGGGGTGCCCGTCTTCGGCGTCTGTCTCGGCATGCAGTCGATGCAGGTGGCGTACGGCGGTGTCGTGGACCGTGCGCCGGAGCTGCTGCACGGCAAGACCTCGCTGGTCGAGCACGGGGGCAAGGGCGTCTTCGCGGGTCTGCCGACGCCCTTCACGGCGACCCGCTACCACTCGCTCGCGGCCGAGCCGGGGACGGTGCCGGCCGAGCTGGAGGTGACCGCGCGTACGCACGACGGCATCATCATGGGTCTGCGCCACCGTGAACTGCCCGTCGAGGGTGTGCAGTTCCATCCCGAGTCGGTACTGACCGAGCACGGGCACCAGATGCTGGCCAACTGGCTGGTGGAGTGCGGCGATCAGGGTGCGGTGGCGAGGTCGGCGGGGCTCGCCCCGGTGGTGGGCAGGGCCACGGCGTGACCGCGCTGCGCCCCGAGCGCGAGTCCGGCGCCTCCTACGGGGAGTCCTTCACGGACTCCTACGGCGGCGCCGGCGACCAGGGCGGCTCGTACGGCCAGCAGCCGTACGAGGGGCCCGGTGCGCTCGGGGAGTGGTACGGCGGGGAGGACCACGTCGCGCGGGCGCAGGTATCCGAGGGACACCGCGCCGACGGTTACGGCAGTGACGGCCATGGCCACGCCGGTGACATCTACGGCACCGAGGCGTACGGGGCGGGGGGATACGGGGCCGATGGGCACCGCGCTGAGGAACCCGCGGTATCCGAAGAGCCGTACGCGGAGCCGTACATACCGCCCGCCGACGACGAGACCGTGGCTCTGCGGATACCGGATCCGCCACCCACCGGTGACTCCATATCGGCTTCTGCCGCCTCTTCCGCCGCTTCCGCCACAGGAACCCCGACGGGTGGCCGTGCGGCCCGCAGAAAGGCCGCCAAGCGGCGTCACGGGCGCCATGGGGGCTCCCGGGAGACGTCGGAGGCCGCCGAGACGGGTTCGGAGGGCTCCGACGCCCCGCTTTCGCGCGTGGAGGCACGCAGGCAGGCCAAGGCGCGCAAGCCCAGTCCGGGCGTCCTCGCCAGCCGGGCGATCGGCGAGATGTTCATCACCACCGGCGTGCTGATGCTGCTGTTCGTGAGCTACCAGCTGTGGTGGACGAACGTCCGGGCGCACGCGCAGGCGGACAGGGAAGCCAGCAGCCTTCAGGACGACTGGGCGAGCGGTAAGCGCAGCCCCGGGAGCTTCGAGCCGGGGCAGGGCTTCGCCATCCTGCACATCCCCAAGCTGGATGTCGTGGTCCCGATCGCCGAGGGCATCAGCAACAAGAAGGTGCTCGACCGGGGCATGGTCGGCCACTACGGCGAGGGCAAGCTGAAGACGCCGATGCCGGACGCCAAGTCCGGCAACTTCGGGCTGGCCGGGCATCGCAACACTCATGGTGAACCGTTCCGGTACATCAACCGGCTCGCCCAGGGCGACGCGATCGTCGTGGAGACGCAGGACAAGTACTACGTGTACAAGATGGCCTCGATCCTCCCGGTGACGTCGCCGAGCAACGTGAGCGTGCTGGAGCCGGTTCCGCCGGGGTCGGGTTTCACCGGTCCGGGCCGCTACATCACACTCACCACGTGTACGCCGGAGTTCACCAGCAAGTACCGGTTGATCGTCTGGGGCAAGATGGTCGAGGAACGGCCGCGCAGCAAGGGCAAGCCGGATGCGCTCGTCAGTTAAGGGCAGATTGAAAAGTGGCAGCCACCACCGACGGTACGGAAGAGCACACGGCGGCCCCCGCGTCCCGGCGCCCCCCGCCCCGCCGCCGCGGCATGGGCCGGATCGCGACGGCGGTCAGCGTGTTCGGCGAACTCCTCATCACGGCGGGCCTGGTACTGGGCCTGTTCGTCGTCTACTCCCTGTGGTGGACGAACGTCATCGCCGACCGTGAGGCGAGCAAGCAGGCCGACAAGGTCCGTGACATCTGGGCCCACCAGGACGAGGAGGACTCCGGTCGTCCCGCGGAGTTCGACTCCAAGAACGGCATCGGCTTCCTGCACGTGCCCTCGATGAGCGGGGACGACATCCTGGTCGAGAAGGGCACGTCGTCGAAGATCCTCAACGACGGCGTCGCCGGCTACTACACCGACCCGGTCAAGGCGACCCTGCCGTCCTCGGGGAAGAAGGGCAATTTCTCCCTCGCCGCCCACCGTGACGGTCACGGAGCGGAGTTCCACAACATCCACAAGATCGAGAAGGGCGACCCGATCGTCTTCGAGACGAAGGACAAGTGGTACGTCTACAAGGTCTACGGCATCCTTCCCGAGACCTCGAAGTACAACGTCAAGGTCCTGTCCGCCGTCCCGAAGGAGTCGGGGAAGACGAAGGCGGGCCGCTACATCACGCTGACGACGTGCACGCCGGTGTACACGAGCCGGTACCGGTACATCGTGTGGGGCGAGCTGGAGCGGGTGGAGAAGGTGGACGAGCAGCGGACGCCGCCGCAGGAACTGCGGTGACGCGGGCGCGATCGGCTTTCGCTGATGTCCGCCCGGAACTTCGAACCCATTTTCAGTGACGTCTGACTCCCGCGAATAAGGAATTTTGCATTCCGCATTATGCGGATCCGTAGATTCCTTTAGTTCAGGACGGGTCATTCAGGCACAAAAGGGTGCGACCCCCAGGGGAATCTCGGACGAGCTTTCGAAAATTGGTTGATCTTGCGTCGGGGCCTGTCATATTGTCGGGCTGCACAATTCCTTACCCGACCCTTCACATTCTCGGGGGCTTGAATGGCTGTGCTCCGTCGTCTTTCCGTTGCGGCAGTGACCGCATCTCTCGCTGTCGGCGTGTTCTCCGGAACTGCTTCCGCCGGTAGCTACAACGGCGTGTGCGAAAGCTCGAACGGCGGTGAGGTCTGTCTCTACGACGCCTCGAATACCACGGGCCGTGTCTATGACACGCTCTACAGCAAGCCGACGTACACCGGCACGTATTACGGGACCAACGTCGGCATCGACAACACCGTGAACTCCACCTGGAACCGTGACCCGGACACCCGTGTCTACTTCTGGCAGTTCGCGAACTACAGCGGACTGGGCCTGGGCCAGGCGCCCGGCACCAAGGAGAACTGGGGAGACCTCAGCGAGGACAACTCCTGGAGCTCGCACTGCTTTGCCAGCAACTCCACCTGCCCGTACTGACAGGTAGCACACAGACCATCGACTGCGGCCTGCTCTGTGGAGCAGGCCGCAGTTCTCTGTACGCATCGGTGATGAGCAGGTCACTTTCCATGAAAAGAAGTTCTACAGCGACACTGTTTCTCGCAGCTATAGCAGTTCTTTCGGGGTGTACCACAGACCAGTCACCGGATAGCGGAGCATCCTCTTCCGCTGTGACGATCAAGCCGGAGCCCGGGCTCTACCGAGGCGCCGCACCGGAACTGCCGCTCGATACCTACAGCCTCACTCAGGCACAGAAGCACGATTTTGAAGACGCGATCTATGTGCTTGCGAAGAAGTGTGTCGAGGGATTCGGTGGGTCCTGGCCCGAACCGGTGGATCCAGCCGGCGCCGCCACGGCGGCGTCGCGCCGTTATGGCGTGGCGGACGAGAGGTTCGTGGGCAAGTTCGGCTACAGCCCCCCGGCTCCCGAGGGAATGAGCTGGACCGAGATCGGTCAGGCCCGTGAGAAGTCACGCGAGCGGACGGCCGGCATACCGGAGGAGACGCGCAAGGTCTACACCGGGGAGGTCTCGCGAAGTGGCGGAAAGAAGGTCCCGCAGGGCGGGTGCCGGGGTTCCGCGTATCGCACTCTGGGCATGAAGGGGCTCAGCGTCCCCTACTCCGACGAAGTCGATCGTGTGGCGTTGTCGGCCTGGAAGGAAGCGCGCGACAGCGAGATCGTCAAGAGGGCTGCACGGAAGTGGAGCCAGTGCATGAGTGAAGCGGGGTACCGCTACAACACCCCGGAAGAAGTGATTGAGAAGCCGGCGTGGAATCTGAAGGACGCCCCGCCCTCGTGGGTCGATCTGACCAAGCCGTCAGCAGAAGAAGTGCGCACCGCCGAGGACGATGTCCGGTGCAAGCAGGATTCGATGTTCCTCGAAAGCTGGAAGGCTGTGGAAACCGAGGAGCAGAAGGTTGCCCTCGAAGAGCACCGAGATCTGCTGGTGCGAGCCCGTGCGACCATAAAGGATCTCAATGTCGATGTGCGAAGAGTCATCGCTGGAAACAGTGAAATGACGGAGCAAAATCCCGGCCCAGAACGCTGACAGGGGCTCCCTTCGAGGGCCCATTTCCTCTAGCATGGCGGAGGGGTGAAGGCACAACCCCCCCCTTCCTCCTCCCGCCCCCCCCCCCCCCCCCCCCCCCCCCCCCCCTCCGACACCACCCCCCACCCCCCCCCCCCCACCCCCCC
>NZ_JBHVGZ010000021.1:140861-143536 GCF_042800355.1 Streptomyces sp. NPDC057623
GACAGCGGGCGGGCGCCCTCTTGGAGGGTCCCTGTCTGTGAGAGTGAGGGGACCGGAAAGAAAAACCTTGCTTTGGCGCCTGCAACCCTCCGCCATGCTCCGCCTATCGCAGCGCTTTGAGACGCGCTCCTGAGCTCCACGCCTCCAACTCGTCACGATTCACGGTGATGACTCCGCTCAGGTCGGCGATCGCTTGGGCCTCGCTACTGAATTTGCACGTGGCGACGAACAGCGCGATATCCACCTGGCCGATGGCACGTGCCGCTCCAGCGAATTTCTGCATCTCGGCGCTTGGGACGGACACACGACCGGTCCGGTTCTTGCACTGGACGGCCAAGGTACGGCCGTCGGCCGCGTGTCCGGTGATGTCGATGCCCCGGTCGGTGCGGGCCTGCCGTACGACGACGTCCGTGCAGCCGTCCCGGCGCAGCAGATCGGCGACGTGACGCTCGAACGCCTGCCACGTCATGGCTGCGATGGATGCCCTGACCTGATCCCTCGGAGCATCTCCTTCCAGGGTGCTGATCCGCCGGTGATGCCAGCACAGCCTCCGTTCGACGCTCTCGATGTCCTCGCGGAGTTCGATGAGTTCGCGGTGGTGTTGGCCGGCGGTGGCGATCAGGGCGTTGAACAGGGGGACGACGGTCTTGCCGAGGATGTGGGTGATGAGTTGGTCGGTGCGGTCGTCAAGGGTGGTGATGTCGGTCGGGAGAGGGTTTTCCACAGGCTGTGTGCGGGCCGCGTACTCCATGTCGAGGAGGTACACGCGCACCTGACGTGCGACTTTGCTGTCTCGGAGAAGCATGGCGACGTTGAGCACGGCCCGGCGGGAGAAGAGGGCCAGGGATCGTGTCCGTGACCGGATGCCACTGAGTTGCTTGAAGTCACTCAGTTCTGGGCCTGACAGAACTCGATACCCGTTCGATTCCAGCTCAGCTCGATGGTCGTGCACGAGGGCCCGGACCGCCTCCACGGTGACGCTGAAGTACATTGCCACCATCGCCGTCGTCACATGCATCCCGTCCGGCAGCAGCGACAGCGCCTTGACTCTGTCGAGCACATCGGTTCGTTGCAGCACGCTGTCGCGCAGGCTTTTGGACTCCAGTAGCGCCGAGTCGTTGATCACGTTCTGCCCTTCCGCTGGGGGTGTGGCTGTACGGCCGGGGCAGAGGGCTGATTCCCCACCCCACCGGATCAACGAGTCGGGCTATATGAAGACACGATCGGCATGCGCATTGGTGTGCGACAGGGAGGAAAACAGAAATACAGAGGCGGACTACTGCAACGCTCCGATGACGTGCACGCCGTTGTACGTGATCGGCTGTCGCTCCGAAGCCCGGTCTCCACGGCGTCCTGTGCAGTTGCCTCAGATGGCTCGGCTGCAGCGGCAGTCCCACGTGCGGGATTCGCCTACCAGCGTCCGTGAACCTGACGTTCGCCATGCGGCTGGTTACTGTGCATCGCTCGAGAGGGAGTTGACGCAAGCAAAGTTCTCCTTGGGGAACATGAGGCAGGCTCGACGCTTCAACCGTCCTTAGCGGCGGACCTTCGGCGACAGCCTCACGTTTCACCCGAGGGCAATAAGCAGGCTCTCAGGAGGACAGGAAGAATGAGCAAGAACCGGGAAGCCGCCCCTGCCTTCAAGAATTCGTCAGCGTCGCAGGGGGCGAACATGGACTGTATAGAGGGGGCACACACAGCTGTCGGCGGTCGCGGGATACGAGACAGTAAGGACCCTAATGGGCCATTCCTTCTCTTCGATCCCACCGAGTGGAAGGCGTTCACCACTGGCGTCAAGGGCGCGGCAATCCGATGGCTGAGGGCGCCCGCACCGGACGAGCAAGAAGGGTCCGCCAGCAAGCTGACGGACCCTCATGAACGATCGAGACTAGGCCCGACCGTTGCGCATCTGAGAACCTCCGCGGGCCCCAGATCTTTACATCAGAAGTTTCTCACTTTGTGCGCTACATCTCGGCTACCGTTCCACTGCCCAGCTGGTGCAGCTTCTGACGATCCTTGAGCCTTCCATTACTGCTGCTTGTATGCCGATGTGACTTAGTCCGCTTTGCCCAGTGGATGCGTGGGTGGTCCACGTGCCGGTCGTGTGTAGGCCGCCGTAGTGGTGACGCCAGGTCCAGTACTTGATGGGGCCGCTGAATGTTTCCTTTGAAATGAATCGTACGGCTACATGGTGCTCATCTGAGGCGTAGTCAGTTACCTTCAGTTCCATGTCGGTGTAATTATGTGTCCAATTATCGAAATACCCCCGTCCGTTAACTCCAGGATTTGCAGTGCAGGCCGCAGATGCCTCATAGGTGAGAGCCTGTGCATTTCCCGATGTTGCGGAAAATATTGCAACCGCCGACGCTCCCGCAATGGAAAGGCGTCTCCACTTGTTCCTCATGGGGTGGATTTTACTATGTTTATATTAATATCGTCTAGCGGTGTTTGCGTTTCGTCTCGTTTGGCTGGATCTAAAGCGCGTTGCAGAAGGCCGTGATCTGGGCATTTCCCTTGTATGCGTGGGGTGTTGAGGGCTGAGTCGTTGTGGGTGGAGACGTTCACGGGGCTACGCATGACGCAGTTCGAGCGGTTGTTGAAGGTGGTGCGGGAGCGGGGTGGCGATGGGCCGCGGATCGGACGGCCGTGGTGTCTGCCGCTTGCCGACCGGGTGC